>NZ_JAPMAL010000088.1:0-6819 GCF_026343935.1 Paraburkholderia sp. CNPSo 3076 | reverse complement strand
GCCGGTGGGCCTGCCGAAGCGATTCCACCGTTTGACGAACTCCGGCGCAAAGCGCCGCACCCAGCGCAGGATCGTCGTGTGGGCCAGCGCCAGACCCCGTTCCGCCATCATTTCGACCAGATCGCGCAAGCTAAGCTTGTAGCGCAGGTACCCGCGAACACACAGAATGATCACATCGCGGTCAAAGTGACGGCCTGCAAACAGTTCGTCCAGGCTCTTCAGCTTGCTCATCGTCGGTTCTCAATAGTTCAGCCCGACACCTTAACCGATTCGCCCCCGCGCTATTTGCACCAGAGCCTTGCCGCGAAGGACCTGCTCATCGAACTGCAGGAAGCAAGCGGTTGAAGAGACACCTCCCTCGATATTGGTCGCTAAAGTGCGGCAGATCCGACACGGAATAGTTCAATAGTTGCCAGAGGAACATCACATGCAACGCAATATGCTGAAGTCAAAGATTCACCGCGCCGTTGTCACCCACTGCGAACTTCACTACGAAGGATCGTGCGCTATTGATGAAGATCTTTTGGACGCGGCGGGGCTTGTCGAAAATGAACGAATCGATGTCTGGAACATCAACAACGGTGAGCGTTTTTCCACATACGCCATCAAAGGCGAGCGAGGAAGCGGCATGATCTCGCTCAATGGCTCGGCCGCCAGGCGGGCACAACTCGGCGACCTGGTAATCATCGCAGCGTTTGCGATGGTCGACGAGATGGAGTGTGCGGCGGGTTGGCATCCCAAGCTGGTATTCGTCGACGAGAAAAACAAAATGAAGGGTAGTCGCGATCATGTGCCGACGCAGAGTTGGTCCTGAAATTCTTGATTTGATCACTTGAAATTGCGCTTGCCGGGGAGGGCGCAGCGAGCCGTGTCATGCCGTAGTCTCCACGCTGCCACGTGACCTGTGGTAACGTGAATTTTGACAACTGGAGCCTTTGCGAACTGGCTGTGCGTCGCGAATCGCTTGAGACGTGTGGGTGCATGCGGTGGCCAATTTGAGCCCAGCGAGCCTTGCGGCGCGGGTGCCGAGCTGATTCGAACCAACGGCCTAGTGTTCTGTCCCAAAAATAACTTTACGTAAATTCAGATTGGTCTATGATCGAATCACGATGAGTTGGAGGCGATCATGGGACGCAAAGGAATCGAGGTTGTCGTGTCGGAACTGGAGCGAGAACAATTGCTGTCAATGAGCCGCTCGCGTTCGCTGCCTCACTCTCTCGTGCGCCGGGCAAAGATTGTCTTGATGGCCGCTGACGGTCATACGAGTCAAGAAATTGCGACGCAGTGCCAAGTAACACCACCCGCAATTACGCACTGGAAGAAGCGCTTTGTTGCCCATGGACTTGCCGGTCTGCATGATGAAGCCCGTCCAGGCCGGCCTCGCACGCATGATGATGAAGCAGTAGCGGAATTGCTTGCGAGGATACTGCATGAGAAGCCGGACGGGGCAACGCACTGGAGCGTGCGCTCCGCTGCTGCGCAGACAGGGATCTCGAAGAGTTCGGTGGCCCGATATCTGTCGCTGTTCGGCGTACAGCCTCATCGGTCAAAAAGCTTCAAGCTGTCTAATGATCCCTACTTCGTGGAGAAGGTGCGCAATATCGTCGGGCTGTACCTGAGTCCGCCGACCAATGCCCTGGTGCTGTGCGTCGACGAGAAGAGCCAGTGCCAGGCGCTGGAGCGTACGCAGCCGATGTTGCCGATGGGGTTGGGCTATCTCGAGGGAGTGACGCATGATTACGTCCGGCACGGCACTACCACTCTGTTCGCCGCGCTCAATACGGCGACGGGTGAAGTTATTGCGCAATGTAAGCCGCGCCACCGACATCAGGAATTCCTGGCGTTTCTCAGGCATGTGGATCAGACGGTGCCTGCCGATCTCGATGTGCATCTGATCGTCGACAACTATGCGACACACAAGCATCCCAAGGTCAGGGCGTGGCTGGCCAGGCATACGCGCTACCACATGCACTTCACGCCGACTTACTCAAGCTGGCTGAATCAGGTTGAACGCTGGTTTGGCCTGATTACACAGCAGACGATCCGGCGAGGGTCGTTCAAGAACGTGCGTCAACTCATCACCAGCATCGAGCGATATATCGAGCAGTACAACCAACACGGCCGGCCGTTCGTATGGACCGCGACCGCCGATTCAATTCTCCAGAAAGTGGCTCGGCTATGCAAAGTTATTTCTGGGACAGAACACTAGTGCTAATAGACGATTTTCGGCACGGAGCCGTTGGTTTGCACAATTTTGTTCCTGCTGCGCAACCGTCGTTTTTGTTCGCCCAAGGGCTGAGAACAAAATCATGCAAAAAGCGGGAATAAAATTGTGCAAACCAACGGGCGACGACGGCTATCGGTTTAATCAGCCACCATAATTTGACATAAAAACAATTAGCGAAGTTTAGTACGTATTCCTTATCAAATAGCGTGCACGTTTGCTCAACGGCGTCAGCGTGAGCGACCCGCGCCGCTCACGCGAGTGGAGTCCTCTGGATTGCGGTCTTTCCAGGCGGGCAACCGATTTATGCGGTGGCGGCTTTCGGGTTGTCCAGTTAACCTGCGGCTCATCCGGCCCAGCGGCATCAAGCTGACCCATGTCTCGGCGAGTTTGGCGGCTTCGAGCCGATACAGCTGCAGGCCGACGCGGCTGCACGCCGGGCCGGTTGCCGTGTCGGTCCACTTGAAGGCGAACCGAAACCAGGCCAGGTCGTCGGTGAAATCGTGGTCGTAGACCAACACGCGGATGTCCGGGCGCGCCGCGCGCACCTTCACCGGCTCCCGATTTAACCCGGTTGGTCCAGTTGTCGAAGCAGATCCTTGACGTTCTCCCATTGCCCGACGGCGTCGTATTGCTGTCGAGCCATTTCCTTGCGGCATCTGCGGGCAGCCATTTCGCTCTTGAGCAGATTCGAAGCCGCGAGGTAGCTGAAGAACTCGGGAGCGATGCCTCGTTCCGTTCGGGTCTCATCAGGCATCGTCCCGTCCTGGTTCTCCGGCACCTTGGGCCTGACACCCCCCTCCAGCAGCCCGTCCTGCATGCTCCTGGCGTGGCTCACCTGGGCGTTCAGCAGGCTCGCCAGCTGGAGCGCCAAGTCGAGTTGCCGCTGGACAGCTTCCTGATAGCGCCCGAGGCGCTGATGCGCTTCCATCCTGACTTCGTCCGCGGATCTCACGAATAGGCTGGTCACGCTATCGCCGAGGGCCAGGTCCATTGGAGTGACCGCCGGCAGGTGCTCTTTCAGGGATTCGATCACCACGGAATTGAGCGTACTCCGAGTCCTGTAGGCCACATACCGGAGCGAGTCTTCCAGGTCCTGGGGTAACCGGATCTGGATTGGCTTTGGTTTCGATTCTGAATTCATTTGTTAAAAAAATATAAAATTCGATGTCACGATGTCACTACTATAGTCTAATATATATTTAGACATCACGCAGTCAACTTGAAAGAGGAGCGTTCAGAAGCAAATTCCATTTCGGCAGGCAATCTGCAGCCGCAGGTCAACACTCCGGTTCGGGCCTCTCAACCGGCCCCCTTTTTGCTACGGCATGTTGGAGATCCCATGTCCCAGTTCCACAACAACAACCTGTTGCACAACCTTCGCGTCGGCGTACGCATGGTGCGAGCAGGTATGCACCCTGAAGTCGCGTCTTTCGCTCTCGCCAAGGAAGGCATCAACGCCCCATCGCCGATGCTCGAGGCCGCAGCACAGCCTGGCGTGCTCGAGAGCATGAGCGCAAGGCCGTATACGCATGCTCGTGCAGATCGCCAGATCGCCGCTGACCAGCGCATGCGAACGCAGCTTGCGGAGATGCAGGCCCAGCCCGAGCCGGAAGAAGATGATGTCGTCATGCATTCGGACGACGATGCCGATGACTGACACTCGCCGGGCCTGACACGGTGATAGCGATGGCGATCGGTGTCAGCGAACAAACCAGTACAAGGGAGGCTCCAGGTCTCCCTTATTTTTGTTCACTCGCCGTCAACGACGGCTCCAGTGATCGACCTCGACACCAGGGCACAAAGCTTCATCTGCCTCCCGAGCTCCGGGACCGCAATGTCAGATTCGTAGACGAATCCGGGGCAACGGCTCATCGATTCGTAGTGGATGTATTCGCAGAGCCGGGTTGCAAACGAGAAAGTGGAGTTCCTAGTGGACGGCACCAACCGGCCTTCGAACCTTTATCGTTGAACACTGCGGATCCAGCAATGATGGCCGTCGGGGATGCTGGCCTGGCCGAGCGGCCTGCGTCAGGGTTTGAAGCGCGCGCGCGCGGCGGGGGCCGGTGACGCCTCGGCTGCCGCCTTTTCGTCCCGGTCGATCGCCGAGCGGATCAGGGTCTTGCGGTCGTCCTCGACCGGCAACAGGTCCACGCGCTTCCTGAGCTTGACCAGATCCACCATGCGGTGGCGGATCAGTTCCTGGTTGAAGGTGCGGTCCTTGGGCCGGTCTGCCACGTACTTCGACAGTGCGAGGTCGTGCACGTCGATGCAGTAGCCGACGCCGCCGCCGGTGGCGGGCGTCGCCACCTGGGTCAAGCGACCTTCCCAGCCTACCGGCAACACCGCGGTGCGGGGATCAACGCCCTGCGCGTAGTAGCCGAAGGCCTCGTTGAAGGGCGACCCCTCGCCGATCGAGCCGTCGATCAGGTCCGACAGCGTTTCCCAGTTCACGCGCGGGTAGATGTCGAGTTCGTTCGATTGCAGCAGAGACTCGGGCGCATCAGGAAATGCGCCGAGAATCGACTGGCTGCCGACAATCACGAATTCGGTTTCCTGCGTGATGGCCGACGCGGCGCGGATCACATGTTCGAGTTGGTCGCGTTCCATTGCCTGAGAAAACTCCAGCGTTCCTGTGGAGAGAGTACGCCTGCGAAGGGGGTGGATTGCCGCAGCTCCCTGGCGCGCTCGCTGTCCTCGGTCGCCACGGCTAGGGCGGCTGGGATCCCCTGCTCCAGCAACCTCGACCAGGCCACGAGCAGCGGGCCGTTGCGTCCGGGCATGCGCGACCAGCGCTCAATGTTCTGAGACGCGATTTCGAACAGTTTCGGCTCGGCGCGGATCTTGTCGGCGATCAGGCGATGCATCGCCAGGCTGCGCCGGTCAAGCCGTTCGTGCGAGCTCGACACAACTTCCATCTAGAATCTCCCGGATTGCACAGGGCCTTATGCCGATCGTAAGGCATCTTGCTGGCCCTGTCACGACCGGTTGCCGCCGCTCCCACGCAACTGCTGCGCGAGCGCCCGACGCCTGGAGTCCGCGGCATCGCGTCGGGCGGCGCATTTGACGCGTCGCTGACGCCGCGATGACGCGGCAACGACGCCACCGTGACGCGTGCGCGCGTCCTGCTGACGTGGCCGGTTGCGCGTTGGGACTATTTGAAGCAGACATTACCCAACAGCCAGAACGGCAGTCCGGCCGACCTGCTAGTCCATTGCGTCATTGAAAAAGCACCTGAACTGGTATTCAATGAAACACATGGAAAAGATGAACTTGACGGCGCTTGAGCGCAAACAATTGCTGTCGGCGGCTCGTAGCCAAACGGTGCGCGCAGCTGACACGCGGCGTGCCCGGTTGATCCTGATGCTTGACGACGGCGAAACACGTGAGGCGATCATGCAGCGGCTGCGCTGTGACTCCCGCTTCATTAGCCGTTGGTCGAGCCGGTTTCTGGCCGAGCGGCTGGCAGGCCTGTACGCGCGCCATCCGGGACGAGTTCCGGTGCATCCGCCTGAAAAGCTGGAGGCGCGGGTTCTGAATCTCACGCTCAAGCAGCGGCCCCCGGACGGCTCGACGCATTGGAGCAGCTATAAGCTTGCCGCGGCTTTGGGCGATGTGGGCGCTTCCACGGTCCAGCGCATCTGGCGCAAGCACGGCGTACGCCCCCATCGGCTCGATACGCACATGGTCCAAATGATCCTGACTTCGAGACCAAGGCGGCAGACGTGATCGGTCTGTATCTGAACCCGCCCGCACACGCGGTGGTGTTCTGCGTAGACGAGAAGACGGCAATTCAGGCTCTGGACCGTAAAGACCGGATGCTGCCGCTGTCGCCCGGGCGCGCCGAGAGCCACGGCTTCGAATACAAGCGCAACGGCACGCTGAGCCTGTTCGCCGCGCTCAACACGACAACCGGGGAAGTCATCGGCAGGACGGCGCCGCGCCATACCAGCGAGCAGTTCGTGGCCTTCCTCACCGACGTTATCGCCAGCCAGCGGCCCAAACAAGAGATCCATGTGATCTGCGACAACGTCAGCAGCCACAAGACCCCGCGCGTGCAAGAGTTCCAGCGGCAACACCGAAACGTGCGGTTGCATTACACGCCGACCTATACCTCCTGGCTGAATCAGGTCGAGAACTGGTTCTCGCGCATTCAGCGCGACGTGATCGCGCGAGGCATCTTCACCACAGTAAAGGATTTGGAGCGCAAGCTGATGCGCTATATCCGCGAGCACAGTGCGACACGTGTCGCCGTCAGCCGCGCGTCAAGCGGCATGCAGTAGGCGGTAAAGCTCGTCTCTGTCTTGTCACGCTTCACAAAATACCGTGTTGCCGTGACCTGCTGTACGGCCAGCAGTTGCCTACTTGGACAGGCGCGGCGGGTAACTGCCGGGTCTGAAGCTCCAAGGACAATGTACTCGTCGAAAGACACCACGCTCGGCGACGATATGTGGTGACGCTGCGAGCCGTAATGCGGCGTCGAGGCTAGGCAATTTCCGCATGCGCAACGAATGTGAATCGTCGATAAACCTCGTAACGGATGATGGGCCGAAGCGGCTAATGGGCCCAAACCAAAAGGTATGCAGCCGGTTGCT
>NZ_JAPMAL010000087.1:0-7124 GCF_026343935.1 Paraburkholderia sp. CNPSo 3076 | reverse complement strand
GTCTACCGGTGGCTCGCTAGACACCGGGCCTGCCGCACCGAACACGTCGGCCGCGCGCTCCTGCAACTGCCGTTTCCATTCCGTGATCTGGTTCGGATGCACATCGAACTGCTGCGCCAGTTCGGCCAGCGTCCGCTCGCCCTTGACTGCCGCCAGGGCCACTTTCGCTTTGAACGCCGCTGAGTGCGTGCGTCGGGTTCGTTTCGTCATTTCCTCGGTTCCTTTGCCTGCATTATCGCTGGCTCAGGCCCCGGCCGTTCCACTTATCCCGCTGTCCGATTTTGCGCGGCCACCTCTTTCTTCCAGTGCAACGTCAGCCGGAAGGGTCGACAGGAAGTACCTCAATGGGTCAGCGTCTCCAGGTGGCCACTCGATGAGCAGCCACTGCTCGGGCCGCAGACGCGCCTTGCCGCTATTGCCGCCGGCATGACGCACACGCACGGCTGCAAAACGTCCACTGAGCGTTGCGTTCGAACCTTCGCGCCAACTGATCGTCTGGAAGGCGGCAGAAGGCAGCGAATGCGCCAGGTCCTTGACGTTCGCCGGTTGTCGACTGCGCGTGCGCCGCGGCACCGCCGGCGGCCAGACCACGACCGCCGAGGTGATACCGACCACGTAGGGCAAGCCCAGATCGCTCAGACGCTGGCGAAACGCGTTATCCACCCCGTAGCCGGCATCCGCTAACACGCAATACCTAGGCGCGCCAGAGGCCAGCAGCGTTTTCATCTGTTGCAGAGCAATCTCAGTCTTGGTCGCGAACTTTACCTCGGCGGTTCCACTTCAAGTTTGAGGTCGTCTAACAGTCACGGCGACGCTCGCGCTGAGGACGAGCGCAGTGCCCGCGAGTTGCAGTGCTGTCATCGCCTGATCAAGCACCACGAAGCCCGCTAGTGTACCGATCGCCGGCTCTAGGCTCATCAGAATGCCAAACGAAGCGGCGGGCATGTGCCTTAGAGCCACCATTTCCAATGCATAGGGCAGTAGCGGTACAAGTAGCGAGAGCCCAGCCGTCGTGGCCAACTGCAGGGGAGGGACATGCAAACGATTCTCAGCGATCCCAAACGGCGTGACCGCCAAGGCAGCCACTATGAGCGATACTGACAGGCCTTCGAGTCCGTTGAAGAGCGTGCCGGCTTTCTTCACCAATACGATGTAGCTTCCCCAACCGGCCCCGGCGCCTGCGGCGAGCAGCATGGCTATGGGGTCGCCGATCCACCCTGCGGAGTCATGGGCAAGCAACAGCACGCCGGCAGCCGCGGGAAGCGACCAGACCAAGGTCCGCAGTCGCCGCGCGCTGGCCGTGGCGACCGTCAGCGGGCCCAGGAAGGCGATCGTAACTGTCAGGCCAATCGGTATTCGCTCGATTGCCGAGAACAAGCACAACGTCATCCCGGCCATTGCAATGCCCAGTGCGCCAGCTGCGACCCAGTGTCTCCAGGAGTAACGATGCAGCTTTGGACGCACGACGAGCGCTAGGATGACGGCCGCCCATGCAAGCCTGAGCCAGATCGTGCTGAACGTACCGAACGCATCCATCGTCGGCACGGACAGTGCGACACCAAACTGCACACAAAGCATGGACAGTAAGCCGAACAGGGCTGCGACGTTGGCAAGCCGATCCGGTGAGGCCGACGCAGGTCTGTCCGAAGAACGAGTGGTTAGCATATGAGACAAAGGCGAAGCGACGTGCGTCGCTGGGTTTGCACGCGTGGAATCTCGCGATGGATCTTCCTGAAGCTCACGGAAATTGAACGACGGAGACGATAGTACCTGGCAAAATGGTCGTGAGAATTGATCACCGTCAATGAGCGGGATTAGGGAAAGGCGAAAATAAAGATGTTCGTTGTGGCGTCGCCCTTCATTGGCTCTCAGTGGAGGCAAAGTTTGATGCTGGCGCTGGTATGGCATGACTTCAGTATCAGCCTCATTGGGCTAATGCTCCTCGGGGATTGTGTCTCCGAAGTTTATTCCCTCATGCTTGCATCAAGCCCTTAACTGGAGGAACCGATGAGCTACACCGACCTGGCGCTTCTTGAGCAACAAACCGCCGACCTGGCCGCTGCCTGCAGGGTGAAATTCTTCTCGACCGCGCCAGAGCTTGACGTGATCATCACCATGGACCCCGTTCACGTGGGCTACCTGACAGGCTATCGAAGCATCCTCCAGGATGCCGGACCGTATGCGCAGGCAGCGATCGCCACACGCGATCGAGTGGTCCTGATTACGGGCGCGAGCGACGCAGCTGCCGCTCTCGAGCAATTGGATGACGCCTCCTGCATCTGGCGATATGGCACCTTCTATGTGGGCGCAACGGCGGGAGTCGCGAGCTATGCGGACATGCCCGCGCAAGGCGCAAATTACGTCGATACGGTGGTGTCCGCCTTGCGAAGCTTTGATCTCCGTGGGGTACGAGCCGGCCTCGATACGCGGGACGAAAGGCTGACGCGGGCAATCTGGCAGCAGTTCCCACAGGCAGCCTTCCAGAACGGGGCACCGTCGCTGAAGCGCGCGCGCGCGACGAAGTTGCCAGCCGAGCTCGCCCTTCTTCGCCACGCGTCACACATTACTGATAGGGCACTCGAATCCGTCGTGCCGATGGTCCGCGCTGGCGTCACCGAGCTCGATATTGCACACGAAATCACCGGTACTATCGTTCGAGGGGGAGGCATCCCGCGCTTCGTCGTGGTGACTTCAGGCGAGCGCAGTTCCCGCGTTGACGCCTATGCTCGCAACAAACGCCTCGAAGCCGGGGATCTCGTGCGCATGGACATCGGTTGTACAGTAAATGGGTATTGCTCAGACATGGCGCGCACGCTGACTGTCGGCGCGCCGTC
The DNA here is from genome assembly GCF_026343935.1 of Paraburkholderia sp. CNPSo 3076. Classification (NCBI taxonomy): domain Bacteria; kingdom Pseudomonadati; phylum Pseudomonadota; class Betaproteobacteria; order Burkholderiales; family Burkholderiaceae; genus Paraburkholderia; species Paraburkholderia sp. CNPSo 3076. Next base: position 4,290 of record NZ_JAPMAL010000087.1, on the reverse strand, counting down.
TCACGAACAGGCTCAGCGCTACGCGGCGTTGCTGGCGGGCGAACAGGCACAAATTGCTACATTGCGACCCGGAGCGTTGGTTAGCGACATTTTCAACATCGCTATTGATGCCGTTCGCAAAGGCGCTTTGCCGGAATATCAGCGGAATCACTGCGGACACGGTATCGGCTTGCAATCCCATGAATTTCCGTCGATCGCTCCCGGCTCCGACGTGCTGCTTGAGTCCGGCATGGTGTTCTGCGTAGAGACTCCGTACTACGAGCTCGGTTGGGGCGGCATGATGGTTGAAGATACAGCTATCATTACGGACGACGGGCACGAACTGCTGACCTGTTCATCGCGGGAGCTCTATCAGGTAAAGTAATGGATCAGCAGACTCACACCGGCTGTTTGCAGGCCATCAACCTTCGTATAGACAAGATCTCAATGAAGATCCAGTCACTTGAACGAGGCCTCGACGTAATGGAGTTGCTCAATGCGTCGCAGGAACCCTTGGGTACCCGTGAGATATCGCGTCAGCTCGGGCTAAGTCCGGCGATCGTTCAACGTCTGCTCAACACGCTGACGGAAAAGCACTATTTGCGGCGCGACCCTGTGACCAGGCAGTACAGTACTGGGTATCAAACCCTGAATATGGGCGCAGGGCTGATGGCTCGGGACACGCTGCTGCTCGAGGCCCGCAAAGAACTCCAGCACTTGGCGGACAGCATGCGCATCGACGGCTATCTGGGAGTACTCCAGGACAAGACCCCGATGTACTTGCTTTGTATCGACGGAAAGAGACCGGTCACCGTCAGGGTGCTTCCCGGGTCGCCAATTGGTTTGCACAACACGGCCATCGGTAAGGCTATCCTTTCGTCTTTTCCTGACGAGAAGGCGCTGGAACTGCTCCGAACGGAACCGCTGGAGCAGAGCACGGCCAAGACAATTACTGACCCGGAGCAACTCGTCGCGTCTTTGCACAGGATCCGGACTGACGGATATGTGTTGATTGAGGACGAACAGGTCGAGGGCATCTCGTCAGTTGGCGCTCCCGTCGGAGACGTCAGCGGACAGGTGCGGGCAGCGATCAGCGTCGCATACTCAATGCACTTCAGCCCCGACCTCGATCTGAAAGATGTGATCAGCGCGATACTGGGTGCAGCGAGTCGGATTACGCGCAACTGCGGGTTCCGTTCTGGATGACGGCTGGGACAGAAGCATGAGTGGGTCGAAAATTAATTTAATGTCTTAATGTCGAACTCGTCAGTTCAACATTTTGGCGCAAATGGCTTCTACATTCTTGAATGTGAGCTTGTACTCCGAAAACAAATTCTTTTGGAAGGGCTTAAAGTCAAGAGATGGAATCAACCATACACGCTGCAAGGCGGCGATCCGATGCACCTTTGGATTCGTGCTTTGCACGCCGCCGCTGGTAGAGCTTGCCTGCGCGTTAGCGCCGCCGCCTCGACACTGGATTTGTGCGGAAGTGGCATGCTGCGATCGAAGCATGACGTCTTGCCAAAGGCGTGTACGTACTCGGTCTGCAGAATGGCGTGGGGCCAGACGGGGAGTTGGAATGGGCGTGGATCAGGGGTTGCGAGACTCCCAGAATCAAAATGGAATGGACATATCTTCCGGGCTTGAGAACTGCCGATGAGCACGCCCGATTTCTTCCGCAGCCGCCTCCAGCGATGATCGATTTGCGTCACCCGCTGGCCGTACTGGCTAGTCGGATGGCATGGGGTGGATCGAAGCGACGTTGATGCCAATGTTCGAGCGGCGTGTTCGTGAAGAGCGGGTGCGCGCATAGGTTGGTCTGTTCGGCGTGACGCCGACGCTCGCTGTGCAGGATGTCAGCGCTGCAGGGCGTCCTCGCCGTAAGCGGCTCAGTTGGGCCGTTCGCCCTTTCGCGAGCGCGTAAAGCATGATGGTGTACTGGAGCGGCCGGTCAGGTAGCGGCATCTGGCGGACTGCCTGGCGTGTGTAGCTTGTCGGCGACATGCCAAGGCAGGAGCTCGTCGATGCGATTGATTTTGTGACCGGCGATATGGGTCAGCACATAGTCGAGGTAGGCACGCGGATCGATGTCATTGAGTATGCAAGTGCCAATCCGTGCGTAACATCGCGGCTGCCCGTTCGCCGCCGCTGTCTGATCCGGCGAATAAAAAAATTTTCCGACCCAGGCTTACACAACGCGGCACGTTCTCCGCGATGTTGTTATCTGGCATGCTCTTCGTGCGCGCCTCCCGGCGCGCACGCACCATATAAGTGGCGTATCGTGCGGGTTCCGGGATAGGGGCGTCGGGAGCATGTCTTTCGGGCAGGCCGGCATTAGGGCTACGCTGATCAAGCCGTGTAAACACAACGGGTTGCGACCAAGGCATGTGAAAACTTTTGAGATCGCGAATAACAGCCGTAAAAGCGAGCATTCCTGCTCATGTTGGGCTCCTTGAGGGGCCCTGCACGGGCTTGCCGCCCGTCTTTGGCCCTCTACGGGCGCACCTGTGCTGTCGAGCGACCTCGCCACATGTAAAGATTGGCCAGCGCGAGCGCAACGAAGGCGCGATTGGCATTTTTCGACAGCCCGCGATAACGAACCTTCGTGAAGCCCCACAGCCGCTTCACGACCGCAAACACATGCTCGACCCGGGCACGGATCTTCGACTTGTTGCGGTTCTTGCGCCGCGCCACTTCGTCGACGACGTCCTTGCGACGCGTGCGCTTGTTGGTGAAGTCACGTGCCTTCGGAGCCTTGCTGTGAATCAGTGCTTTCTGGCTCGCGTATGCGCTGTCACCGTAGACGCGTTGCTCCTCACCGTGCAGCAACTGTGGCAGCGGATGATTGGGTAGCCCCCTGCCTCTCGGCAGCGGGGCCCCCGAAGAACCGTACTTGCGGGCTGTCCCCGCATACGGCTCGAGCACAGCATTAAGCGTCGTACTGACGCCGGTCGCACCGGCACTGCATACGACCTTCGTACGCGTCACATCGTTGATTCACCTCGCTACCGAGGGCAAGGGCGCTGAACCTGGAACATGTCCGGCTACTCACAAGCTGCCCTGCGCGGAATCTCAAATGTAGGCCTACGACAACTGCACCACGCGGAAGTCTGCATCCTTTCAGATCAGGGCAAATTTTGAACCCCTATGTGGCCTATTACCGACCACCCTTCGCTTTTTCCGCGTTCTCATACCCACTTGTCCAACAGTTTCCCTTGCGAGTCACCTGCCTTTGCCCCCCCAAAAAAACTAGCGTGGGCGGACAATTGGGCTTACCACGTTCCCATCCTTGCCGACCCGAATGTTCCCTGTCTGTCTAGCGCCTGTCTCTCCCCCGGCAGCCCTTGTGACGACGTACTCCCTGACAAGACGGAAGCAACCGGCTGCACACCTTTTGGTCAGGGCCTAACAGCCGCTTTGGCCCATTCGTACTAACGAGGTTTATCAACAGTTCACTTATGTTGCGCATGCACAACTTGCCTGGCACCTCACACCGCACGGCGGCTGGCAGTGTCGATCTATCCCCCGTCGCCGGGGTGAACCGTCAGTCGCGAGGCGCGTTGTCTCCAGAGCTTCACACCCAACCGTTACCGGTTACGCATGTCTGGAGAGGCAACTGCTGGTCGTACAGCAAGGTCAATGCCGACGAAACGGCGCAGGCTGAGGCTGTCGTACAGCGCCTCTTCGCATGCAAGGTCGGCGAGATTGAACCAGTGCTGCACAAAATGGATTCGCAACATGCGCTCCAGCGCAATCGGCGGGCGACCATTGCCGCGTTTCGGATAAAACGGCTCCACCACCGCGCACAGCTGCGCCCACGGCACGATCGTGTTCATCTCATCGAGAAACACTTCGCGTCGCGTAGGTTTGCGCTGCGCCCCGAATCCCGCGCATTGATCGACAGCCATCGCCAGTGTCAGTTGCTTCATCGTTTTTTGCTTTCGCCGTTGCATGCTCACGCTATAACGCGTGACAGTCGTGAACGGTAGACTTGATCAGCATTGCCTTAAAGAGGCTCTGTTGAGATTTGAGTGGGTTATGCCGCATGCTGGTTGATCGAAGTGAAGTCGAGCTTGCCGGCGATCAGGAATAGCACGGTGCGCATGGTAGTGAGGTTGGCGTAACCGCGCGCGCGTCGCTTGGCGGCCTGAAACAGGCCGTTGAGAGCCTCCAGGAAGCCGTTGGTCTGACGCGTCTGGGTCCAGGCGACGATGCCGTCGAAGTGCTTGCGGATCATGCGCGCAACCTCCTTCATGGGTTCGACCTTGGAGCGCATCACGTTGGTACACCACTGCTCGAGCATCTCGGAGA
>NZ_JAPMAL010000086.1:0-7625 GCF_026343935.1 Paraburkholderia sp. CNPSo 3076 | reverse complement strand
CACGGGCGAGCGGGTCCAGCTGCATTGACTCCGCGACCAGGGCAGCAAGGGTATTGATGCCGGCGCGGAAGTCAATCGGCTCGCGGTACAGGTAGACTTTCAGGTCGTCGTCGAAGCGGAACATCAGCTCCCCCTCAACGCGTCAATCATCGTCTTGAGCAGCGCGCAATCCTGCCCGGTGCACTCGAGTTCAAGGCTCACCCCGTTGGGCAGCTGCGCCACCAGGCGCGAGGGCAGCGGTGATCGCTGTGGCGCGTGGCTCCGCATCGGCGCCGCCGGTGCATCAGGTTCTGGCTGCGGCGGCATCTGCGAAGCCGCCCAGCTGTTATCGCTGATCGCCACCACCGGTACGAATGCCGTGGGCAGAGCCTTCGAGTCACATGGGGCGGCGGCGCCCTTCAGGAGCGCCTCGTAATTCTTGATCCAGCGGCGCAACTGGTTGGCGTTCACGCCCGCCTTCAGCGCCATACCCGCGATCGACACACCCGGCTTCAGGCAGGCTTCAATCAGCCTCTGTTTGTCACGCTTGTCGAAAGTCCGCTTGCCTTCGACACCAACGTTGGTCGCACGCAAGGGCAAAAAATCTGCGCAGTTCTCGTCCATGAAGGGTGTGTCCATTAAAAAACCGTGGACACATCCTGCGCTGTTTTCAGATCAGGATCTATGTGAGGAGAAACTGCCGCTTACTTGTGATGAATCGCGAATCGCATCGCAGCTCGCTGATGATAGCCCCGCGCGAGGCTCCTTCGTCGAGCAGCAATATCAGCCGCGCACGCCTCACCCGGCCAACGGCCATGGTCCGGCTGCGCTGCATCGACATCAGTTCTTCGCGCTCAGCTTCACTAAGATTCATTTTGCCCATGCACTATTAGATCAGTGCAATTTCATTGGGTCAATGGACTAGAGTTCCGCAACGAAACTGGTGACGTAAAATACTCGTATTTACCCGTCAAAATGCTCTGTGTGAATTGGAGTCCGTATATCCCAAAAATCCAGTCTTCAACCACATAGTTGCCCGTCAGCTCCGTAGGAGACGTCATGTTCCACCCTGGCATTTCAATCCGATTGACGTGTCTCGGACGAACACCCATCGACTTGACTGCGGTAGCATCGGCTCCAAGGGGTATGCTGTCGAACAAGATTAAAGGAAGATTGTCGCTGTTCGAAAGATCGACCTTCGTCAACGTGAACCGCTCGACCGAGTTTGCTTTTCTCGAGAGAAACTTCTCAACGGCATGCACATGCGTCGGAATACCCGGATGGGAATCCCACTTGGCGTAGAAATCGGAACGAAGAATCTGCCAGTCCGCATATTGCGAGTCGAGATCGCCTCGGTCAAACGAATTGGCATGTCGGCACTCGTGCGGAACTGGGTAGCGAGGAATTCCAATAATCGATGTGAAGTTGTGAAATCCGCCGGGCTTAGTCCGTTGCCTCATTTCCCGAAGCAAGGGAATCCACACGTCTTTCGTCACGAAATGTAACGACGAGTGCGCCATAACTAGATCATAATTTTCATCCGGTACGAAATCCTCGATCCGTGCCTCGATCACATCGATGTTCAAAGAATAACGGTCAGCAATCGAGCGAAGTTTCTTTACGGCGTTCGAGGAAAGTTCCAAGGCGGTCACCTTGTGTCCCCTGAGGACAAGAAAGAGCGCATTTCTGCCTTCGCCACAGCCGATGTCTATAACAGTCGAGTTTCGTGGTAGAAACTGTTCAATTTCAAATACCTCAACACTCGGTCCGCCCATCGTCCACACTTTCGCGTCCGAATAACCTTTCTCCCAAAATCGCTCACTGTTGCTCATCGTGGAACATACCTTTCTTCCAGGGTTTTCACATGGTTCGAGAAAAGATGGTGCGCGACCAAATTACTGTATTTGTAACCCTTCCTGGTCAATCGAATCTTGTCATTGGACGGTGGCTCGATGCACCCCTCAGCCTCAAGTGCATCAATTACGTCCAAAAAATCAGAATACAGATTCCGGCCAAACTGTGATGAATAGTATGTCCCAGAAAGTTGGTTCAGCGTAAGGCTGAGGATGAAATATCTCAAGCGCTCTTCGTAAGCATCAAGAACAATCCCGTACCTCACCATGCTGTGTTCGGTGATTTCGAGGTTCAAATAATCTTCAATGGCCTTGTCGACCTCGTTGAGGTCGACCGCGTAGTCGAAGCTGTAGTGGTATTTTCCGTTGTAGCTTCTTGCGCCTGCTCCAATTCCGATCATCGGAACGCCGAGAAAGTCGGAAGTCTCTTGGGCGTACGCGCTGCTATTCTCTGGCAGACGGGTGAACCTAGTGAAGGACTCTTGTCGGTATCCATTCCTTTGCATGAACTCGACATTGCTATCGTAGATCGCATACTTGGTCTGGTCGTCGATGTATCGCTCCGGATGCAATCGCTGCTGCTTATGAATCGCTGTGAGAGGTCGGCTAATTGCAGGATACAGTGAGATAGTCATTGGACCTGATGAAACGATGTGGCGGAGCGAATTTTGCCAGCTTTCGAAGGTCTGACCTGAAAGGCCGTAGATCAGATCCAGATTGAAATTTTCGAAACGCTTTCGGATATTTTCTACCGCAGAGATTGTTGTCGAAACTGGGTATGGGCGACCGCTGGCCTTCAGCTCTGCGGAATCCATAGTTTGGATACCCATACTGATTCGGTTCACGCCTTGGCTTTTCAAGAAATCGAGGAGTTCTTCGGACATCGAGTCGGGAGAACCTTCGACACATAGCTCAGCAGAGGACGCAATATTCGGGAATCCATGTTGAATCGCTGAAAAAATCTTTCCGAATTGTTTTTCGTTTAGAATAGTCGGAGTTCCGCCACCAAAATACACAGATACAACTGTCTTCCTTCCTGTGTACTTCGCATAAAATTTGATTTGTTCACATATCTTATCAACATAATTTTGTATTATGTCCTCTGTATCTTGGGTCGTTAGAAATAACGTACAATAAGTACACCTGTATCTGCAAAATGGTATATGGATATATATTGAAGCTGGTCCACGATCACCGGTGTGCCATATTTCCGTAATGTCGATATTATGTAGACTTTTATACGATCTTTTCGAAGGATAACTATATACATACGACTTTAAGTGATTGTTCCTTATAGAATGTCGAATTAAATCCGCGATTTGCTGCATGCTTTTCTCCTGGTCACTTCTGCATTTTGCATGACGATTCTGGATGAATGTGACGCGAAACTTGAAGTTACTGACGAGTGCACCAAATAGTGCGTTGTGCGTTATACGGGCATGAAGACGAAAACTGATGCTCGCAAATTGGACGGTGCCACGCAGGCGGACCTAAGAAAAATGGTGGTGCAGGCCGTGCGTGACAGCATGACGCAGACTGCGGCGGCGAAAACCTACGGGGTGAGCCTGCGAGCAGTAAGCAAATGGATGAAGCTGGCGCGCGACGGCGGCCTGCGGGCGCTGCGACCTGGCAAGCGAGGCCACCTGCCGGGAAGTGGTCGGTTGAATCACCGACAGGCTGTGAGACCGCAGGTTGATCATCGAGCGGCTGCCAGATCAACTGGCGCTGCCGTTTTACCTGTGGACGCGCGAGTCGGTGGCGCGACTGATCGAGCGGGAGTATGGCATCACGGTGTCGGCGTGGACGGCCGGCCGATACCTGAAGGCATGGGGCATGAGTGCCCAGAGGCCTGTGCGGCGAGCGTACGAGCGCAACGATGCGGTGATCGAACGCTGGCTGAACGAAGACTATCCGCAGATCGCGAAAGAGGCGAAGCGTGAGAAAGCAACGATCTACTGGGGTGACGAAATGGGCTTGCGTAGTGATCACATCAGCGGCACGAGCTTCGCGCTTAAGGGCCAAACGCCGGTGGTGCGCGCGACAGGACAACGCTTCGGCTGCAACATGGTCTCGGCCATTACGAACCGCGGGGAGTTGAGCTTCATGGTCTTTGAGGGAACATTCAGGAACGCGACGTTCATCGAATTCATGAAACGCATGTTCAGGCAGGCCACGCGTAAGATCTACCTGATCGTCGATGGACACCCAGTGGACCGATCCGTTGCCGTCAAGCAGTTCGTCGCCGATAACGCCGACCGTCTGCGCCTGATCCGGCTGCCGGGGTATTGTCCCGAGCTGAACCCGGACGAACTCCTGAATCAGGATGTGAAAACCAATGCGCTCGGCAAGAGCCGACCGACCAGCAAGGCGGAAATGATCGGCACCGTCCGCCGGCATCTGCATCGTCGACAGAAGGAGTCGCACGTGATCCGCACCCTGTTCAAGGAAAAGCATGTCCGCTACGCCGCCTGATCAAGTGCGCACTATTTGATGCACCCGTCAGTGTCCTTAAAGCACGCGCGTACCGCCTCAACGAACGTCGTGCACATGAAGACGAACACATCGGTGCCTTCAGGGCGCGACGCGACGGTCAGGTTATGGCCCAGAGGCTGCCCCATCCTGAAGGACGAAGTGAAGCCGATCAGGAACGGCCCCACCCGATAAATCTTGGGGTCGGCGCGCACCGTCATGTACGAACCACCCGCTCCGGCCGAATCGGCACCCATGCAGACCTTCCTGCCATCCGTCAGCGCCACAATGCAGGTCATGCTGCCTCCGTAGGTGTTGCCCGACACAACGCGACGCGCATGCCCTCGCAGGGCCCAGCCGTAGTCCAGTCGAATCCATGCAGTTCGCCCATTGCCGTCCAGAACTGCCTCGCGCCCGCCTCGCGGCTCCATGACGTCTCGCCCGCGGCCGTCACGACCATCGTGATACGCGCCTTCTCGCCAGGCAACTTCATCCGCAGGCGCGCGGCAATCTTGGGCCACTGATTCTCAGTGGCCCGCATTACCCGGCGACTGGCGTTGAGAACGCTCATTTGACGACCCTCAGTAAGCCACGGTCGACGAGCGCGATGTACGTTGCCGCGATCCATTCGAACGCGAAGTGGCGCCATTCCTCGTGCGTGTACGCAGTCCCCCCGTGATTCCGTCCAGACAAGGGTGCGGGGGTTCGGAGCAGGCGCAGGCTCCGCAACCGTGCTGGGCGCGCGCGCAAAAACGCTGGCTGTGACTGCAGCTCCGTGAGATTTGATTTCGTGTTCAGTCGTCATTTCAATCCACCCGTAATGGTCCGCGAAAAGCAAACGCAAAAGCAAAAGCAAAAGTTGAGCCAACACCACATATGCATCGATCGGTAAGGGTTTCAAGCGCGGCCGCAGTCGAACTCAATGCCCTGCGATGGTGTGAGTTTTGCGATGTGAGGCGGTAAGCGCTCGGCTCAACCAGATCGCAGCAGGTTCGCGCGGTGGCCATCCGGTGAGCCTGTGCACGAGGTAGGCGTACGGCTGAAGGTCGCTGGCGCTGCATGCAAGTACGACTCTGCCAACGGAGCCTGGCCATCTCGGTGTGGTGTGACGCATTTCGTCCAATCGTGCCGACGGATGTAGGAGATGTGGGGTTGCGGACAAACGGTGCCAGGGCCAGCAGGGCTTCAAACAGTTAGGTTTGGTTCGTCATAGTTCGCTTCGTCTTGCAGGGCTGGTTGCCGCATTCTGCCGCAACCAGTTGTAGGCCTTTTCACCTTGCTCGACGCACTCGAGACAGCAGTGCCGCACACCGGGGCTGCTGCCAGCCGACTGGCGGACGCTGGATCGACGGTTAAGGGGATAGCAGAGGCTCCTTGCCAGTCCCGCCCATTCCGGTCGCCCCGGTCGCGAAGCCGGTGGCGGCACGCCCCCAGCGTCGCTGCTCTGACCACGCGTGGTAAGGTGACCAAGTCCATGACCGCCCGATCATGATGATCGAACCGCAAGTGAAACGGGGCATCTACCTGTGCCCAAAGTGCCGCAAGCCGCTGCAACGCTGGGATGACGTGGTGCCGGCGCGCTGGACATGCGCGCGCGCCCGCGTGCGGGTACACGCAGGCTGATGAACACGGACGGCCCGCGCCGCCTCAGGAAGCGGGTGCCGCCCAGCCCCGCGGCGTCAGTCAGCGGCCGGCGACGCCATCGACGCGATCGGCCCCGCGGGGTCGGGTTGGAGAGCGTTGCCCGGACTGCGGAAAGGGGCTGCTGATCCAGAAAATCCTCAAATCCAGCGGCCGGCCGTTCGTCGGCTGCAACCGTTTTCCGCAGTGCCGGTTCTTTGGCTGGCCGGGCCGCTGACCGTCCCGGAAGTACCTTGTTGACAGCCGACGACTGCGAAAGGTGCCCGCCGCCCACAAACTTAAAACCCAGCTGGTTCTGTCGCGGTAAGAATGAGAGGTTAGTGAAGTCCCAATACGATATAGACTACTTATCCAGCCAGCGAATAGAACTGCCGTGCGGGAGTTTGACCAACGCCGCCATCGTTCAATTGCCCCTTGACGATCATCTGCATGACTTCGATGCCACGCACGTCACGCATTAAGGCCCGGCAGCATAGCAGACCGCCATATTGCGACACCCATTAGCCGGCCGAAGTCAAGGCGCAAATCTCTGTCCATCGGTGAATGGTCATGAGGATGGGCATTTTCATCGTCATGACCATTCACCGAAGTTTCTTCCGTCATCTTGTCACGGCCGCCTGCAAGGTTGGGTATCGCATCCGTTTTCTCAAGCTGGTTGCGAACCGAATCGCACCAGACACCCATCGGGTTCAAGCATGCGGTGATGGAACTCACGCCTGCCCTGGCGGTTAGCCGCCCCAGAGAAACTACAAGGGGTTCCCCGTTGAGCACAAGCTCAATCGAAGCTCGCTGTTGATGCATGCTGCAATGCCACGTCGGCGCGCGTGAGAAGGTGAAGGACTGCTGTACTACAACCGGTCATGATGGGCCGTTGGCCCGGACCCTGATGAAAGACGCGCGCAAGGACCTCATTCGTTGGACGGGATAGAAATCCCCGTTTCTCTGACAGGTATGCCTTGCGCGGGTCCAACCCGCTTCACATCACCGCTGGCAGTGCAAAGTGATCGTCTATCCGCTCATGGTTGCTTCGATTCGGTTAGCTTCCTGATCGTTTGGACATCGCGGCCGTGTCATACAGCCGCCGGTTCGTGTTTAAAGGCTTCGCCGTACTTGAGCATCGCCCAGGCCGTGCGTGCGTTTTTTGCGGCGATTGCGACCGCTGCTCGCCAGTAGCCGCGACGCTCGACGAGGCTTCTCACCCAGCGGCTGAAACGCTCCTGCTTGTCGCCCAGACTCGCCATCACCGAGCGAGCTCCAAGTATCAGTAGATTGCGTAGGTATGCATCTCCCGTCTTCGTGATGCCCCCTAGTCCATTGCGTCATTGAAAAAGCACCTTATTTGGTATTCAATGAAACACATGGAAAAGATGAACTTAACCACGCTCGAGCGCAAACAATTGCTGTCGGCGGCTCGTAGTCAAACGGTGCGCGCAGCAGACACGCGGCGTGCCCGGTTGATCCTGATGCTTGACGACGGAGAGACACGTGAGGCGATCATGCAGCGGCTGCGCTGTGACTCCCGCTTCATTAGCCGTTGGTCGAGCCGGTTTCTGGCCGAGCGGCTGGCAGGCCTGTACGCGCGCCATCCCGGACGAGCCCCGGTGCATCCGCCTGAAAAGCTGGAAGCGCGGGTTTTGAATCTCACGCTCAAGCACCGGCCTGCGGACGGCTCGACGCATTGGA
>NZ_JAPMAL010000085.1:0-8202 GCF_026343935.1 Paraburkholderia sp. CNPSo 3076 | reverse complement strand
GCACCTCGGGTGAGCGCCGGAAGTGCCGGGCGAAACTGGAGACTTGCAGCAGATAGGTCTTCTGGGTGTTGTCTGCAAGGTTGCGGATCTGCATGTCGTGCAGCATGCGTTGGCGCAGCGGAGTCATGACGAACCTCCTAGAAACAGTAGGTGGAATGCCCAACCGGGCGTCCACATACTGCTCCTGGCGACACCGCTCACCACCTCGCTGGGGCTCAGCGCCAGACAACCCTCCTCATGAAGCGTCAGCCATAGACCTGTGCCCACCTCCCCCTACCGCTTCAGCGGTTTAGTACAGTGGGCCTTATGCGGAGCTCCGCATAAGGTTCATTGCCGACGCTACTTCGTCAAGGCAGAGGACAATGTGCCCAAGGCAGCGCGCTCGCCCGATCTTCTCGCGACGCGCTTCATCAAGCTGATCGGAAAGTTGTTCGTTGCCGAGGCGCGTAGCGCGAAATGGAAAGCCGACAGGCGGCAGCGATTGCGACGACGGTACAGTGCACGCGTGCTCGACGCCATCCACAATCTGATGCTCGAGCAATCGCCCGGTGTCGTGCCCAACAGCTTGCTCGGCAAGGCGCTAACCTACCTGCGCGAACAGTGGCCGAAGCTGATCCGATACATCGAGAACGGCGACTGGCCCATATCGAACAATTTCTGTCATGCCGCTAGCGGCATGACAGGGATTATGCCGACTTCCCGATTATGCCGCGCCGTGAATCCACGCACACAACGGTTGGGCGGATCTCTGTTCCCGGCTGCTCGGATTGTCGGCATTATCAGAGAGCCTCCAGGAAGGCAAGCAACGGATCTGGAGGTTTGTAGCGTGTCGGCGCGACACCGCTCGCCGTGGCGTGCGCGAGCGCGCGCTCCTTGAGTTGCATGTCGGCGTGCAAGTAGATATGAGTCGTCTCGGAGGACTCGTGACCGAGCCACAGCGCGATCACGGACAGGTCTACGCCGTGATGTAACAGGCTCATCGCGGCCCCGTGTCGAAGCGTGTGGGGAGTTACTGATTTGTCCTTCAGCGAGGGGCACGAGTGGCACGCGATTGCGACGTTGCGCGACACAAGCCGCTGAAGTGCGTCGGCGCTAAGATGGCCACCGCGCGAACTGGGGAAGACCGGATCGTCGGGTTCGCCAGGTTGATAGCGTAGCCATGCTTTCATCACCGCGACGACGTCCGGTCGAAGCGGAGTGCATCGCATCTTTCTGCCTTTGCCGAGGCAACGGACGTGGGCGCCTGTACCGAGCACCACATCCTGACGCCTGAGAGAAGTCAATTCGCTATTCCGCAGACCTGTTTGAACCGCTACAAGAAGCAGCGTTCGGTCGCGGTTGCCGATCCACGTTCGTACGTCAGGCGCCCCTACCAGAGCGGCGGCCTCGCTCTCTGTCAGAAACTCAACAGGGCCGTGCTCGCAGCGTTTAGATGGAATAGCAAGAATGCGCTGACACTGCAGAAACAACGCAGGCTCGCTGACCGCGACGATCCGGAAGAAGGCATGCACAGCGGCAAGCCGCGTGTTGCGTGTCCGCACCGAATTGCCTCTGCCGTGTTCGAGGTGCTGCAGGAATTCCTCGATCAACAACGCGTCGAAGTCTTCGATTCGCAGCTTTGACGGCGTGCGCCCGATACGCTTCGTGGCAAACGCTAGAAGCAGCCTGAACGTGTCACGGTAACTTGCCACCGTGTGCGAACTCAGACCTTGCTGCTCAAGCAGGCGCTGGGTAAAGAAGCGCTGAACGAGTGATGGAAGACCGGCGGCGCTCACGGCTGTTCCCCTGAACAATTCTTGTCGAGATAGGCTGCCGCGAGTTCAAGCAATTCAGGAACCGCTTCGATGTACCAGTACGTAAGACCGACGTTAACATGCCCGAGATAGGCAGCAAGTTTCGGCAATTCGCGACTTACGTCGAGACCGGCACGATACCACTCGATCAGCCGTCCAGTCGCGAAGCTATGCCGGAAGTCCTGGAGGCGTGGGCCATAACCATTGCGCCCATCCTCTGTCGCCGCTCGCAGACCGACAGCGCGCGACATTCTGACGAACATGCATCGTGCGGTGCCGGCATTCAGTCGTTTGCCATGCTCACTAACCAGGAGCGCCTCGCTCGATCGTAAAGGACAGAGTTGATCGCGCTTCTGGACGTAGTGTTCGAGTGCCACCCGCGTCGACTCTGCTACAGGAACAAAGCGCGATTTGCCGAATTTCGATTCCCGGATGGAGAGTATCCCGCTGACGAGGTTAACGTCAGACCGGTCGAGCCGGAACGCTTCGCCTGGCCGGAGGCCGGTCGCTACAAGAAGCCCTATGAGCGTCGAATAGGTCAGTGCACGCATGCCGGTTCGGGATCGCAGTTGAGCGGCTCGGGTCATAAGCAGATCAATTTCCTGCTCAGTGTAAATGTGCGGTGCATTGCGCGGTCTGCGGGCACTCAGGAGCCCTGCCGGAGGAATCTGGTTTCGACCGTCAGTGACGTTCATCCATCGGGCGAATCCTCTCACTTGAGAGAGACGCCGCCCCCAGGTGGCGCGTTCGACGAGTGTGGACGTCATCGCCCAGCGCAGAGCCAGATCGGTAGTAATGAACTCTGCATCTTCATGTTCCAGAAGATCAACGAAATGGCCGAGTGCCAATGCAGGTTCGTAGAATGACGCCCCGAGAGCGCGGCGGACCGCCACGTACCGAGCGAGAGAATCGCGGATCGCAGTCATATTGAACCTCCAGCCGTGGGCCACGAGCGCGCGACCTCGCGCAGGTCCTCAAACGCGACCTTTGCATAGATCGCGGTACTGTCCGTTGAGCGGTGCCGCAAGACCTCGGCTATTTCTGCCATCGAGGCCCCGTGGCGAATCATCGTCGTTGCCAGACCGTGACGGAACAGATGTGCGGCGCCCCGGCACGCGGGGCGGAAACCGGCACGTGCGAAGGCCTGACAAACAATCTTGCCAATCGCCGCCGGCCCCGCCAAACCAACCCGAGGTGCCAATCTGCGAAGGAAGACGCGCCGCGATGCACTTGCTCCGCGACCATCGCGGAGATATGTTGCGATTGCTTCTCCGACCTCCGATGGCAGGGGGACGTGCTCGACCATTTGCCCCTTGCCATGAACGACGAGTTCCCCCGAACGCCAGTGAATGTCGTCGAGTTCGATGGCAACGATTTCTCCGGCACGTAGACCGAGCCGCGCCAACAACAGCAGGATTGCGTAGTCACGGCGCCCAGTCGGAGTCGACCGGTCTGCAGATGCAATGAGAGCTTCTTGCTGCTCAGGCGTGACGAACGTTGGCACAGTTGATTGTCGCCACTTACGAACCGAAGGCACTGACTCATACAGGTCTCGGGCCGTATCACCGCGCAGAAAGAGGAAATGGCAGAACGAGCGAAGCGCAACTGCCATCAGCCGCGTGTACTCTGCCGATCGCCCTTTGCTGCGGGCAAGAAGATGATTCCGGATCGTTACCGCGTCGAATGCATCTGGCAATAAACTTCCGTCGCCGGCCGAGTGGCTGTCGAGAAAGTCGCGAATGAACGGGCCATAGACGAGCAGAGAGTTCTTCGCGAGTCCGCGATCCTGCCTCAGATAGTCCAGGTATCGACCATAGATGTGCGCGATTGCGGATTGGCGGCCCGACGTCGGCGGGCACACAATGGCTTCGGCACGCAGATAGGCGAAAAACTGCCGTAATGTGGGTCGCGCACGCTGGACGCGGTCTTGTGATGCGTCGATCATGCGCTTCATAAAACGAGCCGTGACAGACTCATCGAGATCAATCAGGTCGATGTGACGGTTCTTCATCCACCCGGAGAACGCACACAGGACGCTTCGTTTCTTGCGAAGCGATATCTCGGAATAGTGTGCCGTCCGTAGATGATCAAGAAATGCATCGATGTGATGGGCCTGCAGGCCGCCGGATTCGCTGACTGTGCGTTTCGCGTTCATGTGATTTCTCCTGGCCAGCGCGATAGCCAGCCTGAGAAATCATACGTTTATGCCGACACGGTGTTCATGAAACGCCATGCCCACCGTCGCGCGCATGCACGGCGCGGCATAATCGGGAAGTCGGCATAATCCCTGCGAAAATTCCATTCGCCCCTTCGTAATAGGTCGCAAAGGCTGGATGTTCGCGGATACTGTAGATGGCGCTAACGCGAGTGCCAATCTGTATTCCCTGGTTGAAACGTGCAAAGCCAACGGCATCGACCCGTATCGTTACTTCACATGGCTGTTCAAGCGGCTACCTCTGGCAAAGACCGTCGACGACTACGACGCGCTGCTTCCCTGGAAAATCCCTGCGGACCTTCGCTAACCCAACGCCGCGTTTAGACATGCTGCACTCCGCACATCCCCTCTGTGGGGCGTCGGTCGTGGATCGCATACGGCACTGTCACGTTGCTGAATTGGTCGAGCAAGATCGCGTGATGAAGAACGCAAAATCGCTTTACCACGGTCATCGCTTTCCAGCGGCGGTCATCTGTTGCGCGGGGGGTATCGTCAGCTACGAAATAGTCCGACGCCGGTGCGATAAATTCGGTGCGTGTTTCGTACACCGTGTGATAGCGGCGCGTTGCAAGCCCGGCACCACATGGCACCTTCAGGGGTTATAAGCCGGACGCCCAGATTTTCTGGAAGTCTTTTTGATTCATGCGGTTAGGCCTTATTTTCGGGCCGCAAAGGCCTGATCCATCTGCTTCGCACGCTGGATTTCGTCGCCATGCAGGTAACGCAAATGTGCTGCAGCACATTTCATCATCTATTACCGGCAGAGAGTTTTTATGCACAGTCTCGGGTACCGCTCATTGATAGCAAAGGATTCCGGTCATAGGAACTCGACATAAATGTTTGTCGGACCTGGAGGCCGGCAGCTGCGATCTTTTGCAGTAGCCTAGCCTCTCCAGTTTGCGCACGGCACCGCAATGACCTGCTCCAACGGCAGGCGGCTTGAAACTTGATGGGGGGAATGCTCCATGATCGAGCTGCTCACAAGCACGGTCGCAATGGCCGTTAGGACTCCCATGATGAGATTTTATGTGCACAAAACCAACGCGGGGGGTTTGCCTACGAAGCCCTTGTCGTGGCTACTGTGCATAAAAACTTTCTGCCGGTAATACATCGAGGTCGTTGCGATTGACGCATGGCGAAGGTTGTCGCGGACAGTGGTCAATTCTGCACCACGTACCAGGGCATGGCTCGCATGACTGTGGCGCCTATCTCTTCAAAGAGATAGAGCAGAGATTTTTTGGTTGGCGATCGCGGCTGCTGACGCGTGAACAGGCCGGACGGGGCCCCTCCGCGATCGGTGACAAAAAAATGTTTGTGCTAAACCGCTCCGCAGGCGCTGGCGTCTATGGGCATTGAATGAACGGCGGGGTGATTGGCGATGCCCGCGTACGTGTGTCGGACGGCGGAGCCGGGCGGTCGGGGAGAGCCCGTCGCGCGAAGGGAGCGGAAATGCGGACGTCGATGGGCAAGGTATGCCCGGGGAACTGCGTGACGCCGCCGGCGAGCTGGTGGCCACGCTCTGGAAGCGTGCTGCCGGTGCGGCGGACGACGCCCTGCTTGCGCTGCGGACGGAAGTCGAAGCCGCGCGGCTTGCCGCCGAAGCTTCGGTCACCGCCCTGCAGGCGGATCTGGCGCGCACCGAATCGGCGCTCGAGCAGCGTACGACGGCCCTGCTTGCCGCACAGGTGCGCGTCCAGGATCTGGAACAGGCGCAGGTCGCGGCCACGGCGACGCGTGACGCGCTTGACGGCGAACTGGCGTGTGCGCAGCAGGCACTGCGCGAGCGGGACACCGCCCTGGCGCAGGGGGCAGGCTCGCGCCGATTTCGCCTCAGAACTCGACAAGCAGTGGATTAGCACGGAACTGGCCGAGACGCGTTTGCAGGCAGCGGAGAAGCGCGCGCTGCTCGAGATCGAGCGCGAACGTACAGCGAATGCGCGTCTGCATCGCGATCTGGAAAACGCACAGCAACGTGCGGCTCGCGACGGCGAGCGCGCGCAGGCCGAGAACCAGTCGCTGCAGGGGCAACTGGGCGAGTTGCGCCATCAGGCGGGTATGCTGGAAGGGGGATTCGAAGCAATGCGGGCGAGCCTTGCGGCCCAGGCGCAGGAACTCGAATTCCTGCGGCAGAAAGCGTCCGGTCCAGGTGCAGCCCGACGCGCTCCGCGGCGCGCCGCCCGGCAGTCCTCCGGCCCGGCGAAGACCGCTGTTCGCAAGCCTGGCGTGAAGACATGAGGCGTTTGCGCTCTGCGCGATGACCGCGCACCGCATGGGCTACACCCGTATCTCGCTGATCGCCGGCGGGGGCCGCGGACATGACCGGCGCATGATCGGCTATTTCGTCTGGCTGCCCGAAACTGGGGTTTGACGCCCCGCTCGATCACGGGGAAACGGATGGCCACCCGGACCTCGCGGCCTGCGTCACGGTCTAGGACGTGATCGCGATCGACGAGGCCTGGTGGCGGGAAAATGGCTCCCAGCGCCTGATGGAGTTTGATCTGGGTGCCGGCAGCCGCTGCTGGGAAAAGCTGCTAGACTACCTGCAACAGAAGGAGTTGATATGAGCGAAGCACTGAAGGCGAAAAAGCCGGCTGACGCTACTAGGCAGCCGAAGGTGGTCGTGCGTCGTGCCCGTTCGAAGACGATGCCCGTCGTGACGCCCGCCATGAAAGAGCGGCTGCGCGCGAAGGCAAGGACATCGACGCGAAGCTCTTTCCCGGAACTGCCTGAGTGGCGTCTGGAATACTGAACGACTGAAAACGGGCCGCGAGGCCCGTTTCCTATTTCTGGGCCACAACATTCACGGTATCGTGGACCATCTTCAACCGGCACTGTTTTTTCGCATGCGAAACGGATGCCACCATCCGGATCTACCCGTCATCTGAAAGCTGGTGTCTGCGGGCCTCGAGCATCGGCAGGGTCACTGGCCTGTGCGCGATGCCCCAAGCCTGCAGCAGCCCGTCGAACGATGGCCCGGTATCCTGCGCTTCGGGTGCGATTTCGGGTAACGCGATTCCCGTTGCCCGAAACCGCACCCGGTCCCTTGCACTGGCGCCCGAACGAACGATGCGCTCAAGCGCGCCGCTTTTCTCCGCATACCTGGCTGCGTGCGACACCGTTGAGCGTGACTTCAGGAGGCCGGACTCCACGATGTCGCTTATCGTCGCCTCCGGACGTTCGCGGATCCAGGCGAGCAGTGCCTGGGCGTTTTCGTGCATACTCATTCAGCTTCCTGTCCCAATGTCGAAGTCTTTCACGATTTCATCGTGCGCGCAGTTACGCGCTGCGCCCGTAAATCCATTCCACGAGCACCAGTGCGGCGCGCCAGGTGTAGTACCAGGCGATGAACACGAGGGCACTGCCGAGCAGGAATCTTGTTGCTTCGGCAGGGGAGAACGGGTCGGCGAACAGCGGTCGAACCATGGACCCGGTCACCGTGACGAGGACATACGAGAACACGGCGCCGAGTCCCAGGCAGGCGAAGCTTCGGCCGCGGAGACGTGCCGCCCAATCCTCTCGCGAAAAGCAGCTGACGAGGGCGAGTCCGGTGCTGACGCCGGCAATGATCGCATCGTGATTCATGGGTTTTCTGCCCGCGAACTACGTTTTCCCTCGAGCACGTTGAATCGGCTCGCCGCGTCCGTCATTTGAATTTGATTCGCCCTGATCCGCTGACATGCCTGTCCCGAAGCGGGGGATTTCCATGGACCACAATGTCGCCCGAACCCGTGACGCGAACCCGCGCATCGGCGCGAACAAATGCCTTGATGTCGCCCGATCCTGTCACGGAAAGGTCGGCACGATCGGCGATGAGTTCGCGTGCATCGGGACGGCAGAACCGAAGCCCTGCCTGAAAACCTGCACGCTTGCGCCCCGGTTCCAGATTGACGGGCTCTTTAGTCGCCCCTGAACAATTCGCTTCTCGTGCGGCCGGCGTCACACCATCGCGTCGGCAGCAATGCTGCGGTTGAACAATGCAGCGAGAATGAAGACACAAAGAAAGCGCAGCTTCCTGAGGATCATCCGCAGATTATGGCCAGCGCCGCACAGCACCGCGTGCATCGCATCGCCGAGCGCGCCCTTCAGCCAGTTGCGATCGAGTTTTCCGTCTGTCTTCATGTGACCGATGGCTGGCTCGATTGCGCTGCGCCGTCTGATCATCGCGCGTAGCCCGCGTGTGATGCCCCGCCGCAA
>NZ_JAPMAL010000084.1:0-8530 GCF_026343935.1 Paraburkholderia sp. CNPSo 3076 | reverse complement strand
GTCGATGGATGGCAAAGGCGCCTGGCGCGACAACGTATTCGTCGAGCGCGTGTGGCGCAGCATCAAGTACGAAGAGATTTATTTGAGAGCCTACGAGTCGGTCAGCCACGCCCGGCGCTCCATTGGCCAATACATTGAGCTGTACAACCGCAAACGTCCTCATTCGAGCCTGGCGGATCAGACGCCCGATGAGGCATACTTCGCGACGCTGCCAGCGATCAAATCGGCAGCATGATCGCCCCGGACGTTCCACTTAAAAATCTCGGGACCTTGTCCGAACAAGCGGTGCCACCTCTGTTGCCGGGCAACTCAATGCCGTTCGCGGACCAGATTCTCGGCGCATCGGGCTTCGCTCACTTTGGTTCTGACTTCTCGAAGCAGCTCTGTGGGGCCGACGCAAAACGGTTCTCTGGGGGCGCGGAGCACGTTGTGAAGATCGCTGGCGAAGGATTATGGAAGGCTGCTGTCGATCGAGTGCAGGGGCGCTCTGTCAGTGGCGCCCAACCGCGCAGCGACGACCGCATGTTGTGCTGGGCGCGCTCATGACACAGATACTGCGCCAGTGGGCCGCGCAGGTAACGCTCAACCGCTTACAGCTCCAGTGCGTGCTGGAACACGCATCGCGCGGACAATATGCCGTCCATTTCCAGCCGGGTAAGGGCGCTACGCGAATCATCATCAGCGGGTTCGATCCGTTCACACTCGGGACACCCGGTGCAAATAATCCGTCGACCAATATCCGGATCGGTAATCCATCGGGGGCAATTGCGCTCGCGCTCGCCAATCGTAGTATTGAGCTCGTGAATGGCTCCATCGCATCATTCGAAACCTACCTGCTACCGGTGGACTACGATTCGCTCGCAAGGGGATGAAGGAGCATACGATCGAACAATTCTTCATCGGTGACGCCCGAGTCGATGCGTCAATTACGATGAGACAGGGTGGCGAGCGCGGGTTTTGGATTGAGAACTGGCACGGCCGCTATCACGCGGCCGCATTCGCAGACTACGTCGGGACGACGATTGGAGACCCGTTCGGCGCTCCACTGTTGCCTGCAATGCCGTATGCGGACATGTATCCGCCAGAGGACGTGCTCGGCACGACCCTCAGCCTTGGCAACCCGACTGGGCCAGAGCAGTACACGATAACTAGTCGAACCTGAACAATTCGGAGAGCCTTGTGCGGCGGAGCTTTGAGGCCGAAATGGTGTTGTGAGATCTTCAGGAACCTGGCACATTAACGTGAGAATCCTGCATTTTTCGATGAGGTGAGGATGGGTCCGAAGACGCCTGTGACGGAGGGAGATTTCTTCCGCCAACCGCTGCGCGAACAGATCAACCTGAAGCATCCGTTGATACGTTTGGCCGACCTCATCAACTGGGAGCGACTTGGCGCATCAATGAGCGAAAGCTTTGTATCGCGCAAGGGTCGACCGGCGACGTCTCCCAGGCTGTTCGGCGTCACGGATTTTGGGATCATTGCCGCTTAACGGACCAAAGTGTCGTGTGAAATGCGTCCAGTGCTCGATATTGGCGAGTACGTCCAGCACATTGCGCACAGGCATGCGCTTGACGATCCGCGTCAACAACCGTGCCGAGAATAGTCATCAGCCAACCCGGGAACGCGAACGGCGTATGCGGGGCTTCCGCCTGCCCGAGCGTACTCAAGCTTTCCTGTCGAACTTCGGCCCGATCCGACAGCACTTTGCCCTCAAGCGACATCGGCTACCGGCGTCAAGCTATCGCTAACAACTCGCCTTGCGATTTGCTGCGTGGCATCGCTTCACCGTACTCACCCAAAATCCGTCTACCGCTTTTTGAGCGACTGATCGCCCCTGCCAGCATTGCCTTGTCTTCTCTCTAACGTGACAAAGCCCTCCGCCGACGACGACAAGATCGAAGCACATGGTCATGATCGGGGCACCTCCCACCGAATCGAAACGGCCTCTATAGCCTCATCTCCGACGTTGTGCAACTGGTGACGCTCTCGAGGGGCGAATTGAACCGAGTCGCCTGCCTTCAACTCGATGCTCCGGCCGTCGACTACCGCACGACCATGTCCCCTGGAGAGATGCCAAAGTTCTGCCACGTCATGCGCTTCCGCAACTGTGGCGCAACCGGGAGCGACGCGAAATGACGCAAGGCGGAAAGGCGCCTTGGAATGTTCACTCGCCAAGCCATCGAACTCACGCATGGTCACACCGATAGCACAGGTGGTAACGGGGCCGCATGCAACCGTTCCATGTCGAATGCCGTCAATGTCTCCGAAGCGCGCGCTACCTTCGATTAAGACGCGATCGCCCCTTGCGTCCAGTCCTAGCCGCCCACCGCTAGCTGAGGCTTGCAACGCACGCAGACTCGAGCGGCCCAAGCGCTCGGACCAGTACGGCTGAAGCTTGCAATGCGCGGACACACACACCTGATCCTCGTCGATGGAAATCTCTGGCGCGAAAAACCGCGACACGATGTCATATTCCGCGAGCGAACCGTTTGGATCGGTACGTGCGGTCAGCACGACGCCACGACATTCAAGGCCGCGAATTGCAGCGAAATCCGGCACAAAGCGCGTGACGATAGACTCTTCCGCGACCACGGCAATCAGATCATCATAAGCACGCCGGCATTCGACCAGCGGCACACCAAGCGCGTCCGACACGGTGCGCGCCGTCGCCCTGTCAGCGGCGACGCTGAGAATGCGAGGGAAGCTCATGGTGATCGCATCGCCAGCGCGCGTGATAGCAAGCACGCCGCTCCTCGATCCGAACGTCAGCGCGTGGCCCGGCACTTCCCCTCGAGTAAATAGCCAATGCGCCGCCGCGAGCGTCGCGTGCCCACAGAGCTCGAGCTCGGCACTAGGCGTAAACCATCGTATGTCGAAGCACGCGAGTTCGTCGTGGTCCGATGACGGTGCCACAAAGGCAGTGGTCGGCAGCTTCGCATAGTGAGCCGCCGCTTGCATTTGCTCGGCCTGAGGAAATTCACGCAAGATAACAACGCCCGCGGGATTGCCACTAAAGCGGTCATCAGCAAATGCATGGACGACGTTAGGCGCCTTCTGCAGCTCCGGCGGCAACGACGCATGAGACATTCCGGCGAGATCTATCGTGGTGAAGCCGTGCTTTCGAGTCATGAAATTTTCTCCGTCATCTCTTGCGATGGCTTCCGCGACGCCGCCAAGGTTTCGCCTGACCACGTGATAGCACCGCTCATTACACCGCAATCGAAGCGCTCCATACGGAGAATGGCGTTCAAGATTCGCGCACTGCGCCATGAAAGCAGACTGAGGTAGGGATCTGCGACCCCATACTGCGAGCGCGCACCGTTTTGCAGATAGAGCCGACAGCCGAGCGGCCCATCCAGGACCACGGAAAAATCATTGCGTATCTCAAGCTCCGTATCTCCTAATGTGTTTTGCACAAACGACAGCCGGCTTCGTAAAGGCTCGAGTAACCGTGGCAGCGAGGATCTGTACCCTGTGCAGAGAATGACGACATCCGCATATGCGTGCATCACATCGCCGTTCACGCGGTCACGCACTGTCAACAAATAACCAGGCCCGTCGAGACTCATTGCCTCGACCGACGAATCGATCCGTATCTCGCAGGCGCCCGGCCTTGCCTTATGCGCCACTTCGCGCTCGTACAAGAGCTGATAGATTTCCCGAAGCGTCGAGGCGCTGACGCCATCGCCCGCCAGTTCCTGCCCCATCAGAAATCGTTCACGCGCCTCGCGTGAACGCCGTTGGAACCACATGCTGTGTTGGGGAAAGAACCATTCATTGACGAATGGGCTGTCTTCGAGGGCAAACAGATTTGGCCGACGCGACACCCACGTAATCGATGCCGGTTCTCCATGTAACCCGCGCAGTAGCGCGCTGACGACTTCGGCGCTGCTTTGGCCGCCGCCTACCACCGCCACGCTCGAACCTGAAAAATTCCGCTTTTCACTCAGGAATGCGCCGCTATGAAAAACGTTCTTTCCGCGAATTAGGCGTGCGAAGTCAGGAATGAACGGTTCCCGGCCCACACCGATGACGACCGTCTTCGTGCGCACCGTTTCTTCCTTGGCACGCACGCAAAATGAATCGCGATCTAGGTCGATTTCATTGATGGCCGTGCCGAAGCGGATATTGGGCAACCGCATGGCAGCCCATTTCAGATAATCTTGAAACTCCTGCCGCGTGATACGGTCCAACCCGCACACGACGGCTCGATAGAGGCGCCGGTGGTCCTTCAGGTACGCAAGAAACGAGTATGGGTTGGTCGGGTCGACAAGCGAGACAAGGTCTTTCAGGAAACTCGTCTGCATCAGTGCCCCGTCGACCATCAATCCTGGATGCCACGCAGGCTCAAGTGCTCGCTCAAATACAGTCACGGCAAGCTCACGCTGGTTATACGCAAGCGCAGCGAGACTCAGGTTTGCTGGACCTGCACCAACGGCGACGACAGACTCTCTGCTCATTTGACGACCTCGCGACGAAAATTTACCTTGGAATGCTCGACTACCTGCAGTCAAACCGGCTCTGACATCAATAGTGCGTCGTCACCGCGGGCCGCGGGCTTCCCGAGTGGATTCGGGCTAGCAACAGGACGTTTACGGAGACAATGGCAAGCGTTACCGTCAGCATGAGATTGATCCCGCCGTGAGCGACCAGCATTCCAGCGATGTAGGGAAAGCCAAACACGCCGGCAAAGTACGCGATCGTGAAGACTTGGGAAGTGACCGGCACGGACAATTCCGCGTCGCCGGCAAGATTGACAGCCATGCTGTTCAAGGTCGAATAGGTGAGTCCATAGCCTATGGCGAAAACGCAGGCGCTGATTACATAGACAATTGAGCTGCTGCGGTTCCAGATGAAGAGCGCTAGCGCGGCGAGTGTGGCGATGAACAGCGCGAACGCGAGCTTGCGAACAGGCAGCCCGCTGATTGCTGGCGCAAGCGTGAACCGGCATACTACGGTCGTCAAGGTGAACGTCAGGAAGAAAAGTTCCGCGGGCAGGTGTCGAGATTCTGCGTACGCCGTCTGGTAAGTCGAAAGCCCCGCAAAAGCGCAGGCGGCAAGTCCGATCATCGCAATGGGCATGCGGGTGGTCGAGCACAAGACCGATGCGGCCTGGGAAGGTGTGATGCCAACCGCTGCCATCGATAAGTGCGGCGTGCCTTGCATAAGCTTCCGGACTATCGCGAGTGCGACGGCAGCAGAAAGGCAGACACAAGCCAAACCGATATAAACGACGTAAAATGAACCGAATCGGTGCGCGAGGAAATGGCCAGTAGGTGAAGCGAATCCGAGTCCTGCCATTTGGGCGCCTGACAAAAGCGTCAAATATCTGATCCGCGCTGAAGGCTTCAAGTGGTGGATGATCTGGAGCGGCGCCAGGATATTGAACGCCGACCAACCTAGACCCAGCAACAGTCCACCGGCGAAGGCAATCCTCAAATCGACGCGTGTCAGCCCAAACGCGAGCATCGCCGCGGACATCGCCCCGGCAGCTGCGATGATCGTCGACATCAGTCCGATCCGTTGCGCTATCCAGCCGGCGAACAGCGAACTGATGATCATGGTGAAGATGCCGCTCGAAATCACGGTGCCCGCCATTGAAACGTCGAGCCCGCTTGCGCGCAGATAGTCGGCCAGCAGAAAACTTGCCCCATAGGCCGCCGCAAGCGCGGCGCTCGCAACCAGGAACGGTATGAACGCGGTGGCCTTGAGCGCGGAAGGCAGTTCGGCGGGTGCACTCATGAGTCCATGCTCGCAGGAAGGCAGTTGGAAAGATCATGTTCATGCAACAGTCGCGACTCGTGGAGATTGGGCGCCTTTGCATCCGGTATCTGACGGGTTTCCGGAAAAGCGGATGCCGATGGAGTTTCGGCATGTCCAAGCCATACCCAGATGGCGTCGGCGGTGCGCGGCATCAGCGGGGCAGCCAGGAATGCGAGGCCTTTGAGCCACGTATATGCCTTGGCTGGCGTGCGCGCTTCGTTGGCGAGATCCAGCCATGCCATAAGCGGCTTTGACGCCAGCGAAACCCGCAGCTTGTCGGGTGACAGCGCGGCGCTTTGCTCACCATAGAGCTCGACGAGCCTCGCGAACAGCGACGAATCGAATGCCGGCTCGCCGCGAAAAGCCGGATTTTCGACTATCGTGGCGCAGGCGCTTGCAACGAGCGTCCCGACCGTTGAGACGAGATGATTGTGACGGCCAAGCATGTTGCCAACACGAAAATCTGTTTCCTCTTCCTCGGGACATATTTCGGAGAGGTACACGCGCAGCGCATCCGTGTTGATGCCGTTTATGTTTCCGATATCACCAGCCCAGATTACGTGGCCGCGGCTAGTCGAGAACTTGCTGCCGTTCAGCTTGAGGAAGTAGTTGAAGTTCACGCTGTCGAAAGGACGAAAATTTTCCTGCGCAAGCGCACAACCCGTGACCCCGACGAGCACCGGAATTGTATTGTCGATCCCCGTCGAGCCGATCAGGAATGTGTCACTCCCATGCGAAAAGGAATTCGCCACACCGCGCTCTTGTGCATACCGCTCACCGCAGTAGAGATGGTGCGTATAGCAGCCTGCGGAATAGCTAAAGAGAATCTGACGATTCACGCAAGCATCGGCTTGCCATGGAACGCCATAGAGCCCGGGCAACGTCAATCGCATGGTGCCCCCGCACCGATCGACGTATCGTTGCGCGATACGCGCAAACGGTGCCTCGATGTGCATTTGCTCCCATTGCACAGTTAGCTGGGTCGGATTCCGCATGTTCAGGAAGTACGACTTGCTTTCTACCCACTCAGTGATTGTTCCCCGTCGTGAAACGGGCTTTACCGCATCCCACGGCTCGAAGTGCATGCCGCAAGCTTCACAAAAGAAGCTGCCGGCCGGCTTCAAACAGTTAGGACAACATGCGGCCAACCAGGCGCCGATGGAAAACCGGTCCTCTATAGGTGCTGTGGAAGGCAACGCATCATCAACAGGCAGTCGTTCGTCGCGTAGTTGGACTTGGTCGCTTTGTCCCAGTCTGCGCATCAGTGCTTCCCGCACACCAAAAAACGTATCGATGTTGGTGCGATGAACGGGATCATCAAACCTGTCGAGATGAATATCGAGGGCCTTCAAATCGGTCCCGATCTGCTCATGAAATCGCGCGGCCATCGTTGCCGGATGTTCTCCGAACTGCGTCGCTTTCGCAACGACATGATTTTCGAAGCCGTCCGTAGTGAGTCCGTACCAAACATCATGTCCGCTACGACGCAAGGCGCGTGCGAGGATATCCATTCGCAAAAAGGGACCACCCGCGTGACCAAGATGTGCGCGTCCGTTTGCGGTCAAATTCACGGGCGAAATAACAATTTTACGCAGCGGCGTGCGTGTATCACCTAAACCGACAAATCCAATTGCATTCCGCATCAGGTCTCCCATTCAGGTAACCAACGTTGCGCAGGATTATTTGACCGCGCTGGTAAATTGCAGATAGGTCAATATCCACTCCTATTGCTCATGGAAAAGCATACGCAATATTTGGGCCGACGCCACGATATGTGCATCGATCAGCAAGGCGCGTCGGGCGCAGCCGTCGTGGAACTCACTGAACTGCGATGGCTTGCGCGTTGCCATTTCGGACGGTAAGTCGCGCGGTGGCAAAATCCGGTGAGCAGGTTCACGAGGGTCCCGTAGAGCCAGAATGTTGCTGGCGCTGCATGCGAGTAAGACTGTTCCAACGGAGCCTGGTCAGCAGTGCCTGGCGTGACGCATTTCTTCCATTCGCGCCGACGGATGTTGGAAATGGCGGTTTCGAGACAAACGGTGCTCGAAAGCGCACACCGAACATCCTTGAAGCCCTTGGCGCTGCGAAACGATTTTTCCAGCGCCGCCAGCAGCTTGAGGGCCCAACGATGCTCGGTTGAATGATCCACTGAAAACTGATTGCGGGTTTTCTGAAGGGATCGAATTTGTCTGCGAGCCCCATCTGCCACGGCCCGGATTTTTCTGGACACAGATTGGTAGTGTCGCGATAAGGAGATGAGGTCAAGTCTAATGGGATGGACGCCCCCACCCGAAGCGGCATCAATGTGCCAAAGTGGAAGTGTCGAAGCAACCACCTGACCGAGGGGAGCGCCCATCATGAAGATTACGACAGTTGGCATCGATCTGGCGAAGAACGTTTTTGCCGTCCATGGTGTAAATGAGCATGGCCGAACGGTGCTGAAGAAAGTGCTCAAGCGAAATCACGTTTCGGAGTTCTTCGCCAACCTCCCCGCCTGCGTGATCGGAATGGAGGCATGCGCGAGCGCGCACTTCTGGGCACGCAAGCTACAGGCCATGGGGCATACGGTAAGATTAATCGCGCCCCAGTTTGTCAAACCGTACGTCAAGACGAACAAGAATGACGCGGCGGATGCCGAAGCAATCTGTGAGGCAGTCGCGCGGCCGAATATGCGCTTTGTGCCGGTCAAGAGCATCGAGCAGCAATCGGTGTTGTCGCTGCATCGAGTACGCCAAGGATTTGTACGGGCGCGCACCGCGCAGGCCAA
>NZ_JAPMAL010000083.1:0-8638 GCF_026343935.1 Paraburkholderia sp. CNPSo 3076 | reverse complement strand
GCTCTGTGAAAAAACCAGCAGGATCCACGCGATCTTCCGAATCGACCTGAGCGGATAACCCTGTTCCTGACAATGTACGAGGAAGCGCTTCCTGGATTCCACGCAGGGCGCGAGATTGTGGGCAGCAAGAACATGCGGACGCGTAAAGAGAGTCTCGAACATGATATTCCCCCATCATTGATCAGTGGAATATCAGTATCAGCCTGAAAATTATGTCGTCATGGAAACGTCAACGCGATAGACGATGGGGGTTGTTGAGAACCACTGTGACATATTTTTTACCGCACCATACTCGTGGGCAACGCCACGGTTGTTGCGTGTGGGCTGCATGCCGTAGTGGGCGCACAGCGCATCGTAACGCGTGGTCAGATCCTTGCGCGCGTCGGCATCGAGATTGCGGAACGCCGCCGACAGGCTGTCGCTGCGGTGCTCGCGCGGCGCGCCCCCGAGTGCCCAGATGGCGTTCTGCAGCCCTTCGGCCAGCGCGACATAGCTCTCGCCGCCGAGAATGACGTGAGCGTGCTCAAAGCCCGAGCAGGCCAGCCGGAAGTGATAGAGGCGGTGGTCCAGCGTGACACCCGCCACGGTGACGCCCAGGCTGTCCATCTCTGTGAAGTCGGACAAGCCTAGCTGACCGGGCTGGTGTACCTGACGGAACATGACGTCACGTTCCTCGCCATGGAGTGCGCGCCAGTCTCGGATACGCCGCTCGAGTGTGCGGCGCACGTTGCCCCGGAGGTCGGGATGGCGCCGAAGCATCTCGTCCAGTACGGCTATCGGCCGGATGCCGGGAGCGGACTGGAGCAGTGGCACGATCTCCGTGTCAAAGATCGCGACCAGGGGATCGGCCCGCCGACGCCCGCGCGGGACCTTCTTCTGCGACGGCAATCGCGGGTCCTCTTCGATGCGATAGCCCGTGGCGGCGCTGAACCCAGCGCGCGCAGCCGCCTGGGGCGGCCCCTCCTTGAGTCTGTACTTCATGTAGAGCCTCATCTGATGGTCGTTCACGTGTCGGCCGGGCAACTCAGCCTCCCTTCGCTACATGGAAGAGCTGTTCATACCCGATTTACCGCGACCACCGACAAGGCACCCCGACAGCGGGGGGCTCCTCGGCGCGGCGTTGCGGCAGCGGTTCCGGGCTACGCCCTCCACCGCTGCCGCAACGCCAGTGCTCTCATCCTGATTGACGCGCTGCTCTCATCTTGTTTGACGCGCGGCATCGGCCAGACTGCGGCAATTCGGCCGATTCGCTGATCAACAGATACCCCCGCCTTCACACCTTGTCATCGAGCTAGCCGTTGCATGGGCTCGTTCGACGAAACGCGATCAACACTTCACGTGGGCTCGGCGTCTTGAACTTTTGCGGGGCTTTGCGCGCTACTGGCAACGTTTCGACCCAGTAACCGAGGTGCCGCCAGGAAGGCTGCTCGGTAGAGCCTATCGACGATTGACCCCACATATTTTCACGCAGCAGGAAGTATCGATGTTGATGGCAGCTACCACCAGCCTTCAGCCTCGTGATGGTCTGCGCCCTGTGACTTGCAAGACCATGATAGGGCTGCTCGCAGCGAGTGGTCTACGCCCGATAGAGGCCACACACCTGACACGCGATGACGTTGATCTTGACCAGGGATTGCTGCTGGTCCGGGAAGCAAAAGGGCATAGAAGCCGCTTGATTCCCTTGCATCCGAGCACTACAGAGGCCCTACGTACGTATGCTCAGCAGCGTGATCGCTTCGTGCGCCAGCCGCGAAGCGACCGGTTTTTCCTGCTCGATGGAGGTAAGCCAGTCGGCGTACCGACGCTCCAGTGCGCGTTGGAAACCCTATGCCGCAGACTGGGGTGGTTGCCACGCGGCGATTATGCGCATCATCGCTGTTATGACTTCCGACATAGTTTTGTCGCCAACAGTCTGTTGCGCTCCGACCGCCAGGGGATCGACGTTGATCACGCAATCCTCACGCTCTCGACTTATCTCGGCCACACCTCCGTCGCCCACACTTACTGGTACTGCACGGCGGTGCCAGAACTGATGGCTCTCGTTGGAGAGCGCTTTCATCGGTATGCCCAAGGGGAATCGACATGAGCCATCTCACCAGCCAGCCACAGGAGTTTGCCTCGCTCCTTCAGCGGTTCTTCATCGAACGGCTAATGCAGCAGCAGAATGCGAGTCCAAGAACGGTCGAGTCATACCGCGACACCTTCCGAATGCTATTGACCTATGCCCAGCAAGCGTTACATAAGCCGCCCGAGAAGTTCACACTCAACGAACTCGACGTCACGTTGATCACTGCCTTTCTGGACAACCTCGAAACTGCACGATCCAATAGCATTCGCAGTCGCAATGCTCGGCTTTCCGCTATACGGACCTTCTATCACTATGTCACGATGAGATGTCCTCAGGCACTGCACCTGGCACAACAAATTCTCTCAATTCCAACGAAACGTTTCGAGAGACCGCTTCTGGGATTTCTATCACGTGAGGAAGTTCACGCCTTGTTGGACGCACCCGATGCAGATACGTGGTTCGGACAGCGCGATCGTCTATTGCTCGCGCTGCTCTACAACACTGGCGCCAGAGTATCTGAGCTGACCGGGATGCGGGTGGCCGATGTAACGCTTGCTGCAACGCCGTGGGTACGCCTGCATGGCAAGGGTCGAAAGCAGCGTGCCGTACCCCTGTGGCGTGAAACTGCTGCGGCGATACGCCACTGGATACGTGAGCAGGGTTTGCAACCGGAACAGCCGCTGTTGCCAAGCCGCCATGGCGGACCAATGACGCGCGCAAACGTGGCTGAGCGGTTTTCGCTGGCACTGACGGCAGCAGGGAGGACCTGCCCATCGCTTATGAAGCGCCATATCACTCCGCATTCCATGAGGCACACGGTTGCCACGCATCTCTTGCAAGCCGGTGTAGGCATCACCGAGGTTGCGCTCTGGCTAGGACATGAGAGTCCTGTGACGACGCACGGCTATGTCGAGGCAGATCAGACGATGAAGCGGCGAGCGCTCGCGACAGTTAAAGCACCCGGAATCAAGATGACTTTTTATCGCCCGTCCGATTCACTGCTCAAATTTCTGGAAAGCCTCTGAGATTATTAGGTGAAGCATTCCAGCGAAAGCGCCCGGTCTGAGCTTCCCTTCCCGAGGCAGAAAATCGCTTCACAACTTGGGAAGGGACTCCTGCACCCAGTGTATCCAATTCGACCACACCTAATTTCTGGACATACCTAACGAACCTCCTTCGACTCATCGGCCCTCCGGGCAAAAAGTCCGAAGGTACCGGGTTGCGGAAATTCGAAATGCGTTTCGGGCCGGCGTCCGACCCAACACTGAGCCCGCTACGTGGCTCGTTTACGCCGATCCTGAGGTGGCTCCAATACGCCGATCATCGAGTGGCCCGATTGCGCCGATCATGCACTGGCTCGATTACGGCGATCATCCGGTGGCTCGATTACGCCGATCCCGAAATGGCTCGAATATGCCGGTCAGTGACAAGCCGTCGATGAGCGACCTCACCGTGGTTCAAACCCACAGGCATAAGCGTTGACCGCGGCCAGTCGCGGTACGGCATTGCAGTAACCGTGGAAATGGGCCGGTTCCCGAACTCGCGCACGAGTTCGGGAAGGTGCTCACGGTCCGTCGACGCTCGCTGCCGGCCATTCGACAGGATTCACCGTATAGCCATCTTGGCGCAGCAGAGCAATAAGCCCGGTCGGACCGGGAAAATGCATTGCGCCCACGACAACGACCGCATGGCCGTCATTGAGAATGGTCTCAAGACGAGGAAGCCACTCGGCGTTGCGTTCGTCGACCATGTGCTTGCCGAGCGCAGCGGCGGCATCCTGCGAGCCGCATGACTCCAGGAACTGGACGCGCAGGGCATCGTAGTCGCCCGAGTTCAGATCATCGCGTGTTTGCTCCAGGACGGTTTTCGGATCGTGCGCGAGCGCCCACCGGAACCCAGCGAGGTTCGCACGGGGCGGCACCATCCTGCGCTGCAGCTCCACCCAGTTAGCGTCCTCCAGCGCTTCAGGATGCTGAGCCAGTGCAGCTGGCGCGATGCTCGACAGATAAACATCCCGCGATGTTGCGTGGGGTAACGGACAAATGGTGTAGGCGAAGGCGTTTGCCTCGTGCGGTGTAGGCGCACGAAGCCAGCTCCGCGCCGACGTCTCGTTCAGTCCCGCGCACATGGCACGCTGGAGGTAAATATCGATCTCAGTATCGGTCAGCGATTTCGCCCAGTCGGGCGCGGCGCCAGCTGCAGACGCTTCATCCGCTGGTAACGTTGAAAATCCGTTGTGCTCAACTGCGCCGGTTCGTGCAGGCCGTTCACCGGGACGTGCACGGTGCCGATGAGAATGCTTTGTTGACCATCGGGCGCCGTTACCCGCAGCACTGGCACGCTGGTGGTCGCGGCCGCCGCCAAGGTGGCACATGCAGCGAGAACGGGAACAGCCACGCGGCGTAAGAGACGGGCAAAATGCTTTGCGCGAGCATAATTTAACATAATTAACATTATCAATCTTTTAGGGTCAGAATCGTTTTTTATCAGAAACGTTGCAGCCAACCTGAGTTCGGTTCCCGGATTAGTGCTTCACTTCCCAGCCAGCGGTGGTAAGTCGCATAACGACCGAGGACGTCTTGCCGGTCCCCGCTCCGCGCACGAGGTGTCCGAGCGTAGGAAAGGCGCGCTGAATGTCCGGCCGTTTGGCCCATTCCGGAAGCCCGTCCATTTCGTAGTTGAAATACGCCGTGCTTTCTCCCATGGAGGCCGCGTCCCACTTGACTACCCGTGTGACGTGCACGTGGCCGTAACAGAACGCACCGGTTCGGGAGCCCGACGCAACTGTGCCGCTCGAGCCGGCAGCGTCCGTCAAGGCGGCTGAGCCTGCGTCCGTGAGGATGTAGGTCCGCGCCACCGCACCATCGCTGGCAGGGTTCGGAGCGTCGTGGGATACCAAGAGGCCGGCCGACTTCAATGCTTCAAGTCCGGGCACAGGAGTCAGGACGGGATCGTTATGGACATCTTCCGAATTCCGGATGTCAGCGCGGCTGAGGGGGTACGGAAATTGCCAGCTGTGGAGGCAGATTCCTGGCCCAGGCGCGTAATAAGCATTCAGCGCGTCAGTCAGATTCCCTTCGTTGAGGTCCAGCTTGCTGGAACAGCCCGCAAAGGTCGAAAGTGCGGCGATTGCCAGGAGGGTGAATGCGGTTTGGCCTTGTCGCATATAAAAGTTGTGGCTGTCGTTTTGTCGTTTGGCGAGCAATCATAAGACAAAAATTCTGCTCAATGCTGACTCCGGGCGAAGTAGACCTTGTAGGCGATCGAAGATTGGTCATCGCCGGGACGATGCGCTAAGATGCCTGTATGGATATACAGTAATCGGGGGCGAAATGGGGCACACAATTCAAGCGGAGGCAATCCACCCGGATTTGTGGCGAGCCTCTCAACTTGGGTCGGGGCGCGGCCGGACGGTCACTAGCGGATACGCGGAACTGGATGCCGAACTGCCCGGGCGCGGGTGGCCCATCGGTGCGTTGTCAGAATTGATCGTTCCGCAGCCGGGCAGCGGGGAGTTGCGGTTGCTGAAACCGGCGCTGGCAGCGATCGCGCGCCGGCCAGTTTTTGTACTGCAGCCACCGCATCGACTGCAACTGGCAGCGTTGGTGTGGTGGGGCTTGGGCGTCGAAAACATCCGCGTGTTGAAGGCATCTGCGACTGAGGACTGCCTTTGGGCGGCGGAACAGATCCTACGCTCAGGTACCGCAGGCGCCCTGCTTTTGTGGCAGCAGCAGGTGCGGCCCGAGGCGCTGCGCCGTCTGCACCTCGCCGCCCAGTCGTCGGATACGCTGCTCTTCCTCTTTCGACCAACGGCAGCGGCGAGCGCGACGTCCCCCGCGCCATTGCGGATATCGCTCGAAGCGGTTCCCGACGGACTGAATGTCTCGTTCATAAAGCGCCGAGGCCCGCATCGTGATAAGCCGGTGTTCGTCCCCCTGTACCCTTCCCCAGTTCTTCTCAACCGTCATGCACCACTGGATCGGCGTTCATCTGCGTCGCCTGCCAATCGAGAGCTTTCGCCCGACTTGGTTCATGCCAGTGTCGAATGACGGCTTCGTTATTCTGGACAAGGGGCGTGTGATTGATGCCGACGCCGCAGCACGCAGACATGGAGTGGTCGACGGTATGCGCCGGGGCGGTGTGCTTACGCTTGCTCAGAACGCCGAGCTCCGGGAGCGCGAACCGACGCGAGAACAGCAAACCATAGACGACGTATCATTCGCACTCCTCCAGTTCACACCAAACGTTGTTGTCGCCGAAGAAAACGTGGTGCTCGCTGATATCACCGCAAGCTTGCGACTTTTTGGCGGCCTGCGCGCGCTGCGTTCCCGCGTTAGGCGTGTGGTCTGCGATTTCGGAGTGACCTGCTCGGCGTCGATGGCGCCGACCGCAGAGGCGGCGTGGCTCATCGCGCGTGCCGGCGGTGGCGTTGCCCTAACGGAGCGCTCTCTTTCCCGCGCGCTGTCGCGTATCTCGTTAGATTCGCTTCCGGCCGCGCGACGTTTCGCCGACTGGTTCGATGGCTTGGGATGCGTAACGATCGGCGATGTGATGCGGTTGCCGCGCGCTGGATT
The DNA here is from genome assembly GCF_026343935.1 of Paraburkholderia sp. CNPSo 3076. Classification (NCBI taxonomy): domain Bacteria; kingdom Pseudomonadati; phylum Pseudomonadota; class Betaproteobacteria; order Burkholderiales; family Burkholderiaceae; genus Paraburkholderia; species Paraburkholderia sp. CNPSo 3076. The sequence continues at coordinate 1,996 of NZ_JAPMAL010000083.1, read as the reverse complement.
AAAAAAACGCTGCGGCACGGCCCTGCTTGATGCGCTCGATCGGGCGACGGGCGAGGCGCCTGAAGTTCACGAATGGGTCACGATGCCGCCCGCATTCGATGCGCGCGTTGAGTTGCCCGATCGTATCGAGCACGTCGAGGCAGCCCTGTTCGCGGCGCGCCGGCTCACACTTCAAATGACGGGCTGGCTTGCGGTCCGTCAGCTTGCAGTCGTGCGCTTCGTTGTCTCGCTCGAGCATGAACGCGGCCGCGCCGCTATTCCGCCAACGGACGTAGAAGTCGCACTTGGCGAGCCAACCTGGCATGAAGAACACCTTGTGCGGTTGCTGAGAGAACGGTTGTCTCGGATCGAACTCGCCGCGCCGGTCGTAGCACTGCGGCTAGAAGCGAAAGATGTGCGCATAGCAGAGGCGCCGAGTGAGTCTCTCTTCCCAGATCCGGGGGGAACGCCTCAGGACCTCGCGCGACTCATGGAATTGCTAATAGCGCGGCTTGGGGCGGGAAATGTGCTGAGGCCTGCGCCGGCGGCCGACTTCCGGCCGGAAGTAGCTGCGCAGTGGGTGCCGGTTGGCAGTAGTGAAAAGCCGTCGCGTATGGACCCGCCTCGCGATCTCCCCCGCCCCGCATGGCTGCTCGAAACGCCCATCGAGCTAATTATGCGTGGACACAGGCCGTTCTACGGCTCGCCGCTGCTCATGGTTTCGCCAGGCGAGCGGATCGAGTGCGGTTGGCAGGATGGTCACATTGTGACGCGCGACTACTTCGTCGCAGAGGCGGAGAACAGTTTGTACTACTGGGTGTATCTTGAGAGGGTCGGCAGCCGTGATGAACGCGAGCGGCGCTGGTTCCTTCACGGCCTTTTCGGTTGAGGCGCAGCGCCTCTAGTCGGCCGGTTTGAAGTCATTCGCGCTTCCTGAAAACGTAGCGAAACGATGAACGCCTCGGATTCGGCCGGTGCCGGTGACCCGACCTAACAATGCGATCACGAGCCCAGAAACGCGGCGACTTCCCATGGTGGCTTCCGTAGCGAAGCCCGCATCTCGTGCAATACCCTAGTCCCGGCGGCGGGACAAAGAGCCAAATCGTGGTCAGGGCCGCTTACGTATTGCTTTGGCGACCCACGCCTTGGCGGCATCTACGGTGCTTGGCGTGCGGTCCTCTGTCTGGGCGCGGGCCTCCGCGACAATCTCGCCACACGTGGCGATGCAATCATCGCATATCGCAGCATCCGCTATACCCCGAACGAGCAGCTTGGCGACATGCTGGCTGTTCCCACAAAAATCACAAAGCAACACATCATTTGCGCTCTTCATCGAGTTCCTTGCGGCACGTTGGCTTTTGTCAGACCGACGGGTCTCCGTATTGGCCAGTGTTGCGGACTCAGGCCTTCATTTTATGGGAAACCTTCGATTGTGTGGCCAGCCGCTTTCAGGTGCTGAACGTGACCCCACCTCAGAGGATCCTCAACATCGTTGCTAACTAGCCTCCAGTTGCCGCCTATCAGTTCGTTCAGATCAAAATCGAAGACGCTGTCCGCCGCTAACTTTTTCACCGTATGGAGCTCGACAGTCTGCGCCAAGCCCACACTCAGCGCATTCGATAGCGCCTGAACACTCGGGCGATCCGACGCAACCAGCCAGCCCCCTGAGATAGATTCGAGCCACTTAACCGCGCCAGCATTCTGTTGCTGACCCGAACTTGAGGTGGCTTCGAGAATTCGGACAGTACGTTGAGTGGAAAAGCTGGGGCGTGAGTCGGCCATAATGGCCGGCAACAAGGAACCAGAAGATGACGAAACGAAACCGACGGACCCACTCGCCAGCGTTCAAGGCAAAGGTGGCCTTGGCAGCGCTCAAGGGGGACAAGACGCTGGCAGAGCTGGCCCAGCAGTTTGATGTCCATCCGAACCAGATTACGGACTGGAAGAAGCAACTGCAGGAGCGGGTTGCCGATGTGTTCGACACGGGCAACTCGGCGCCATCGGCACCGCCAGTCGA
>NZ_JAPMAL010000082.1:0-8953 GCF_026343935.1 Paraburkholderia sp. CNPSo 3076 | reverse complement strand
GCAACCGGAAAATCGACCGGGCCAATCAGGTTTGGGCGCTCGATACGAGCTATATCCCGATGGCGCGCGGCTTCGTATATCTGACGGCTGTCGTGGACTGGGCGAGCCGTCGGGTGCTGGCACACCGCGTGGCGATCACGCTGGAGAGCTGCCATGCTGTCGAGGCGCTGGAGGAAGCATTTGCGAAATACGGCCTGCCTGAGATCGTCAACACGGATCAAGGCAGCCAGTTCACCGCAACCGAATTCACCGACGCGGTGCTCAGCCGGAGCGTTCTTCTGTCCATGGATGGAAAGGGCGCCTGGCGTGACAACGTGTTCGTTGAACGGGTGTGGCGCAGCGTCAAATACGAAGAGGTCGTGTGCTACGAACGCGACGGTTCGAAGTCCGGGCCGTTGCGATGCTTTATCAAAGATGAGGGCGGGCCCCTCGGAGTCGGCTTGCAGGAGCAGGCTTCAAACCACCACAAGCTGCGCGAGTTAAGAGCTCGCGTGGTGAGCGTTGATGGAAAAGGCGGAGCTCGACTCCGTCAGGTGAGGGTCAGGAAGACGAACGCGAGTGAACCGCTGATGACGTGTCGAAACGTACGAACTGGAGTCGAAACCGGGATCCGGATCTCTATCCCGCACCAAAGGTTGGGGGCTAACCTGCTTACTGCCCAACTGGCTTCCGGCATGAAGGCGGCGTGATCTTGATCCAGGCTTTGATAAGGAACGTAGGAACCTGTCGCCCCGATGCTAAGGGAGAAATCCAAGCGGATAGCCTCCGCAAGGGTGAGAGTACCGATGCGGGGCACAGGGGCGGAGGCGTTCGTAGTAGGGTTGAAGGCTCTGTAATGGGGCTGGACCGAAGGAACGCCGTCGTCTGGCTTGACCGTGCGAGCAACCCGCGAGGGGAGGACTCGCATGGATAAGGCAAAGCCGTTTGATATTTCCAAACGCGAAGTGTGGGAAGCGTTCAAGCGGGTGAAGGCAAATCACGGCGCGGCGGGCGTCGATGGTCAATCGGTTGCCGAGTTTGAGGAGGACCTGAGTAATAACCTCTATCGACTCTGGAACCGGCTGTCCTCGGGAAGTTATGTTCCGCCTCCCGTGCGGCGCGTTGAAATTCCAAAGGCTGATGGTAAGACTAGGCCGTTAGGAATACCAACTGTGTCGGATCGCATCGCGCAGATGGTGGTACGGCGATATCTCGAACCCATTCTGGAGCCAGTGTTCCATGATGATTCGTATGGTTATCGACCGGGCCGCTCAGCGCATCAGGCGCTCACAGTTGCGCGTCAGCGTTGCTGGCGCGCGGACTGGGTGCTGGATCTCGATATTAAAGGCTTCTTCGATAATATCGACCATCAACTTCTGATGCGCGCGCTGCGACGGCATACGAACTGCAAGTGGGTGCTTCTATACGTTGAGAGATGGCTAGTCGCACCGGTTTGTATGCCCGATGGCGCCTTGGTAATGCGGGATCGGGGAACACCGCAAGGGGCAGTTGTCAGTCCCATATTGGCTAACCTGTTCTTGCATTACGCGTTCGATCAATGGATGTCACGGAACTATCCCGGCGTCCTGTTTGAGCGTTACGCCGACGATGTCATTTGCCACTGCAAGAGCGAGGCGCAGGCCAGGCAATTACGAGCGGAGCTCGATGCCCGGCTTGCGGCTTGCAAACTACAGCTTCACCCGGAGAAGACGAAAATCGTCTACTGCAAGGACGACAACCGACGCGGCAGCTATCCGGTGCAACGCTTTGATTTCCTGGGCTACTGCTTTCGGCCGCGGAGTTCAATGAGTCGATCTGGAACACTGTTCGTTAGCTTCGCTCCTGCGGTAAGCGACAAGGCGGCCAAGTCGATGCGGTTGCGAATGCGTCGATGGCGGCTGCACAGTCGCAATGATCTTGAACTTGCCGAAGTCGCTCGATGGACGCAGCCCGTGCTTCTGGGCTGGGTTCGCTACTACGGGCGGTTCCGGCCTTCTGCGCTTCGCGGGGCTTTGCGTACACTGGATTCGTTCATTGTGCGTTGGGCCCAGCGCAAATACAAGAAACTCCGAACGCACAAACTGCGGGCGTGGGATTGGTTGCGGCGTCTTAAAACGCAGCGCCCGACCCTCTTCGCGCATTGGACGCTCGGAGCCACGGCTGGACGATAGGAGCTGTATGAGTTGAGAGGCTCACGTACAGTTCTGGGAGGGCCTGGCGGTGCGATTCCGCTGGGCTACTCAACTATCTGAAGGCCTACGACTCGGTCAGCCACGCCCGCCGCTCAATCGGCAACTACCTGAACTGGTATAACCAGAATCGGCCTCATTCTAGGCTGGCCGATCAGACACCGGATGAAGCATACTTCGCCACGCTGCCAGCGATAAAATCGGCAGCTTGATTGCTTGATTGCCTCTGCGATTCCACTTAAAAACTCGCGGATCCTGTCCGAACGAATGAGGCCATCTTTCCATCGCTGCATCGGTAAGAGTCATCCGAGCTGTTCTCCAATTTTTCCGTGCTGTTTAGCGCATGCCCGCGCTCAATGTGGGAAGCCAAAGACACCGACAGCTTCCAGTGCCGCTCCGATGAAGATAACCGCCAAGCCCGCGTAGGTTGTCCGGAGCTTGGCGTGCGGAAAGTTACGCCCAACTAGATAACGGCGCTCCCCTCATCATCTTGAGTGTTGGGTATCTGTTACGAGGAAGTTTGCATGCCAGGGCAGGAGATCCAGCGCGCGAGAGTCGGTAACTAAAGATTCCTCGGAAAAACCTCAGGCCTAGCCAGCGCGCGATGATGCGCTAGAATACTGTATAAATGTACAGTATTGGGGGCGGTATGGGGCGACCCGACGTTTGGGCGATGGCGGCCGGATGGAAAGCCGATGCGAAGCTATGGCGCCTCGCCTGATCCAATGTCCACGCCCGCCTACGGCGCGCTGCCCGACTATGCGGAACTGCAGTGTGCCTCGAACTTCTCCTTTCTACGCGGCGCGTCACACGCGGATGACATCGCCGCGCGGGCCGCGCAACTGGGCTATCGCGCGATCGCCGTAACCGATGAGTGCTCGCTCGCGGGCGTCGTGCGCGCGCACCTCGAGGCGAAGAAGGCGGGTGTCCCGTTCATTGTCGGCTCAGAATTCGCGTTGACCAACGCTGACGGTGCGACGGCCCTTCGGTTTATTGCGCTCGCCATGACACGGGAAGGCTACGGCAATCTGAGCGAATTGATCACGCTCGGGCGCATGCGTGCGGACAAGGGCAGCTACCGGCTCGCCACGCGCGATCTTGACCACCCTGAATCGTCGCAGGGGCACCTCAAGGGCCTCCCGGATTGCATTGCGGTCCTGAGCCCTGATTATCCAGCGAACGAGGCGCGCCTCGACGTGCAGCTAGAATGGTTTGCCGCCACGTTCGGCGATCGGGCCTGGGTCGCGCTGACCCTTCACGCGCGCGCAATGGACGATATCCACCGCGGCGTGATTGAGCGTGCCGCCGCGCGCCATCGCGTGCCCGTCGTCGCGACTGGCGCCCCTGTGATGCACGTGCGCTCGCGCAAGCCCCTGCAGGACGTACTGACGGCGATCCGCCTTGGCCGGCCAGTGGCCGAGTGTGGCTACGATCTCGCGCCGAACGCCGAACAGCATCTTCGTTCGCGCTTGCGTTTGGCTAATCTGTACCCTGCGGGCGCTCTCGCGGAAACGGTGGAGATTGCGCGGCGCTGTACGTTTTCGCTCGATGAGCTTCGCTATGAATATCCCGATGAGCTTGTCCCTGATGGCTTTACGCCCGAGGCCTACCTGCGCCAGGAAACGTATACCGGCGCGCACCGCCGCTGGCCCACAGGCATTCCGCACAAGGTTCAGGCCCAGATCGAACACGAGCTCGCGCTAATCGCGGATCTGAAATACGAGCCTTATTTCCTGACGGTGTATGACATCGTGCGCTTCGCGCGCAACGAGGGGATTCTCTGCCAGGGACGTGGCTCGGCTGCCAACTCGGCCGTGTGCTACTGCCTCGGCGTGACCGAGGTTGATCCGGCGCGCTCGTCGATGCTCTTCGAGCGCTTCATCAGCAAGGAGCGCGGCGAGCCACCAGACATTGATGTCGACTTTGAGCACCAGCGCCGCGAGGAAGTCGTCCAGTACATCTACCGCAAGTACGGGCGCGAGCGCGCTGCGTTGACCGCCGCTGTCACGACCTATCGTCCCCGCAGTGCGCTACGCGAGGCAGGCAAGGCGCTCGGCGTCGATCCCGCGATCGTTGACCGTGTTGCCAAGGCGCACCACTGGTTTGACTCGAAGGAGGACCTGTTAGGTCGATTCGAGGAAGCCGGGCTCGATCCACGGGCGCCGCTTATCGTGCAATGGGCGAAGTTCGCCGCCCTGCTGCTCGGTTTTCCCCGGCATCTTTCGCAACATAGCGGTGGCTTCGTGATCAGCCGCGGCAAGCTTTCTCGCCTTGTGCCGATCGAGAACGCCGCGATGGCCGATCGTTCGATCATCCAGTGGGACAAGGACGATATCGAGGCACTCGGGCTGCTCAAGATTGACGTGCTTGCGCTTGGCATGCTTTCAGCCGTGCGCTTGACCTGATATCGGAAAAGCGCGGCGAGGTGTTCGAGCTGCAGGACATTCCTGCCGAAGACTCGGCAACGTACGAAATGGTTTGCCGCGCCGATACGGTAGGTGTATTCCAGATCGAGTCCCGCGCGCAGATGAGCATGTTGCCGCGTCTGCAGCCGCGTTGCTTCTATGATTTGGTGATCGAGGTGGCGATCGTGCGCCCCGGTCCCGTCCAGGGCGGCATGGTCCATCCGTACCTGCGCCGGCGGCAAGGCATCGAGCCGGTGACGTTTCCGAGTTCGCAGATGGAGCAGGCGCTCGCCCGCACGCTCGGCGTCCCCATTTTCCAGGAGCAGGTCATGCAGGTCGCGATGCTTGCCGCTGGTTTCTCGGCGGGCGAAGCGGACCAGTTGCGCCGCGCGATGGCTGCGTGGCGCCGCAAGGGGGGGCTTGGGGTCTACTACGACCGCATCGTCAAAGGCATGCTCGAGCGCGGGTACGACCGCGAGTTTGCCGAGCAGATCTTCGCGCAGATCCAGGGCTTCGGCGAATACGGTTTTCCAGAGAGCCATGCGGCGAGCTTCGCGCTGATGGTCTATGCGAGCGCGTGGCTGAAGCGCCATGAGCCTACGGTCTTCGCGTGCGCGCTGCTGAACAGCCAGCCAATGGGTTTTTATTCGCCCTCGCAACTCGTACAGGACGCAAAGCGCCACGGCGTACGCGTTCTACCTGTCGACGTGACGATCAGCACCTGGGATTGCGCGATCGAAGGCCCGACGACGCACGATCCGTTGCGGCTCGGGATGTCGCTTGTGCGCGGGATGAAGGAAGAAGCCGCGGCCCGCATCGAAATGGCCCGCGCTGTGCGGCCGTTCCGCGACGTGTCCGATCTCGCGCGCCGTGCGCAGCTCGACCGGCGCGATCTCGAAGTGCTCGCGGCCGCCAACGCCCTTCGCTCGCTCGCCGGCGAACGCCGTGCTGCGCTCTGGCAGGCCGTCGCTGCCGTCCCGGATCGTGATTTGCTGCGCGGGGCCACGGACGACGACGAGACACCGGAACTCACATCGATGACGGAAGGTGAGGAAATCGTGAGCGACTACCGCTCGACCGGCCTCACCCTTGGCCGCCACCCGCTCGCCCTTCTCCGCCCGCGGCTCGCGAAGATGCGGCTCGTGCCTTCGGATGCGCTGATGCGCTATCGTAACGGGCAGCTGGCGCGCGCGTGCGGGATCGTCACGGTCCGGCAACGACCCGGCACCGCGAACGGCGTGATGTTCATGACGCTTGAGGACGAGGCTGGCAGCGTGAACATCATCGTCTGGCAGTCTGTCCTCGAAAAATTCCGGCGCGAGGCGCTCGGCTCGTCGTTGCTCGCTGTGTATGGAGTCTGGCAACGCGAGGGCGAGGTGCGACATCTCGTTGCAAACCGGCTCGTTGACGTGACGCCGTTGCTTGGCGAGCTTCCAACCGTGAGTCGTGACTTCTGCTAGTGGAGAACACTCGATGAACATTCGTGTTGGCACTGCATCGTGGACAGATCCGACGCTCATCAAGAGCAAACGGTTCTACCCGCCCGGCTGCAGCAGCGCAGAGGGCCGCCTGCGCTTCTATGCGAGCCAGTTTCCGCTCGTCGAGGTGGACTCCAGTTACTACGCCATGCCCAATGGCAGCAACTCCGTTCTATGGGTCGAGCGCACGCCGCCGGACTTCGTTTTCAACATCAAGGCTTTCCGCCTCTTCACCGGCCACCAGACACAGCGCGACATGTTTCCCAAGGACATGCAGCCTGCGTTGCCGCAGAACGGCAAGAAGAACCTCTACTACAAAGACATCCCCGACGAAATCAGGAACGAACTCTGGCGGCGCTATTTTGAGGCGATCGCCCCGTTGCAGGATGCGGGCAAGCTCGGCGCAGTGCATTTCCAGTTCGCGCCGTGGATTACTTCCGCGCCCGACGGCCGCGCACACGTCGAGCACTGCGCGGAGCGCATGTCAGGACAGCACCTGATGGCGGTTGAGTTCCGCAATCGCAGTTGGTTCGACACGAAGCACGCCGCGTCAACGCTCGCGTTTGAGCGCGAGTACTCGTTGGTTAACGTCGTCGTTGACGAACCACAGGGGCCAGCGAACTCGATTCCCTCTGTATGGGAAGTCACGAACCCTGCCCTCGCGCTGGTGCGTCTGCACGGGCGCAATCACGAGACGTGGAATATCAAGGGTGCGACGGTTGCGAGCGATCGGTTCAACTACGACTACAATGATGATGAGTTATCCGAATTATCAGTAAAGATCCGGGAGATCGCCGCTTCGGTCGCGCAGACGCATGTCGTCTTCAACAATAACTACGAGGACCAGGGGCAGCGGAACGCGCGAACACTCATGGGATTTCTCGGCGATACGGCTGTAACAGCGACGTGACCGACCCACGACCGCGACGGATTGCACACCTCGACATGGACGCTTTCTACGCGTCCGTGGAGCTGCTGCGCTATCCCGAGTTGCGGGGGAAACCCGTTGTGATCGGCGGCGGCCGCGACGCCGTACCCGAAATGCTCCCAGATGGCACGCGCCGCTTTGCAAAGCTGGGGTTGTAAGGGGGAACCCCAGATTTGCTGGAATTGCTTTTATTTCATTGGGTTACGTGTTTCTTTGAGCAGGGCAATGAGTTCATCTGTCGAGGGCAGCGCGATGCCGTCGCCTCCTTCGAGGATTCCCTCTGCCAACGCACGCTTGCTCTGATGTAATGCGACGATCCGTTCCTCCAGCGTGCCCTGGTTGACGAGGCGGTAGACCGTCACGGGTCGCTGCTGTCCCATGCGGTGCGCTCGCCCCATCGCCTGATCCTCAGCGGCCGGGTTCCACCACGGATCCGCGATCACGACGTAATCGGCGGCCGTGAGGTTCAGGCCGAAACCGCCGGCCTTGAGGCTGATCAGGAACAGATCTCCTTCGCCCGCCTGGAACGCCGCGACGCGCCGATTCCGCTCCGCTGCCGGCGTGGCTCCATCGAGGTATTGATAGGAAATCCCGGCTTCATCGAGTGGTTCCCGCAGCAGCGTGAGGAAATCCACGAACTGGCTGAATACCAGGGTTTTGTGCTGGTTGGCTGACAGCTCAGTGGCGAGAGCTGCGAACGCCCGTACCTTGGCGCCGACGACACCCAACTCCGGACTCACCAGGCGGGGATCACACGCGGCACGGCGTAGCCGGGTAAGCTGGGCCAGAATGTTCAGCCGTGCGGCGCCGGTGCTGCTATCATTCAGGCTCTGTTCAGCTTCTGCGACAGCCCGCCGCCTGATTGCGTCGTAGTGCGCGGCTTCCGCCTGTTCGGAAGTAACCGCAAGCTGCAATTCGGTGCGTGGAGGTAGCTCGTCCAGAACCTGCGATTTGGTACGACGCAAAATGAAGGGGGCAATCAACCGACGCAGCGTTCGCTGTGCCTCCCGGTTCCGTTCGCGTTCAATTGGTACAGCAAAGCGTTCATTGAAGCGTTTCGCACTACCCAGCAAGCCGGGGTTACAGAAGCGCAGGATCGACCAAAGTTCGGTCAGGCGGTTTTCAATCGGGGTTCCGGACAACGCCAGACGAAAATCGGCCTCCAGCTCGAACACTGTCTGCGAGCGTTTTGCAGCTGCGTTCTTGGTCGCCTGTGCTTCATCCACCACGAGGGTATGCCAGCGGCGATTGAGGAACGATTCAGCGCCTTGCAGCATCAGCGCATAGGAGACCACAACCACGTCGCCCGCGTTGGCCTCGCGAATCATGGCGTTGCGGCGATCGTCATCGCCCTCACCATAGAGACAGAGATTCAGGGCGGGCGCGAAGCGCTGCCCTTCGGCGATCCAGTTGCCCGTGAGGGAGGTTGGCGCAACCACCAGCGCTGGCCCTTCCGAGGCACGCGCCAGCAAGACTGCCAGGGACTGCAGCGTCTTGCCCAGCCCCATGTCATCTGCCAGACAGGCTCCGAACCCACAGGCAGCCAGTCGCATCGCCCACTGGTAGCCTTCTTCCTGGTAGGGGCGCAGCTGTGCCTGCAGGCCGCCGGCGAGCCGGTGCAAGACGATCAACCGGGTCAGCAGAAACTCGCCGCTTGACGTCCCCCGCTATCAACGGCCCATACACCATGCATGGACGCCCCCGGCTTGCCAAGCTCTCGTTTGTGACGGAGGGCAGGTAATGATTGCGGCCATGCATCCGGACTTCGATGTCCCGGCGCAAGGCCGGCGGTCCCTGATGGAATTCGCTGGCCGGACTCTCATCAGACTTGCGTGCTCTTGCGCACGTAGGTGTACTCAGAGTTTCCCGGCCACGGTCTGACCTGTCTCGCCATCACGTCATGATCGCCTGAGCAATCGGCTGTAGTCTCCTGCTGGCAGTTACACGGTAAGCTAGCGGCTAACGGTTACGTAG
>NZ_JAPMAL010000081.1:0-9006 GCF_026343935.1 Paraburkholderia sp. CNPSo 3076 | reverse complement strand
AACGCTGAACGTGAGACGCCGATCAGGATCCGCCAGAAGAAGTACCTGAACAACGTTGTCGAGCAGGATCACCGTGCGATCAAGCGTCGCACCCGGTCGATGCTGGGCTTCAAGAATTTTCGTTGTGCACGCATCATTCTCGGCGGCATCGAGTTCATGCATATGATCGTCAAAGGCCAGATGAAAGGCGGTGGCATCGCGCAAACTCCCGCCCAGCAGTTCTACTCCTTGATTACATAAGTAGTCCTCATCATATCGCCATTTGTTTGACTCGTCTTCCTTAACGCGACAAAACCCTTTCGCCAGCGTATCGCCGATATGCCAGTGTCAGCTTCGCGTCATATAAGTTCCGTGTGAAATTTGACCCGTTGTATCCCTTTGCGAACGCAGCCCAATTCCCAACTTTCAGCGCAGCTAGCAAGCTGGCATCTGCTGCGACGAATCGCACAAAAGCGTCGAACTGATCGGCTTCGCTTCTTTCCATTCGTGCGACGAACGCGCCAATGCCCGAATAGCCCAGACGCTTCCAATGATACCCCATCACCTGAAACGCCCCCCAACTCGCTGACTCGTATGCGGCACGGGCATCGACCAGCGCGGCATCGGCTAGGCGTTCATACTCGGCCGCGCCACCGCGATAACCGCCGCGCATCTGTGAGCAGATGTTCGGATTAGTGGCGGCGATCGGTGCCGGGGGAATGCCGCGTGAATCTAGTCGTTGCCAGAAGATATGACGCTCGAACAGGATTTTCGGCCGGCCATCAAATAGGAAACCCGAGCCCGTCGATTCCACTTCATTGACGGCTCTTACACAGGCGATCGGCACTGCGAGCCGTTCGGCGGCCATTTCAATATCAGCATCGCGTAAGTGCTTAGGGTCTCGCCGGCCGTTTGCGATCGCTGCGAGCGTTTTCGGGCCCGCGATCCCGTCGACGACTAGGCCAACCTTCGCCTGCACGGCCTTAACGGTCGCCGCTGTCGCGTCATCGTAAACGCTCGTAAGCTCTAGCTGATAGCCGCTGCCCATGAGGCATCGTTGCAACAGGCCGACGTCGTACCCACAGTCGCCGAGACGATACGCTTTCATTAATGGTTACTCAGCAAAAAACAGCGCTAACACTGTCGCGCATGGCAAATACACACGCCGGTTTATGGGGTGGTTATGGCCTAATGCGAACAAGTTGCGAGCCACTTTCACAAATGGATGCGCGACCCGCGGTTTTCATTCTTTAAACGGGACGTCGGTAATATTCAGGATGCCTGCAAGCAACGGTTCCTGTACAGAGGCAGGCACGTCCGCCTTTGCGCGATACTTGGTGGCGAACTCCGCTGGCGAGAGGTAATTAAGCGCGCTGTGAGGTCTGTCCTCGTTATATTGCCGACGCCACGCCGAGATGATCGACCGAGCATGAGAAAGATCAACAAAGCAGTGCAGATTAAGACATTCATCACGAAATTTTCCATTGAACGATTCGATGTATGCATTTTGCGTTGGCTTGCCGGGCTGGATAAATTTCAACGCAACTCCATTTCGGTACGCCCATTGGTCCAACTCCAGGCTCGTAAATTCTGGCCCGTTGTCCGTTCTCAGCGCTCTAGGATAACCCCTAAAACGAGCTGCGCAGTCCAACGCTCGAGCCACATGCGAGCCAACGATGCGGCGGTCCACGACAATGTCAAGAGCCTCTCTGGTGAAAACGTCCACGATGGTCAAGCACTTCAGACGTCGGCCGTTTGAGATGGTATCCATTACAAAATCAATCGCCCAAATTTCATTGGGGCCGCTCGGCAAAGCCAGCTTCTCACGTTCGTCCATGACGCCGCGGCGCTGCCTACGCCGCCGCAAGCGCAAGCCAGCCTGCTGATAAAGGCGATACACCCGCTTGTGGTTTACGTGGATGCCTTCGCGTTCAATCAGTGCATGCAGCCGCCGGTAGCCGAATCGGCGGCGCTCACGCGCCAGTTCCATGAGGCGCGCCGTCAGCTCCTTGTTCTTGCAGTCCGGAGTCGCTTTGTAATGCAACGAGCTGCGAGAAAGCCCTACAAGCCGGCAGGCGTGTCGCTCCGAGATGTCGACTTTTGTCCGGATCGACAACACTGCCTCGCGCTTGGCTTCTGGGCTCAGGGCTTTGCATTTGATGGCGACCTTCAACGCCTCCGTCTTGAGTGTTGCGTTGGCTAGCAACTTCTTAAGCCTAGCGTTCTCCGCCTGCAACGCCTTTAGGCGACGGGCGGCCGGTATCGCCATGCCCCCGAACTTTGAACGCCACGCGTAGAACGATGCGTCGCTGAAAACATGCTGTTTGCATAAATCTTTGACCTTTCTACCTGCTCGGGCTTCTTTCAGAAACCCGATGATTTGCTGTTCCGTAAAGCGCTTCTTCATGTTCGTCATGCTATCCCAAACCGAACTGGACGATGTCTTGCCCTATTTGCGGGGTAGGCGGTCACAAGTAGACCGGCGGTGACCGTGCTATCCGATATGCTCACCCTATTGGAGAAGAGAAGAGGAGATAAGCGATACCGGCACAAACTCAATCGGTAGAAGTGATTCCCTTCGACCGATACCCCTTGCCTTGCAGATAGTTCATTCCAACCTGCGAGGCAATGTTGATGGCGTCACTGAGCCAGTTCTTTTCAACCGCGGATGAGAACTGGCTCGCTTTACCCTGCAGGAAACTCAACGCAGCGGAAATGGCCAAATGGAAAACATCGCCAAGCCAGTCCTTGGCGCCGAGGAAAGTCGTTTGGGGAATCTGATACCCCCTGCTTACTATGAATGCATGCGCAATCTCGCCGGCCGTGGAGATCGCATCGCTGACACTGTTCTTAATGTTCGTGGTCGACGCCTGGTTGAGCTGGTAACCTTTTCTCAGTAAGGTTATCGCGATGGGAACGGCCACGCTCATCGCCAAGCTAAACCAGCCCTTGTCGATGGGCATCTCCGTCGGTTCGCCTGAGTGTTGTCTGCTCCAATTCTCTTCCGCATTCGCGGTCGGCATCCCCGAAAAAGGTGCATTGCTACCGACGACTCGTGGGGTCGACTGCCAATAGCCCGGATCGTTGGGCACTTCAGTCGGTTCGCCTAAGTGCTGTCTGCTCCAATTCTCTTCCGCATTCGCGGTCGGCATCCCCGAAAAAGGTGCATTGCTACCGACGACTCGTGGGGTCGACTGCCAATAGCCCGGATCGTTGGGCACTTCGGTCGGTTCGCCTAAGTGCTGTCTGCTCCAATTCTCTTCCGCATTCGCGGTCGGCATCCCCGAAAAAGGTGCATTGCTACCGACGACTCGTGGGGTCGACTGCCAATAGCCCGGATCGTTGGGCACTTCAGTCGGTTCGCCTAAGTGCTGTCTGCTCCAATTCTCTTCCGCATTCGCGGTCGGCATCCCCGAAAAAGGTGCATTGCTACCGACGACTCGTGGGGTCGACTGCCAATAGCCCGGATCGTTGGGCACTTCAGTCGGTTCGTCTAAGTGCTGTCTGCTCCAACTATCTTGCGCATTCGCGGTCTGCATCCCCGAAACGGGAGCACTGGTACCGACGACTCGTGGATCCGACTTCCAATAGCCGGTATTCGGCATCGCCGCCGCTGCTATGGCGTCAATGTCGGTGGGCGACAACTCGATCGATGGTTTTGATGTTGAGATCATGATTCAGTCCGGTGTGTGATCTGTTCAAGATAAGCCCGCTTTGCAACAGTTCCCATATTGCTTTTAACGCACTGTGCGTGTACTACAACACGGTGTTTGCCGCTTTGAAAGTGAGAAAGCCCCTATCTGCAAGGTCAGGCGGGGCCGCCGGCTCCTTGACGATGGGCGTCTGTTCGATCCCGGCCTGATGCAGCTCCTCACCAGTCGCCTCGATCAACTGTGCAGACGTGCAATCGGTGCCCAGCAAGCGGACTGAATCTAGCAACGAGAACGTGAAAGCTGACAAACCATTGGTTGACGGGAGGGACCCCACTGCTTGTTGATCTGACTGGCATGCCGCTATTAGGAGGGCTTTCGAATCTGGACTTTCCAGCGTGACTTTCTCAAAAGTACCAGCTCCCGCGTTGCCACCGGGTCCATTTGTGACAGACGTATTCTCGATATCCCGAATAGAAGGCGGCGTAATATGGCCGAACGGAACGTAACCAACCGATGCCGGAAAGAAAGCGGTGTCGTCCGTTTGCCAAGATTTGGTTCGAAGTGTCTGCAAATTGCCTTCTGGGTCGACCCAGGATTTCAACATTCCACCCGAGAAGCACGCATCCAACACAATAGTAAGCATGCCTGCCGGAAGATGCTTGGTCAATTCTGCCAGTTCATAGTCAAAAAAGAATCCCCCATCATGAGAAACAAGTACCTCCCTAATAGTATTGTCGACTGCCAGTCTGTATCCATGTCCTGAAAAAAACAAGACGAGATGGTCGCCGAGTGAGACACGAGATACTAGTGCATTGAGGTTGTCGATGAGATTCTTCTTTGTGGCTTCGTCATCTTTTAATACTTGAATTTCCGTGAACCCGTACCCGTTCTCAAGCATCTTAGAGAACTCTTCTGCATCTCGAGCGCAGCTTGGCAACTGATTGGGAGGTAGATAGTTACTTATTCCTACCACTAACGCGCGGTTAGACATGCATAACTCCAATGGAAAGAATCTCGAAACGTTTTTTGAGCACCAGATCAACTGCCCCTGGATCGATGTCGTATGGGGCGACGAAGAACTTCGAAACCTGCTCGGTAATCTGGACTTTGATGCTGACATGTAGGTCGAAGAACCTTCGACGAACCGGCGCTGCGCGTTCCATCTCGATGATGCCTTGCCAGAAATCCAGTTTTGTGCCCTCGCCTAAGAGCCGCTAACACAACCTGGACATCCGGTCATGAAAGCCATATCCTGGCGGCATGGCCAGACGAAAAATAAGTAACGGGTTATGGGCGGCACTGGAGCCGCTGATTCCGGTGTTCACGCCTTCACCGAAAGGCGGCCGACGTCGAACGGTGGATGACCGCGCAGCCTTGGACGGCATTCTGTATGTGCTGCAAACGGGCATTCCATGGGAAGAGTTTCCGCAAGAGCTTGGCTTCGGCAGTGGCATGACGTGCTGGCGACGGCTACGGGACTTGCAGGCCGCAGGCGTGTGGGAGCAACTGCATCTCGCGCTGCTTCGCCGCTTGCGTGAACATGACCAGATTGATTGGGAGCGGGCCAGTATTGACGGCGCCAGCGTATCCAGCCCCCGGGGGGCCAGGAAACCGGCCGCAACCCGACAGACAGGGGGAAGCTCGGGTCGAAACGGCACATCGTCGTAGACGCACGAGGTATTCCCTTGGCCATCACGGTCACCGGCGCCAACCGGCACGACTCGATGGCATTCGAGTCCACGCTCGATGCAATTCCGGCGGTGGCGGGCCTGAACGGCCGGCCCCGTAAACGTCCAGGCAAGTTGCATGCGGACAAGGGCTACGACTTTGCCCGCTGTCGGCATTACTTGAGCAAGCGTGGCATCAAGGCCCGTATCGCGCGGCGCGGCGTAGAAAGTAAAGAGAAGCTCGGACGGCATCGCTGGGTGGTCGAGCGCACGCATGCCTGGTTTGCCGGTTTCGGCAAACTGCCCATTCGTTTCGAGCGTCGTCTCGACATTCATGTTGCGTTACTTTCCCTGGCTGCTGCTGTTATCTGTTCGCGCTTCGTGGATAACTTGTGTTCGCGACTCTAAGCAACGCACACAATTGCGCGCACAGGTAGCCGCGGGGCATCTTTCCCTTTCCGGGACCGAGCATCTGTAGCGGGGTCGCATCGGCATGCAGCAGTTCGTGCCGCGAGATGTCCTGCCGCGCATTGACCAGCGGCTGCAACCGCCGGCGGATACGCAGACCCCGAGGGTCGGTCGCGAGATCGCCAGACAGAGGCGAGCGCAGATTCCGCCCCTGCCGGTAACGTTGCAGGTGTTTTCCATCTTTGGAGAACTCCGTATGGGCCAGCAGGCCGGCGGTGGGACCGAGATGTGCGGCGGCATCGCCGCAAGGATAAGCATCTTGTGCGGCTTGCAGGCCCACTCTCCGTGGATATGCAGTTCGGCCGTGAACGCTCCCGGCGTATAGTTCAGCTTCTCACTGACGTCCTCGCTGACACGAACTCGCCGACAGCCGGATTGGCACGTCACAGCATCTGCCTCATGATGAATGTCGGTTTCCTCGACGCCGAGCTTACACATGGGCGCGAAGGGCGAGCGAGAAACCTTGACTCGCTGGTCAGGTAACCCACATCTTGACGAGGATGGGCACGAAGCGCGGCCGCGGCATCTCAGCGACGCGCGAGTCGTTTGCGATGGTCTAGAATGCGTTCGCGCTCCGCGATGCCTAACACATTCGCCGGCGTGGCCCGCTCGCGTCCGTGGAGGACGCCAACAGTCCCACCCTCGCGGGTCTCCCAGCATTCCGGCGTGCACATAGTTGCCCCTGCTGCCTTGCAGCCCACGGGCATCCGTGCATCGGTGCGCGAGCAGTTCCGATATCGCGGGCCATTGTTCGCATTCTTCCAAGCCGTTCATGTGTTCTCGTCCTAGTCATCATCAAGCAACAGCGCCCAGCTACATAGAAGAAACGGCCCTGGCTTCAGCCGCACATCTATGCTGCCTTGGTGAGGGGGCAAGTCACAGCGAGTGTGTGCAGACCCGGTGTCAACCACTTTGTTGAACAACATGCTGCCGCACTATTGCAGGACTCGCCCAGAGGGCAGCGAAATAAACTTGCGCTTGGCGAATATCGACGTGCCATCATATTGCAGCGATATGCGCCCTTCGATAAAACCAGAGGACTTCTAGCAAATCTATTGCCCCCGTTTTGCAACCGTCCCTTTTGATGTAGTGGTGGCGTGCTGAAATCTATCCGGCGTTGTGGGAGTCCCCGTGCCGCCACGATGTGACCTTGCCCTGTTTCACGAACTCCATAGCTGAACTCTGGCCGCTTGCCCTCCGTGAGCGGCGACCCAATTCTTCTTGAACGGCCGCGGCATGACGCAGTTCATTACGAATGCAGTCTCGGGCATTGTAGAAGCCAAGCCAGTCGACGCTTTCATCTATTGCAGCACGCCGCGTTGCAAAGTGACGACCGAGTAGTCGTGAGACCTTCAGCGGACCCCACAGTCTTTCGGTCGGCGCATTAGCGCTCCTGTGTTAAGTGAAGATCGGCTCACGCAATACAGCCGTCTCGAAACGAGCAAACAGGTGCGGACAGCAGTTCGCTTCCGCACCGATCATTTTCGCTGTGCTCTGGGCGAGTCCTGCAACAATGGGGCACCATGTTCTACAGTAATCTGGTTATCACCGGCGCTGCATTCTTACAGTCGCTGTGGGTTGCCCCCCCACAAAAGCGGAATGGATGTGGTCCGGTAGTATTTGAACCGTGAGGGCAATAAGAGATAAAGGTGCCGCGTTATAAACAGCAATTCAAAGCCGATATTCAAAAACGCTTGATGTCGTCTAAAAAGGAACCGTTGGAAGCGGTTTCAATGGAAACGGGTGTGGCAGTGCACACACTCGAGAACTGGCGCGCGCAAGCGATGGCCACTGACGCGCTTAGCCACGGATGGACTCCGGAGCGTATGCTTGATGGGGTGGTTGGGGCGATGCGGATCTCCGATGAGACCGCTAGGAACGCCTGGTTGGTGAGCCAGAATATAGGACCGTTGGACTTTATGCTATGGGGCAATGCTGCCTTGGAGGGGCTGCGCGCCTTTGGACGTGTCACTCGAGGTGAGTCAAAGGCTACTCGGCTCCGCATCAGGGTACTCGAGCGCGATCTCCGCAAAAAAGATGAAACCATGGCCTCGGCTGCCGCGCTGGTTTTAGACGGGTACGGGGAGATTGATGCTTCTTGAGTGCTGCAATGAGGGCCTTGCAGCTTGACCTCGTCGTTGGCTAGCGCCTTGTGGTACAGGCGCCTGCCGTTCCGATCGTGCGCAACGGTATGATGCTGGCCTTTACCGACATCGACGCCGACGAAGACATCGACGGCGAAATGTTGTTGAGTGTCTTGCATCGAAGGATGACCGAGTAAACGGATTGGCCTGCAACAACGGTGGATAGTCCCGGCATCCAGGTTACGGACGGCGCCGGGGTATCCCGGCCAACCCGTATCAGCGGTCGCCAGCCACCTACCAGGCCCGGTGACCACACCCGTCGGATCATGGCTGCGACGGGGGCGTGAATTATGCCGGGATTGGCTGGCCAAAGCCCGATTACCGGGGCGTGAAGATGGTAAGGGCGCACGAACAGCGGATGGTCAGCAAATCGCTCACGATGGTGCTACCTGTCCACGCATCGACGACACGGCCGCGGAAGACAGGACGATCGCGGCGCTGTCTCGTACGCGACCCGGCGGATAGAGGTGCCCATCGGGCCTCGAATCGATATTGGTCTTCGCCATAGCCTCGTGTACAAGCGTGCCAGACTTCTAGCACCACTTGTAGCCAGGTTTGGACAGTTGATCGTAGATGCGGAGCCGGCTGGACGCTTCGCCATTCATGTTCAAAAGGCGAAGGTCGCGGCGAACAGTAGCGTTGCAATGGGTCCTTTGCGGGACCATGCACGCGCGGTGGAGGGTTTCCACACTCTTGATATCACGATCTCGATCGCGAGACCGGTGATGGTCTGCGCGACGGACGGCATTGCTGCGGCAATGTCGTCCGTCGGGCGGTTCCAACGGGTTGTCGTTCTTCTCTTGCACGCGCGGGGTCTTGTGGCTGCTGACGTTGTCGCAGATCACATGGATCTCTTGTTTGGGCCGCTGGCTGGCGATAACGTCGGTGAGGAAGGCCACGAACTGCTCGCTGGTATGGCGCGGCGCCGTCCTGCCGATGACTTCCCCGGTTCTCGTGTTGAGCGCGGCGAACAGGCTCAGCGTGCCGTTGCGCTTGTATTCGAAGCCGTGGCTCTCGGCGCGCCCGGGCGACAGCGGCAGCATCCGGTCTTTACGGTCCAGAGCCTGAATTGCCGTCTTCTCGTCTACGCAGAAC
>NZ_JAPMAL010000009.1:0-240892 GCF_026343935.1 Paraburkholderia sp. CNPSo 3076 | reverse complement strand
ACTGCAAGAATCTCGGCATCAAGGTTCACGGCACCTTCATTCTGGGGCTGCCGGGCGAGACGCAGGACACCATCAAAAAGACGATCGAGTACGCGAAGGAAATCAATCCGCATACGATTCAGGTGTCGCTCGCAGCGCCCTATCCGGGCACGACGCTCTACAAGCAGGCCGTGGAAAACGGCTGGATGGAAGAGAACAAGACCATCAACCTGGTGAGCAAGGAAGGGGTGCAGCTCGCGGCGATCGGCTATGCGCATCTGTCGCGCGACGAGATCTATCACCACCTGGAGCAGTTCTATCGGCAGTTCTATTTCCGGCCGTCGAAGATCTGGGAGATCGTGCGCGAGATGCTCACGAGCTGGGACATGATGAAGCGGCGTCTGCGCGAAGGCGTGGAGTTCTTCCGCTTCCTGCGCGCGCACGAGGCATGATGGACCGCTCCTCTCACGATGCGCGCGCGCTCATCTTCACCGCCGACGACTTTGGCCTGCACGAGCGGGTCAATGCGGCGGTGGAGCGTGCGCATCGCGAGGGCGTGCTCGACTGCGCGAGCCTGATGGTGGCCGCGCCCGCCGCGCTTGATGCCGTGGCGCGGGCGCGCCGCACGCCGGGTTTGCGCGTGGGGCTGCATCTGGTGCTGGCCGATGGCGCGGCGATGCTGCCGCGCGCGCAGATTCCCGCGCTCGTCGATGCGCAAGGGCGTTTCGGCGACAGCATGGTCCGCGACGGCGTGCGTTTCTTCTTCCTGCCGCACGTGCGCAGGCAGCTCGCGAAGGAGATACGCGCGCAGTTCGACGCGTTCGCGGCGACCGGGCTCGCTCTCGATCACGTGAACACGCACAAGCATTTTCATCTGCATCCCACGGTGCTCGCGCTGATCCTCGAGATCGGCCGCGACTATGGTTTGCGCGCGATGCGTCTGCCGCTCGAGGCAGGCGCGCCGTTCGCGCTCAAGCCCTGGCTCGCGCTCGTGCGTGCGCGGCTCGCGCGTGCGGGCGTCGCGCACAACGACTACGTGGTCGGCATCGCGAAGACGGGCGCAATGGACGAGGCCGCCGTGCTCGACGCGCTCGCGCATCTGCCCGCGCAGGGCGTGGGCGAGATCTACTGCCACCCGGCGCTCGCCGATGAAGCGCACGACGGGCCCATCACGCCGTCGATGCAGACGTATCGCCACGCCGACGAATTCGGCGCGCTGATCTCGCCGCGCGTGGCCGCAGCGCTCGCGCAGTCGGGCGTGCGCCGGGGCGGCTTTGCCGACGTGTTCTTCGGCGCGGCTTCAGGCTCCGACCCCTCCGCGTCACGCGGCCCCGAGGTGCAGGTGTCATGAAGTGGCTGAAATGGCTGGGCCTGCCGGTCGGGATCGCCATCCTGATCGGTCTCGTCGTCCATAACGGCGCGCACGACGTGCTGCGCGTGATTGGCACGGCAGGCCCCATGCTGCTCTGGCTCGTGCCGTTCCACGCGCTGCCGCTCCTGCTCGACGCTCATGCGTGGCGCCTTCTGCTCGACAAGCGCGCACCGCTCAGCTTCCTCTGGTGGACCGCGACCGTGCGCGAGGCCGTGAACCGGCTGCTGCCCGTGGTCGGCGTGGGCGGCGAACTCGTCGGCATTCGCCTCGCGCGCTGGAAGGTGCGCAATGCGAGCGAAGTCACGGCTTCGGTGATCGTCGAGGTGTTCGTGACGATCGCCGTGCAATATGCATTCTCGGCGCTCGGCGTCGTGTTGATCGTCGCCGCAACCGGCGACGGCGGTTCGCTGCGCACCATCATCGCGATCTCGCTAGCGCTCGTGCTCTCGGTGCCGCTGCCCGTGCTCGCCGTGTTCCTGCTGCGTCGCGGCGGCGTTTTCCATGCGATCGAACGCTGGGCCGCGCGGCTGCTCGGCACCGAAAATCCGCTCATGCTCGGCCTCGACGGCAAGCAGCTCGACGCCGATCTCGACGCGCTGATGTCGCGCACGGGCCTCATGTTTCGCGCTTTCTTCTGGCAGCTTGGCGGCTACATGCTCGGGGCGTTCGAGACGTGGTGGGCGCTTGCGCTGCTCGGCCATCCGGTGACGGTCGGCGACGCGCTCGCCATCGAGGCCATCACCCAGGCCGTGCGCCATGCCGCCTTCATGGTGCCCGCCGGCCTCGGCGTGCAGGAAGTCGCCGTGGTGCTGCTCGCGCAGCTCTTTGGCGTGAGCCAGGACGTGGCGTTCTCGCTCGCGCTCGTCAAGCGCATGCGCGAAGTGGTGTTCGGCGTGCTCGCGCTGCTTTCGTGGCAGGCCGCGGAAATCGTCCGCACGCGTCGCGCAGTGCGCCACGGTGTGCAGCCCGCCGCTCAGTCCGCCGATGCGCCGCCCGCCGTGGCGAGCGTGTCCGCAAGTGCGGGCCGCCCGAAGCAGGACTCACAGCACGACCCGGTCCATTGACGGTACATTGTGGGCATGTCGATGCGCGCCGGATCGGCGCACGTAGACGCAAGCCCATGTTGATGCGTTAGCAAGGACATGAAGCCCACGTTTTCACTCACGCGTTCGCTCGCGCTCGCGTGCGCCGCCACGGCGGCGTTCACGCTTTCCGGCTGCGACGATCGCCAGTTCGATGCCATGCTCGACACCATCCGGCAGGGATTCAAGGCGTTCTTCGATTCCGTGAAGCCCGACGCGCTGCTGCTCAAGGGCCTCACGCCCGGCGTTTCCACGCTCGAGCAGGTGCGCGAGCAAATGGGCAAGCCCGAGACCGAGCGCGTGTTCGACGACGGCTCGCGCCGCCTCGAATATCCGCGCGGCCCGCAGGGCCTCAAGACCTGGATGGTCGATATCGGTCCGAACGGGCGGCTCGTGGCCATCACTCAGGCGCTCACGGCGGATAATTTCGCGAAGATCCGTGTCGGCATGAGTGAGGACGAGGTCCGGCGTTTGCTCGGCAAACCCGGGCAGGTGGCCGGCTATCGGTTGAAGAAGGAGACGGTGTGGAGCTGGAAGTGGCTGGAAGGGGGCGTGACGCCCGAAGCGTATTTCAATGTGCATTTCGGACCGGACGGGCGGGTCACGACGACCTCGCGCTCGGACGTGATCCGCGGTCGCTGACTCGGTCGACGCAGTTGACCCATGACCACGCAAGGAGGCGCGCATGATGAACCGGCGACGGCCCAAGCGTGTGGGACTCGTGCTCGGCGGCGGCGCCGCGCGCGGCTGGGCGCATATCGGTGCGATTCGTGCGCTCGAGGAAGCGGGCATCAAGCCCGACGTGGTGTGCGGGACGTCGATTGGCGCGCTGGTCGGCGCCGTGTACGCGAACGGCGATCTCGACTGGCTCGAGGACTGGGTGGGCAAGCTCACCTGGCAGACCGTGGTGCGCCTGCTCGACTTGCGTTTTTCGGGCGGCCTGCTCGGCGGGCGCAAGGTGATCGACCTGTTTGCGCACCAGTTCAACGGCCGCTCGATCGATGACCTGCGGCTGCCGTTCACGGCGGTCGCCACCGAACTCGACACGGGGCGCGAGGTCTGGCTGCGCGAAGGCGGCGTGGTGGACGCCGTGCGCGCTTCGATCGCGATTCCCGGCATCTTTACGCCGATCTGGCATGACGGCGTGTGGCTCGTGGACGGCGGACTGAGCAACCCGGTGCCGGTGTCCGCCGCGCGCGCGATGCGCGCGGACACCGTGATCGCCATCGATCTCAATCACGACATTCTCAACGGCCGCGACCTGGGCGGCGCGATCGACACGATGCCGCGCGAGCTGCCCGTGGAGGCGAGCGACGCGGCGACGGCGGCATCGGCTGCCAAGGCGGACAGCGGCGCCGCCACTGGCGCTGAAAACAGCGACGCGGCGCCTGAACCGCTCCTGCGCCGCAACGGCAAGCGCTTCCCGCGCTGGCTGCAGCCTGCAGGCCCCGGCGCGGCTGGCGGGCCGGACGTGCGCGTGGCGCCGCCGCCTAGCACGCGTGTGCCTTCGGTATTGAGCTCGGTGGCCCAGAGCATCGACATCATGCAGGTGCGCATTACGCGCAGCCGCCTTGCAGGCGAGCCCGCCGACGTGCTGATCCAGCCGCGCCTGGGCGGTATGGGGATCTTCGACTTTCATCGCGCCTCGCCCGCCATCGAGGAAGGGCGCGCGGCCGTGCAGTACATGATGCCGGCCATCAAGGCGCAGCTAGGGCTGGACTAGGGCGCTTCTCGTGCGCTGCTGGCTACAGGTCCAGCATGCCGGCGACGGCGAATTTCGGTGCCTCCCGCTCCTCACCTCAATCCACCGCGGCGAGCCACACCCAGCCGTGCTGCATGCGGCGTAGCGCCGTCACGGAAAGCGGCGCGATTTCGATCGAGCGAAAACTTGATGACAGCGCGCCCAGCGCGTGAAGAATCGCCGCCCGGATCACGCTTGCGTGCGTGAAGGCGATCAGGTTGTGGCCCAAGTCGGGCGCCGCGTCGAGCCAGGCGCCGACGCGCGTGCGGACATCGTCGAACGATTCGCCGCCGCCTGGCGGCCGAAAGCCTGGATCACGCGTCCAGGCCGCAAGGGCTTCGGGCACTTCGCGCGCGAGATCCGTGAGGCGCTGGCCTTGCCACGCGCCGAAGGCGGTTTCGGCGAGCGCGTCAGCTGGCGTTGCCCCCGCGAAGCCTGCCGCGTGAGCGCTCGCGCGGGCGATCGCGACGGGACTCGTGAACGCGCGCGGCACCTCGGCGTTGCGATTGCCACCGGCCAGCCGCGCGTGCCAGCGTTCGCGCCAGGCGGCAAGCGCCTCAAGTGCGCGCGCATCGAGCGCTTCTTCGGCGTCATCGCCCGCTACAGGCGCTTGCGGGAATGTTCCCGAGCGCAGCGCGGCATTCGCCGCATGGCTCACCAGCCAGACTGTCGTCGGCATGCTTTTCCTTATGCTTCACTACTCTGTGGCTGACCTATCCAGGTGACATCCGGGCCGCGGCCAGCCGTCGCAGCGCGTAGAATACAGGCTCCACGACACGCGGAAGCCGGTGCAAGTCCGGCGCGGTCGCGCCACTGTAACTGGTTGCCGTCGATTGAATCGAAGCAACGGAAGTCAGACCTGCGCGTCGTGAACCACTCTTTCAACGACTAGCGGGGCGCGTAACCCCAGGAGAAGTCAGCATGTCCGAAACCTCATTCCCCTTGCAGCACGCACCGGCCGCGCCGGCGCCCATTCCGCTGCGAGAGATCCTGCCCTGGGCGATCTTCGGCGGCCTCATGCTGCTGCTGGCCTTGTACTTCGTGGGCGCCGAGCAGGGCGCCACGTCGATCTTCCCGGGCATGTACGTCCACGAATTCGTTCACGACGGCCGCCATCTGCTCGGCTTTCCCTGCCACTGACCGGGAGCCGGATATGGTTGGCAAGTTGCTGGTACGCGGCATGCTCGCAGGCATCGCCGCGGGGCTCCTCACGTTCGGCTTCGCGAAAATCGCAGGCGAGCCTCAGGTCGATCAGGCGATTTCCTTCGAAGAGAAAGCCGACGCCGCGAAGGGTGAGGCACCCGAGCCCGAGATCGTGAGCCGCAAGACCCAGGCGAGCATCGGTCTCTTCACGGGCGTGATGGTCTATGGCGCGTCGATCGGCGGCCTCTTTGCGCTCGTCTTCGCATATGCGAACGGTCGCGTGGGGCGTCTTTCGCCGCGTGCGCTCTCGGCCTGGCTCGCGCTCGCGGCGTTCGTCGCGATCTACCTGGTGCCGAACATCAAGTATCCGGCGAATCCGCCCTCGGTCGGCGACCCGGAGACAATCGGCTATCGAACCGGGCTCTTCTTCCTGATGATCGCGATCTCGATCGCCGTGTCGGTGTTCTCGCTCAAGGTGCGCGCCGCATTCGTGCCGCGCCTTGGCGTCTGGAACGCTTCGATCGTGGCGCTCGTGCTGTTCGTCGTCGTGATCGGCGCGATCCAGCTCGCGCTGCCGGCGATCAACGAGGTGCCCGCCGCCTTCCCGGCCGTGCTGCTGTGGAAGTTCCGGACGGTGTCGATCGGCATGCAGGTCATTCTCTGGATCACGATCGGCCTGCTGTTTGGCGCGCTCGCCGAAAAGCTGCCTGGCGCGAACGCCCGTGCGGGCGGCGCACGCGGCACGCAAACGCGCGCCGCTTAAGCTCCGCCGGGGTCGCAGCGCGCACGCCGCGCACCTATCGAAAAAGCGACCCCAAACTTGCGTAAATGCCCCGCGCGCCTCGCGTGCCGGGGCACTTTTTTCGCCTTTCAAAAGCATCGCGCCCGCGGCTGCGTGGGCCCAATCCGCACGCATCCGTGCGCCGCGCCGCAATGCTGCACTGCAATATACGCGCCGCGCGAGTTTGAGCAATCCATTTTGCACTGAGACGATCCGCGCCAGTTCATCGGTTTCGACGGCGCTCAGGTGCCGCGCGAGGCCGCCCGAAACGACAAAACGAATTTGTTCCGGAGACGCGCGTGATCCTTTACGGCTTTGGCCCGGTGCTGCTCGCCGGCACGATCCAGACCATCGAGCTTTCGCTG
The DNA here is from genome assembly GCF_026343935.1 of Paraburkholderia sp. CNPSo 3076. Taxonomy (NCBI): domain Bacteria; kingdom Pseudomonadati; phylum Pseudomonadota; class Betaproteobacteria; order Burkholderiales; family Burkholderiaceae; genus Paraburkholderia; species Paraburkholderia sp. CNPSo 3076. The sequence goes on along the minus strand of NZ_JAPMAL010000009.1, from coordinate 234,429 downwards.
CTCTCGCTCGGCGTGGCTGTGCTGCTCGGCCTGGCCGGCGCGGCGGCCAAGCTCTCGTTCAACCGGCCGCTCGCGGCCGTGGCGACCGCCTACACGACACTGATCCGCTCGGTGCCCGACCTCGTGCTGATGCTGCTGCTCTTCTACAGCATCCAGATCGGCGTGAACGAGGCCACCGACGCGCTCGGCATGGCGCAGATCGACATCGATCCGTTCGTGGCCGGCGTCGTCACGCTCGGCTTCATTTACGGCGCGTACTTCACCGAAACCTTTCGCGGCGCGTTTCTCGCGGTGCCGCGCGGCCAGCTCGAAGCGGGCCATGCCTACGGCATGAGCGGCGCGCGCGTGTTCGCCCGCATCCTCTTTCCGCAGATGATGCGTTTTGCGCTGCCCGGCATCGGCAACAACTGGCAGGTGCTCGTCAAGGCGACGGCGCTCGTCTCGATCATCGGTCTCGCCGATGTCGTGAAGGCCGCCCAGGACGCGGGCCGCAGCACCTTCAACCTGTTTTTCTTCCTCGTGATTGCGGCGCTCATCTATCTCGCGATCACCACGCTCTCGAACTTCGCGCTCGTCTGGCTCGAACGCCGCTATTCGGTGGGCGTGCGTCACGCGCAACTCTGAGGAAAAGGCCGTCATGAACGAAATCATTCAGCAATTCGGCCGCGCGTTCCTCTACTGGGACGGCGAGCATGTCTCCGGCCTCGCGATGACGCTGTGGCTGCTTGTGATCTCTGTCGCCTTCGGCTTCGTGTGCGCGGTGCCGCTCGCCGTGGCGCGCGTGTCGAGCCGCCGCTGGCTCTCGCTGCCGGTGCGCTTCTACACCTACGTGTTTCGCGGCACGCCGCTCTACGTGCAGTTGCTGCTCATCTACACGGGCGTGTACAGTCTCGCGTTCATCCGTTCGGAGCCGCTGCTCGACGCGTTCTTCCGCAGCGGCCTGAACTGCGCGGTGCTCGCGTTCGCCCTCAACACCTGTGCGTACACGACGGAGATTTTCGCGGGTGCGATTCGCGCCACCTCGCATGGCGAAGTGGAAGCGGCGCGCGCCTACGGTATGAGCCCGTTCACGATGTACTGGCGCGTGGTCCTGCCTTCGGCGCTGCGCCGCGCACTGCCGCTGTACAGTAACGAGGTGATCCTGATGCTGCACGCGACCACGGTGGCCTTCACCGCCACGGTGCCCGATATCCTCAAGGTCGCGCGCGACGCCAACTCGGCGACCTACCGCTCGTTCGAGTCGTTCGGCCTCGCTGCGCTGATCTACTGTGCGGTATCGTTCGTGCTGGTGGCCGCGTTCCGCCGCGCCGAAAAACGCTGGCTCGGCCATCTCGCCGTGCGCACCCGCTGATTCATCGCAAACTGGAGACCATCTTGGCTCAGACGCAATCCTCAGATAGCAAGCTCGTCGCGCGCGACATCCATAAGCGCTACGGCGACAACGAGGTGCTCAAAGGCGTCTCGCTCGACGCGAAGAAGGGCGACGTGATCAGCATCATCGGCGCGAGCGGCTCGGGCAAGAGCACCTTCCTGCGCTGCATCAATTTCCTCGAGAGGCCGAACGCGGGCGAGATCGTCGTAGACGGCGAGGTCGTGCGCACGAAGGCGGGCCGCAACGGCGACCTGGACGTGGCCGATCACAAGCAATTGCAGCGCATCCGCACCAAGCTCGCGATGGTGTTCCAGCACTTCAATCTCTGGTCGCATATGAACGTGCTCGAGAACGTGATGGAAGCGCCCCTGCACGTGCTGGGCGTGCCGCGCAAGGAAGCCGAGGACCGCGCGCGGCAGTATCTGGAGAAAGTGGGTCTCGCGCCTCGCGTGGAGAAGCAGTATCCCTCGCATCTTTCGGGCGGCCAGCAGCAGCGCGTGGCGATCGCGCGCGCACTCGCCATGCATCCCGACGTGATGCTGTTCGACGAGCCCACCTCCGCGCTCGACCCCGAACTCGTGGGCGAAGTGCTCAAGGTGATGCAAAAGCTCGCCGAAGAGGGTCGCACGATGATCGTCGTCACCCACGAAATGGGCTTTGCGCGCAACGTCTCGAATCATGTGATGTTCCTGCACCAGGGGCGCACGGAGGAAGAGGGCGCGCCCGGCGATGTGCTCGGCGCGCCGAAGAGCGATCGTCTGCGCCAGTTCCTCTCGGGCAGCCTCAAGTAAGCGGCGCGGTTCGCATCGCGCTTTCGTTTTATTGCCTTCGATGGTTCGTCAAGCCGTTCCCCCTTCTGCTTCCGTTCCTGCCGCGCCCGGCGGCCAGGCGGCGCTCGCTCGCGCCGGTCGCACGACCCAGGTGGCGATCGTCGCGCTCCCGCCCGTTTCGATGTCGGGCGTGGGCCCGATTGTCGACGCGCTCAATCTCGCTAACGAGATCGACGGCCGCGCGCTGTACCGCTGGCAGATGTGCTCGTGGAACGGCCGCCCCGTGCCGCTCGCGGGCGGCGCGCAGTGGCCCGCCGACTGCGCGTTCGGCGACGCCGTTGCGGCCGACTGGCTCATCGTCGTCACCGAGCGCTACCAGCAGTTCGCCGACTACCGGCTCTTTCTCGCGAGCCTCGCGCGCGTGGGCCAGCGCACGCCGCTCGTCACGGGCATTCACCACGGCATCTGGTGGCTCGCGATGGCGGGGCAGTTGCAGGGCTATCGCGTGGCCGCGAACTGGGAGACGTTCCAGCAGTTCGCCGAGCAGTTCGAGCGCACCATCGTCACACAGCACATCTACGAAATCGACCGCGACCGCGCGACTTGCGCGGGCGGCCAGGCCACGCTCGACTTCATGCTCGCGATGATCGGCCGCGACCATGGCCCGGAACTCGCCGAGCGCATTGCCGACGCGCTCGGCGCAAGCACGCTGCGCAGCGGCGACGAGCGCCAGCGTATTCCGTTCGTGACCGCGCCCGGCGAGCGGCACCCGCGCCTGAACGACGCGCTCAAGCTGATGGAGGCGAATATCGAGGACCCGCTCACGACCGACGAGATCGCGAATCTCGTGGGCGTGTCGCGGCGGCAGCTCGAGCGGCTCTTTCGCCAGTACCTCGGCGCGATGCCGTCGAAGTACTACCTGGGCCTGCGCCTTGCCAAGGCGCGCTCGCAGTTGCAGCGCACCAGCAAGTCGGTGGTGCAGATCAGTCTCGCGTGCGGGTTTTCTTCAGCGGCGCATTTTTCGAATGCGTACCGCGAGCGCTTCGGCGTGACGCCGCGCGAGGATCGCCGCAACTGGATCGAGCGCCAGCACGGCGGGGCCGCCGCCGAGCCGCGCGCGGGCGCGCTCGTCGAGCCGCCGGAAGTTCAGTGAACCTGGCCGCGGCGCGGCAAGCGTCCGGACCTTGCAGGTTCCGTACGAAAAAACGCGTCGCGCCTGCGCAAGACGTTTGCGCCGAGCTTGCCTACACTGCACAAGCTACCTGAGCGAAAGGGCACGGCCCCAACGCACACCGACCCCGAATTCGACACGCACTGAGTAATAGAGGAATCGCCATGAACGACCAGACTGTGAGCCGCAAGACCTTCGACGAAGTGATGGTGCCGTGTTTCTCGCCCGCGCCGTTCGTGCCGGATCGCGGGGAAGGCTCGCGCGTGTGGGACACCGAGGGCCGCGATTACATCGACTTCGCGTGCGGCATCGCCGTGACCTCGCTCGGCCACGCGCACCCGGAGTTGCTGCGCGTGCTCGAGGAGCAGGGCAGCAAGCTTTGGCACATCGGCAACGGCTACACCAACGAGCCGGTGTTGCGTCTTGCGCGCCAGCTCGAAGCACTTACGTTCGCCGACCGCGCGTTCTTCGCGAACTCGGGCGCGGAGGCCAATGAGGCGGCGCTCAAGCTCGCGCGCCGCGTGGCGTTCGATCGGCACGGCGCCGACAAGTTCGAGATCATCTCGTTCACCCAGTCGTTCCACGGCCGCACGTTCTTCACCGTGAGCGTGGGCGGCCAGCCCAAGTATTCGGAAGGCTTCGGCCCCGTGCCGGGTGGCATCACGCACTTGGAGTACAACGATATCGAAGCGGCGAAGCGCGCCATCGGCGCGCAGACCTGCGCTGTGATCGTCGAGCCGGTGCAGGGCGAGGGCGGTGTGATTCCCGCCGATCCCGCGTTCCTGCGCGCGCTGCGCGAAGCGTGCGATGCGCACGGCGCGCTGCTGATTTTCGACGAGGTGCAAACGGGCGTGGGCCGCACGGGCCACTTCTACGCTTACGAAGATACGGGCGTCACGCCCGACATCCTCACGACGGCCAAGGCGCTCGGCAACGGCTTTCCGATCGGCGCGATGCTCACGACCGAAGCGATTGCGGCGCACTTCAAGGTGGGCGTGCATGGCACGACCTATGGCGGCAATCCGCTGGGCGCCGCGATTGCGGGCAAGGTGGTCGAGCTGGTGAGCGATCCGGCGCTGCTGGCGGGCGTGCGCGCGCGCGGCGAAGCGATTCGCGGCAAGCTCGCGAAGCTCAACGAGCGTTTCGACATGTTCAAGGAAGTGCGCGGCAAGGGGCTTCTGATCGGCGCCGAACTGAATGCGCGCTTTGCGGGCCGCGCCAAGGACTTCAACGGGGCGGCCGCGAATCGCGGCGTGATGATGCTGATTGCCGGGCCGGACGTGCTGCGCTTCGCGCCCTCGCTCATCATTCCCGAAGCGGACCTCGACGAAGGCTTTGCGCGCTTCGAGCACGCCTGCGCAGATGTGATCGGTGCACGCTAAATCGTAACCCAGCCGCAACCCAGCGCACACACAGGACCGACGATGCTATTCGTTCGCCCCGCCAGGCTTTCCGATCTCGACGCGATCGCCCACATGGCGCACACCGCGCAGCCGGTGCTGCATTCGCTGCCGCACGACCGCGCGGCGCTGGAAGCGCGCATCGCGCTTTCAGAAGATTCGTTTCGCGCGGACGTGGACTTCCCCGGTGAGGAGTTCTATCTGTTCGTGCTCGAAGATTCCGCCACGGGGCGGCTCGTCGGCACCTCGAGCATCGTGGCGGCGGCCGGCTACGCCGAGCCGTTCTACGCGTTTCGCAACGACGCGCTCATTCATGCGTCGCGCGAGCTGCACGTGAACCGCAAGATTCACGCGCTCACGATGTCGCACGAACTCACGGGCAAGAGCCGCCTCGCGGGCTTCTACATCGAGCCCTCGCTGCGCGGCGACGCGGCCGCGCATCTCATGTCGCGCGCACGCATGATGTACGTCGCGATGAACCGCCGGCGCTTCACGCCCGAAGTGTTCTCGCTGCTGCTCGGCGTGACCGACGACACGGGCGCCTCGCCCTTCTGGGAGGCCGTGGGGCGCAAGTTCTTCGGACGCGATTTCAAGGACATCGAACTGGCCTCGGGCGGACGCAGCCGCACCTTCATCGCCGAGGTCATGCCGGCTTATCCGCTCTATGTGCCGCTGCTGCCGGAGCCGGCGCAGCGCGTGCTCGGCGAGCCCGATCCGAGCGCCTTGCTCGCTTACGAGATCCATCTGGAAGAAGGCTTCGAGCCGGATCGTTACGTCGATATTTTCGACGCAGGCCCGGTGCTGACTGCGCAGGTGGACCGCACGGCCTCGGTCGCCGGCAACGAGACGCGCACGGTGCGCGAAGTGGCGCTCGCAACGAACCTGGAAGGCGCGGCGTATCTGGTCGCGAGCCAGCACGCGGGCGAGTTCCGCTGCGTGCTCGCGACGCTGCCCGAGAGCGAGAAGGGCGCGGGCATCATCGCGCCGCTCGACGCGAGCGCGCGCGCCGCGCTCGGCGTGCAGGACGGCGAGCCGGTGCGCTGTGCGCCGCTATATCGCGCCACCCCGCAAACAGAGGATGCCTATATGGGAGACGCACAATGATCGTGGTACGCGTCGTGCAAACGGGCGACGTGGACGCACTCGTCTCGCTCGCTCAGGAAACGGGCCCCGGCCTCACCACCTTCAAGCCCGATCGCGAGGCGCTCAAGGCGCGCATCGAGCGCGCGCGGCGCACGCTGGCGGGCGAGGCCGAGCTGCGCGAAGCCGGCTACTTCTTCGTGATGGAAGACACGGCCACGGGCGACGTGGCCGGCGTATGCGGCATCGAAACGGCCGTGGGTCTGGAGCAGCCGTTCTACAACTACCGCGTGAGCACGGTGGTGCACGCAAGCCAGGAGCTCGGCATCTGGACGCGCATGCGCGCGCTCAATATCTCGCACGATCTCACGGGCTATGCCGAGGTGTGTTCGCTCTTTCTTTCGCCGCGCTATCGCACGGGCGGAATGGGCAGCCTGCTTTCGCGATCGCGCTTCATGTTCATCGCGCAGTTTCGCGAGCGCTTTCCCGAGCGCCTGTGCGCGGAATTGCGCGGCCATTTCGACGCGCAAGGCACGTCGCCGTTCTGGCGTGCGGTCGGTTCGCACTTCTACCAGATCGATTTCAACGCTGCCGACTACCTCAGCTCGCACGGGCGCAAGTCGTTCCTCGCGGAACTGATGCCGCGTTATCCGGTGTACGTGGAGCTGCTGCCCGAGGAAGCGCAGGCTTGTGTCGGCCTCACGCATGCCGACACGATTCCCGCGCGCCGCATGCTCGAAGCCGAGGGGCTGCGCTACGAGAATCACGTCGATATCTTCGACGCGGGCCCGGTGCTCGAATGCCACATCGGCGACCTGCGCACGGTGCGCGAGAGCGTGGTCGTGCCGGTCGAGATCGGTGAGGCGCATGCCGAAGCGGGCGTGCGCTCACTCGTATCCAACACGTCGCTCGGCGATTTCCGCGTGGGGTTCGCGCCGGGCGTCGTGCACGACGGCGTGTTCACGCTGAGCGCCAGGGAAGCGGCGGCGCTGAACGTCGCGGCGGGCGATCCGGTGCGCGTGCTCGGCCCCGCGCAAAAGCATCAAAAGGGATGACCATGAACGAGCTTTACATCGATGGACAATGGTGCGCGGCCTCGGGCCCCGCGTTCGCTTCGCGCAACCCCGGCACGGGCGAGACCGTGTGGAGCGGCAATGGCGCGAGCGCCGAAGATGTCGATCGCGCCGTGAATGCCGCGCGCCGCGCGTTTGCCGCGTGGGCGCAAACGCCGCTCGAAGCGCGCTGCGAGATCGTGAAGCGCTTCGCCGCTCTCGTCACCGAAAAGAAGGAAACGCTCGCCCAGGCCATTGGTCGCGAGACCGGCAAGCCGCTCTGGGAAGCGCGCACCGAAGCGGCATCGATGGCCGCCAAGGTCGCAATCTCGATCACCGCTTACGGCGAGCGCACCGGCGAGAAGCGCGCGCCGATGGCCGACGGCGTGGCGGTGCTGCGCCATCGCCCGCACGGCGTCGTCGCCGTGTTCGGTCCGTACAACTTCCCGGGCCATCTGCCCAACGGCCATATCGTGCCGGCGCTGATCGCGGGCAACGCTGTGGTGTTCAAGCCTTCGGAACTCGCTCCGGAAGTGGCGCGCGTCACGGCCGAGCTTTGGCGCGAAGCCGGCTTGCCCGCGGGCGTGCTCAACCTCGTGCAGGGCGAACGCGACACCGGCATTGCGCTTGCGAATCACAAACAGATCGACGGGCTCTTTTTCACGGGCAGCTCGGACACGGGCACGCTGCTGCATCGCCAGTTCGGCGGCCGGCCCGAGATCGTGCTCGCGCTGGAGATGGGCGGCAACAATCCGCTCGTCGTCGCGCCGGTCGAGGATATCGATGCCGCCGTGCATCACGCGATCCAGTCGGCGTTTCTTTCGGCGGGGCAGCGCTGCACGTGCGCGCGCCGCCTTCTTGTGCCCGCAGACGCATTCGGCGAGCGCTTCCTTGCGCGCTTCGTCGAAGTGAGTGCGCGCATTACCGTGGGTGAGTACGACGCCGAGCCGCAGCCCTTTATGGGCGCCGTGATTTCGGCGCGCGCGGCGGGCAAGCTGATGAGCGCGCAGGCGCAGTTGCTCGGGCGCGGCGCACGCGCCTTGCTGCCGATGACGCAGCGCGACCCGGCGCTCGGCTTCGTGACGCCGGCGATTCTCGACGTGACGGGCGTGGCGGACCTGCCCGACGAGGAGCACTTTGGCCCGCTCGCGCAGGTAATCCGCTACGCGGGTTTCGACGACGCCATTGCACAAGCCAACAACACGGCGTACGGCCTCTCGGCGGGCCTGCTCGCCGACGACGAAGCGCTGTGGCAGCGCTTCACGCGCGAGATCCGCGCGGGCGTGGTGAACTGGAACCGGCCGACCAACGGTGCGTCGAGCGGCGCGCCGTTCGGCGGCGCGGGCCGCTCGGGCAACCACCGGCCGAGCGCGTTCTACGCCGCCGACTACTGCGCCTACCCGATGGCCTCGGTCGAAAGCGCGCAACTGCAGATGCCCGCGAGCGTTTCGCCGGGTCTTCACTTCTAAGGAACGACGATGCAAACCCTTGAAGCCAACTTCGACGGACTCGTCGGCCCCACGCACAACTACGCCGGGCTGTCGTTCGGCAACGTCGCCTCGCAGAGCAACGAAAAGTCCGTCGCGAACCCGCGCGCCGCAGCGCAGCAGGGCTTGCGCAAAATGAAGCGGCTCGCCGACCTCGGTTTCGCGCAAGGCGTGCTGCCGCCGCAGGAGCGGCCGTCCATCCGGCTGCTGCGCGAGCTGGGCTTTGGCGGTAAGGATGCCGAAGCGATTGCGCGCGCCGCGAAGGACGCGCCCGAACTGCTCGCCGCGGCAAGCTCCGCGTCGGCCATGTGGACCGCGAATGCGGCCACGGTGAGCCCTTCGGCGGATACGCCTGACCGGCGTGTGCATTTCACGCCCGCGAACCTGTGCAGCAAGCTGCATCGCGCGATCGAGCACGAGGCCACGCGCCGCACGCTCGCCACGGTGTTCGCAGACCCGTCGCACTTCGTCGTGCACGAGGCGCTGCCGGGCACGCCCGCGCTCGGCGACGAAGGCGCGGCCAACCATACGCGTTTTAGCGCGCAGTACGGCGAGCGCGGCGTGGAATTTTTCGTGTACGGGCGCAGCGAATACCGCCGAGGACCGGAGCCCAAGCGCTTCCCGGCGCGGCAGACGTTCGAGGCGAGCCGCGCCATTGCGCAGCGCCACGGCCTGACCGATGCCGGCACGGTGTTCGCGCAGCAGAATCCGGACGTGATCGACGCCGGTGTGTTCCATAACGACGTGATCGCCGTGGGCAACCGCAGCACGCTGTTTTGCCACGAGCGCGCGTTCGTCGACCAGAAAGCGGTCTACGACGAACTGCGCACGAAGCTCGCGGCGCACGACGCGCCGTTCCACGTGATCGAAGTGCCCGAAGCGCGCGTGAGCGTGGCCGACGCAGTGTCGTCCTATCTTTTCAACAGCCAGCTGCTGAGCCGCGCGGACGGCACGCAGATTCTCGTCGTGCCGCAGGAAAGCCGCGAGAATCCTCACGTGGCCATCTACCTCGACGAACTGGTCGCGAGCAGCGGGCCGGTGGACGAGGTGCTCGTGTTCGACCTGCGCGAGAGCATGAAGAACGGCGGCGGACCGGCGTGCCTGCGTCTGCGCGTGGTGCTCAGCGAGGAAGAACGCGCGGCGACGGCGCCTGGCGTGTGGATGAACGACGCGCTCTTCACGCGCCTCGACGGCTGGATCGAGCGGCACTATCGGGACCGGCTCGCGCCGCAGGATCTGACCGATCCGACACTGCTCGTCGAGTCGCGCACGGCGCTCGACGAACTCACGCAGATTCTCGGCCTCGGATCGCTCTATGACTTCCAGCGCTGATACCCCGCTCGAGGACTTTCTCGCATACACGCTCGCGGGCGCGCGCCCAGCCACGCCCGAGGCGGCGCGCGGCGAATGCGCGGGCGGCGTGCGCTGGCAATGGCTCGACGAGGGCGTGCTGGAGCTGGAACCGGCACACGTCGACGACACGACGCGCAGCGTGCTGGTTTCGGCGGGCGTGCACGGCGACGAGACCGCGCCGATCGAGCTGCTCTCGCAACTCGTGGCCGACATCGCGGCGGGCCGCGCGCCGCTCGCCTGCCGCGTGCTCGCGGTGCTCGGCAATGCCGGCGCAATGCGCGCCGGCGAGCGCTATCTCGACGACGATCTCAACCGCCTGTTCGGCGGCCGCCATGCGCGTGTGCCGGCGAGCCGCGAGGCGCCGCGCGCCGTGGCGCTCGAAGCGGCGGCGCAGCGCTTCTTCGCGAAGGCCGCGAGTTCTGCCGATGCGCCCTTCGCGCGCTGGCACCTCGACATGCATACGGCGATCCGCGCTTCGGCGTTCGAGCAGTTCGCGCTGCTGCCGCACACGGGCGAGCCGCCCGCGCGCGCGATGCTCGAATGGCTCGCCGACGCGCGCATCGCGGCCGTGCTGATCCACACCGAGAAGGGCGCGACCTTGTCGTCGTTTACGGCGGAGACGTGTGGCGCGCTCGCCTGCACGCTCGAGCTTGGCAAGGTGCGTCCGTTCGGCCAGAACGATCTGGCTCGCTTCGCCGGCGCCGATGCTGCCGTGCGCCGTCTCGTGGCTGGGGAATTGTCGTTGCCAAAGGGTGCGCAGATGCCGCGCATCTTCACGGTGATCGGCCAGATCACGAAGCAGAGCGCGGCGCTCAAGCTCAACGTGGCCGCCGACGTGCCCAACTTCACGCCGTTCCCACGCGGCGAGGTGCTGGCGGAAGACGGCGCCTACCGCTACGTCGTGCAGCACGACGAGGAGCGCATCGTGTTTCCGAATCCCGGCGTGAAGCCGGGCTTGCGCGCGGGCCTGCTCGTCGTCGACACGACCCGGGAGACGCTCGCCGCGCTCGCTTGAGCGCTAGCCGCAAGCGCACGCGCTTTCACGCGCTTGCGCATCCACGACACCCGTTTGCAGGTTCGAACGCATCGCGTCCGCTCGCTGCCGCGCGGGCGCGCCATGCGCCGCTTGCCGCACGCGCGGCGGGGCGGCGCCATCGCGGTACAATCGCGCCCTCGCGGTTGCTGCGGCGCACCACACACGGTGCGCGCGCTTGAGCCGTGGTTTTGGCGCAGCGATCCTGTGCCGGCGCCGGGAAGCCGTTTTTTAGCGGCGAATCGAGCCATGAAGCTGCCTGTACGGGCTTCGCCGGCGCACCCAATCTGACTGGAAAGAGACACTGATGAAGACGAACTGGAACAAGCTGGCAACGCTCGCATTCTGCGTGGCCGCCATGACGGCAGGCGCGGCAGGGGCCGCACACGCCGCCGATATCAAGGAAATCCGCTTTGGCGTGGAGGCGTCGTACGCGCCGTTCGAATCGAAGTCGCCCGCAGGCGAACTGCAGGGCTTCGATATCGACGTGGGCAATGCCGTCTGCGCGAAGCTCAAGGCAAAGTGCGTGTGGGTGGAAAACTCGTTCGACGGCCTGATTCCGGCGCTGCAGGCGCGCAAGTTCGCCGCGATCAATTCCGACATGTCGATTACGGACCAGCGCCGCCAGGCCATCGACTTCACCGACCCGATCTACGCGATTCCGAACCAGATGATCGCGAAGAAGGGCAGCACGCTGCAGCCCACGCCCGAGTCGCTCAAGGGCAAGCACGTGGGCGTGCTCCAGGGCACGATCCAGGAAACCTACGCGAAAGCGAAGTGGGCGCCCGCAGGCGTCGACGTCGTGCCGTACCCGACGCAGGACCAGATCTACGCGGACCTCGTTTCGGGCCGCCTCGACGCCTCGTTTCTCGACGCCGAAGCCGCTTCCAAGGGCTTCCTGAACAAGCCGCAGGGCGCGGCCTTCGCGTTCGCGGGCCCGCAGGTCGTGGACGTGAAGCTGCTCGGCGAGGGCGTGGGCTACGGTGTGCGCAAGAACGACGCGGCGCTCAAGGCCGCGCTGAACGGCGCGCTCAAGGACCTGAAGGCGGACGGCACGCTCGACCGCATCGCGGCGAAGTATTTCGACGTGAAGGTCGTGCTCAAGTAATCGGAAGTTGCTGATAGACCGACCGGCTGGACGAAATCCAGCCGGTCGGTTTTTTTTCGCGCCTTTGCTTCGGATTGCGTATCAAATCGTTCGTGCTTCGAGCGGCAACGCAGTGCCGGCGACGCATGTGGCACTGCAAAAACTACAAAAAAATCCCGCGGATCGCGCAGAACTTCATTTCCGCGCCTTACTTGCCAGGATAAAATCGAGCCAGGAAAGTGCCGCGTCCGGCGCGCCATGTGTGCGAAGCGCAAACGGTTGCGGCATGCCAAGAAACAAGACCAGGGCGCCGCCATGCGCGCGGCGCCGCGCGGGGGACCCCATGAGCTTCAACGCCGCAGACCGGCCGCAGACGACAGGAGTCGCGGGCAGCACGCAGTCGCCGGAACACGCCGGCCCGCCCATCGACGTGTATTTCGCGCGCCAGCCGATACTCGACCGGGAGGGCCTCCTCTGCGCGTTCGAGACGTCGCCGCGCCTCGTGGACCGGCGCGAAAGCGCCGAAATCGAACAAGAGGCCGAAGCGGCCGCCAAAGACCAGGCCTCGGGCCTGACGCCCAAGCCTTCCGCCACGAGCACCGCGCTCCTCAAAAGCTTCGCCGCGCCCGTCTTGCGCGCCTCGCTTGCGGGCCATCCCGCCTGGCTCGATATGACGCGCGACGCGCTTTTTCACGACGGCCTGCAGCGCGTGAGCCCCGAGCGCGTCATGTTCGAGTTGCCCGTAGACATCGGCGCGGATCCGGATCTGATCGCGCGGCTCGTCGAGTTGCACCGCCGCCGCTACCGCTTCGCGCTCGATCATGTGTCGAAGGCAGATGAGTCGCTTGCGAAACTGCTGCCGTATGTGGACGCCATCAAGATCGATATCCGCGAGATCGCGCCCACGGTGCTGCCGAAGTTCGCGAGCGTGATGAAGGCGGCGGGCAAGCTTCTCGTGGCCATGGGCGTCGAGACCCAGGAAGACTATCAGCGCGCGCACGACCTCGGCTTCGACCGCTTCCAGGGCTACTTCTTCGCGAAACCGCACGGCGGCGCGCGCCGCTCCAGCGCGCCGCGCCAGGCGTTGCTGAACCTGCTGCATCTGCTTGCGGCCGAGCCCACGGTCGCGCAGCTCGAAGCGGAGCTGAAGCTCAACCCCGTGCTCGTGATGCATCTGATGCGGCTTGCCAACTCGGGCAGCATGAACATCGGCCGCAAGGTGACGACGCTGCGCGAGGCGATCAATGCGACCGGCACCAACGCCATCGCGCGCTGGACGCAGTTGCTGCTTTACGCGGACGGCCGCAAGATCGCCGCCGAAGACGACCCGCTGCTGCAACTCGTCGCCACGCGCGCGCGCTTCATGGAAATCGCGGTGACGCAGCTTGCCCACGCACACCTCGAAGACGAAGACGCGGCGTTTCTCGTAGGGGTGTTCTCGTTCGTCGAGGCGGTATTCGGCGGCCCGCTCGAAAGCACGCTCGAAGTGCTCACGCTGGCCAAGCCGATCCGCACGGCGATCGTCAAGCGCGAGGGCGCGCTCGGGCGGCTGCTCGAACTTTCCGAGGCGCTGGAGCGCGCGGACTGGGCCCGCGTGGAGGCGCTGTGCGCGGAACTCGAGCCGCTCGACGCCGCGACGGTCGCGGCGATCTCGCTCACGGCCGCGGAATGGGCGGGCGCGTCCGGCCGCGACGCGGAAGACGAGGGGCTGGAACGGATCGAAGATTGAGCGGGCGGGGCGGTGCCGCGAAGCGATGCGGTGCGCCCCGGCTCAGTCGGGACTCAGTTGAGAGTCAGGCAGTCTGCGGAACGTGCGTGAAGAAGCGCGCGAGCTGCTGCGCGAGATCGTTCAACGCGCTCATCTCTTTCTGTGAAATGCGGCGCGGCTCCTGGTTCACGAGCCAGTCGCCATACATCAGCGCGACGGGCTCGACGCCAGGGGCGCCCACCGGCAGCAGGACGAACGCGCGCGCGTCGTCGAAGCTCGAGCGATACCAGCCGGGCAGGCGCGCGAGAATCTTCGCATCGCGCGCATTCTCGATGAAGATGCCGACCTTGTTCGCGATGGCGAGGTGAAACACGTCGGGCTGGAACGCGGCGGAAAACGCGAGCTTGGGCAGCACATCGCCCATGTGCGCGCCGAAGCCGTGCTGCGCCTCGAACATATTCGCCCCGCGTCGCACGAACACCACGCTGCGTGCGAAACCCAGGCCCGCGAGCACGGTTTCGGTTGCGAGCGTGAGGGCGGTGCTCAGTGCGCTGTCGGCCGGCAATGCGCGCAGGTCCTCGACGCCGGCCGCAATGCGCGCCTCGGGATCGAGCGCTTCGCGGGCGATGGCGTCGGCGTTGGCGCGCAATTCGACGATCTCGCGCATCACGCCGTCTTCGGCTTCCTCGCGCGCGAGCGCGAGGCTCATCTGCACGAGCACATCGGCATCGGTCGAGAGCGCGCGGCCGTAGTGCTGAGCGAGTTCGGCGATATGCGTCTCGCGCATCTCCTCGGAGAGGCCCTGCGTGGTCAGCACGCGCGCAACTTCCGTCGAATAGTTGGTGATGGCGCGCAGCCACTGCACGTCGCGCGGTCCCTTGTCGGCCGGGTCGTACTGGCGCATGCCCTCACGGATCGTGTCGGGCAGGCGCCAGCGCGTGGCGGCTTCGAGGCCGAGTTCTTCGAAGGTCACGCCGAGCACTTCGAGGCAGGCCTCGTCGTCGCTCGAGCCTTCATCGATCTCGCGGCGGATCTGGTCCCACTCGGGTTCGAGATAGAACACCACGAGCAGCTTGCCCACCTGGCGCATCAGCGTGCAGACCACGGCCTCTTCGCCCGCGCGCAGGTCGCCGTGCTCGGTGAGCTTGCGCGCGACGCAGCCCGAGAGCATGGTGCGGTTCAGTTCGAGCTTGGCGTCGATGCGGCGCGGCGCGCTGTGGTGAAAGTGATCGACGATCTTCAGGCCGACGACGAGATGGCCGACCGCGTCCATGCCAAGGACCATCAGCGCGCGCGTGACGGTCGTGATGTTGCCGCCGAACGCCATGTACATGGCCGAATTCGCGAGACGCAGCACTTTCTGCGTGAGCGCGAAATCCGAGAGCACGACCTTCACGAGTGCGCTGAAATCGTAGTCGTCGTTCGTCATCGCCGCGACCGTGGTGCGCAGCGATTGCGACAGCAAGGGGAAGTCCCCGCGTTCATTCATGCGGGCCCACAAGCGGTCTAGCAGGACGGCCTTTACCATCTGAACCATGTCAATTTCGCGAAAGCCCTGCTGTTTGCGATGCCCGCATCATTGCACCTCGTGCACGTGCAACGCACCCGAAACGAAGCGTTGCTGCAATTCTTCTGAAGGCAGCGCCTTGCAGACGAGCCATCCCTGGATATGCTCGCAACCCATGTTCGTCAGCAGTTCGCGCTGCGCCTCCGTCTCCACACCCTCGGCCACGAGCTCGAGATCGAGCGTACGCGCGAGCCCCACCACCGCGTTCACGATCGCCTGATCGTTGCGCGAAGTGATGAGGTTCTCGACGAAGCTTCGATCGATCTTCAGCTTCGAGAGCGGGAAGCGCTGCAGGTACGCAAGACTCGAATACCCCGTGCCGAAGTCGTCCACCGCGAAGCGAATGCCAAGCGAGGTGAGCTCTTCGAGCAGCGTTTTCGCATGCTGCGGATCGTGCATGAGCAGGCTTTCGGTGATCTCGAACACGAGCCGGCACGGATCGACTCCGGTGAGCTCGATCGCCTCCTCGACACTTTCCCTGAAACGCGGATTGCGGAACTGCTGGGGCGAGACATTGACCGCCACGTACTGCAGCTCGATGCCTTGCTCGTCCCATTGGGTCAGTTGCATACAGGCAGCCTTCAAAACCCAGTTGCCGAGATAATTAATCAGGCCGACCGATTCCGCAAGGGGAATAAATGTTGAAGGCGGCACGAGACCGTGCAATGGATGTTGCCAGCGGATCAATGCTTCCACGCCGACCACGCCGCGCGACGCGCTGCTCGTGATGGGCTGGAAGTGTAGCGAGAATTCGCCGTTGCGCACACCGTCGTAGAGGTCCGACTCCAGCTTCAGGCGCATGGCGTCGGTGGGATCGTCAACGGGCACGTGCAACGTCAGCGTGTTGCCGCCGATCGCCTTGGCCTGCTGGAGCGCCTGGTCCGCGCGGCGGATGAGCGGCGTGGTGTCGGCGCTGGCATCGGCGTCGCCCGCACCGGACGCACCCGGTTGCTGGTCCGGATGGAACGCAATGCCGATGCTCGCCGAAAGGTGCACGGGCTGATTGCGAAACGAGTACGGCTGCAGGATCGAGGTGAGCAGGCGCCGGCCGAGCGCTTCGGCGGCGGCGCGCACTTCGTCGGGCGCGGCGTGGCGTTGCGGCGTGATCAGAATGGCGAACTCGTCGCTGCCGATGCGCGCGATCATTTCGCCCTGCAGCGCGAGGTGCGTGAGTCGCCGCGCGGTCTCGCGCAGCAGCTCGTCGCCGGCGTCGTAGCCGAGCGCGCGGTTCACGCGCTGATAGTCGTCGAGGTCGAGCAGCAGCAGCGCCACCGGCACGCCGAAATGGTCCGCGTCGGCCTGGGCGCGCTGCAGCGCGGGCGCAAGCGCGGCCTGGTTGGGCAGACCGGTGAGCGGGTCGTGATGGAGCGCGTGGGTGAGCGCGGCCTCGGTGCCTTGCCAGCCCGAGACGTCGAAGCCCGCCACGGCGAAGCCGGCCGTCTCGCCATACTGGGCGCGCTGCACGCGCAGTTCCACGGGCAGCGGGTAGGTGAGCGCCTTGACGAGATCGACCGTGTCTTTTTCCACCGCGCCGCTGTGCGCGGCGCGCGCGATGAGCGCCTCGAGGCGCTCGTGATGCTCGGGCGTGACGATGTCGGCGAGCGTGGCGCCGAGCAGGAACTCGCGGTGATAGCCCGCGAAGCGCAGGCTCGCGTCCGAGACGTAGAGAAAGTGCAGCCTGGCGTCCACGTGCACGAGGAAGTCCACCGCGGCGGCCGTGTTCTCGAACGAGCGCGATACGGCGTCGGCGTAGTCGGGTTCGGCTGCGGCAGGCGAGGGCGGCACGAGCGGTGCGGCGCCTTTGTCATCGGATGCGTCGGCTACCTGCGCTGCGTGCTGTGCCTGCGCGGCATGTGGCGCGTTCGCGTCGCGAGGCATGGGCGGGTCGCCAGCAATACCCTCGAGGCCGGCAAGCGCGTAGAGCCGGTCGACGACCGTGCGCAACCAGCCCTGGCGGGGCGCGGAGATCCTGTTCGCTTCCATGTCTGTCGCTGGCAACCCTTTGTTTGTCTGTGGCGTCCTGGCCGGTTTCCGTATCCGGCTGAAGCCGCCCATCAGAGCAAGTTATCGACCCGGGACGAGAAATCTTTAGCCGCGGCGACCGAAAAAACACCTAACGCCTAAACGTGACGGGAGATCGGTGCGGCGGCGTCGAGATTCGGTTAAAGTGGCGCCGGTCGAGACGCCGTTCGCCATGCGCGATGGGTCGGCGCGCGTGAAGCGCCCGTCTTGCGGGCCGCAGGGGCGGCTCGGCGCGTCGGCGGCCATTACCGGCCATTCCATCCGTACGAGTCATCCGCCATGTCCGATTCATCGTCAGCGTTTGCCGCGCCGGCAAGCGAGGCTGCGCGAGACGATGCGGGCAGGGGCACCCCTGGTTCCGCGCCTTCTATGCCGTCAGCTTCACAACCCGGCCTTGCGCCCGGGTCATCAACCGGTCTGCAGCCGTTCGTCTATCTCGGGCGGCAGCCTATTCTCGATCGCAATGGCGTGCTCAACGCCTATGAGCTGCTGTTCCGCGGCGGCGCGCAGAACCGCGCGGACGTCGACGACGACGCGCTCGCCACGGCCCAGGTGATGACGCGCACGATCGGCCAGCTCGGCGTGCCCGCGGTGCTCGGCCGTCACTACGGCTATGTCAACATCAGCCGCGAGTTGCTGTTCGACGACATCGTGCATCTGCTGCCGCCGGCCCGCTTCGTGCTGGAGGTGCTCGAACACGTGCGCTTCGACGCCGCGGTGCTGGAGCGTCTCGCGCAACTGCGCCGCGCCGGCTACCGCATTGCCTTCGACGACGTGTGCGAGATCACGGAGAGCCTGCTGCGCGCCTTGCCTTACGCGGACATCATCAAGGTCGACCTGCTGCAGACCGAGCGCGCGGCGCTGCCCGGGCTGGTCGCGAGCCTCGCCGCGCATGGCAAGACGCTGATCGCCGAGAAGGTCGAGACGGGCGAGGACTTCGAACTGGCCTCGTCGCTCGGTTTCGAGCTTTTTCAGGGCTACTTCTTTGCGCGCCCGCAGGTGCTGCGCGCGCCGCGCGTGCGGTCGTCACGCCTTGCGCTCGTGCGCCTGCTCGCGCTGGTGGCCAACGACGTCGGCACGGCGGAACTCGAGCGCGAACTGCGCAGCCACCCGGGCGTAGTGGTGCAACTGTTGCGTCTCGTCAATTCGAGCGCGTACTCACCGGGGCGGCCGATTTCGTCGCTGCGCGAAGCGGTGCTCGCGGCGGGCACGCGCCAGATCGCGCGCTGGGCGCAACTGCTGCTCTACGCGAGCGGACGCGACCTGCCCTGGGGCTCGGACCCGCTCGTGCAGCTCGCGGGCACGCGCTCGCACTTCATGGAGCTTGCCGCGCGCAGCCTGAGCCCGCAGGACCCCGATTTCGCCGATGCCGCCTTCATGACCGGCATCTTCTCGCTCGTGCACGTGCTGGTGGGTTCGACGCCCGAGCACACGCTCGATCGTCTCGGCCTCGCGCGCGAGATCGTCGAGGCCGTGGACGGTCATCGCGGCGAGCTCGGCGCGCTGCTGCGCATCGCCACCGCCGCCGAGCGCGGCGATCACGATGGCGCGCAGCGCCTCGCGCGCGAGGCGGGCGGCATGTTCAACGCGCTCACGCCGCCGCTGCTCGGCGAGTTGAACCTGTGGGCCGGAGCGTGGTTCACGGCCTACGCCGAGGGTTGAAATCAGGTTGTAAGCTTTGCGCCGGGGCGCGCGCTGCGAGTGCCGCAATTGTGTGATCCAATATTGGTATCGCCGCGGCGTCATGCGTCTCATTTGCATGATGGGCAAGACCCGCGGGCAAAACGCGCGCCGACGTGGCGATTCAACTCGAGGGCATTTGACATGAAACCGAGGTTCTTTGCGGCGGGAGCCGCGGCGCTCGTCTGCGCCGGGCTTGCGCTCTTTACGCTGTCTGCACAGGCGACACTCAAGCCGGGCGATTCCGCGCCCGACTTCACGACCCAGGCATCGCTGGGTGGCAAGACCTACACCTATTCGCTCGCTTCGGAGCTGAAGAAGGGGCCGGTGATCGTGTACTTCTATCCGGCCGCGTTCACGAAGGGTTGCACGATCGAGGCGCACGAATTCGCTGAAGCGGTCGATCAGTACAAGCAGTACGGCGCGACCGTGATCGGCGTTTCGCACGACAACATCGACACGCTCACGAAGTTCTCGGTGAGCGAGTGCCGCAGCAAGTTCCCGGTGGCCGCCGACGAAGACTCGAAGATCATCAAGTCGTACGACGCGTCGATGCCGATGCACGAGTCGATGGCCAATCGCGTGTCGTATGTGATCGCGCCGGACGGCAAGATCATCTACGAATACACGAGCCTGTCGCCGGACCAGCATGTGACGAACACGTTGCGCGCCTTGAAGGAATGGGCCGCGCAGCATCCGCAGCAGTAGTTATTTCGAGTTATCGCGAGTCATCGCGAACCTCAGCAGGAAACGAGGCCCGCCACGCGCGCGGGCCTCGTCGCGATCTGTCCCGCTCGTCCCTCCACATTTGTCCTGGCCTTTCTCCCGCCGCACGGAATATCCGCATGCCGATCGTCGTCGTTCTATTTGCCTTCGCTGCGCTCGTCTACGGCGCGTACTGGTCTTTCAACGCCATCGCGGCGCAGTTCGGCACGGGTGTCGCCGTGGGCGCAGCCTTGCTTGCCGCGGCGTTGTTCGTCGCGCTCATCGCCTGGTGCTGGCGCCGGATGCGCGATGTGGCGCCCAATGTGCGCGGCGAAGGCGACTGGACGCATCGCGTGGGCGGCGCGTGGGGCGAGGCCCGTCTCGCGGCGGGCAAGCGCTTCTGCGAGCTGGCGCAGGGCGGCGCGCATGGCGCGTATATCTTCGCCGACCTGCAAGGCGCGCAGCCGGCGAGCGATGTCAACGGCTGGCACGTGGCGCTGCGTGTCGCCGATCCGAAGCACCCGCTTTGGCAATTGCCGATGCAAAGCGAGCGTGAGGCGAAGCGCTGGGCCCGCATTTTCAGGCTCGCGATTGCGCAGAAGCTGTGAGCGTGGCAACCGCGCCGAACGATCCGGCCGCACCGCTGTCTCAACTACTTCCCGGCGGTCCTGGCCGGCAACGCAAACTGGATATGTCACGAAAACCCTGGATCGCGGCGGCCTTGATCGCCGTCTGCGCCACGCTGCTCGCGGCGTGCGACCAGCAAAAGGTCGCTGACGCCGTCAACGCGATCAAACCCGATTCGATGGCGTTCGGCGGCCTGCGTATTGGCGTTTCGACGGTCGAGGACGTGCGCCGGCAGGCGGGCAAGCCCGAAATGGTGTGGGAGGACGACGACGGCGCGCAGCGCCTCGAATACCCGCGTGGGCCCAACGGCCTCACCACGTGGATGCTCGACTTCGACGCAGACGGCAAGCTCGTGGCGATGACCCAGGCGCTCACGGCGCAGAATATCGCCCAGGTCGTGCCGGGCATGCCGCAGGACGAAGTGCGGCGCCTGCTCGGCAAGCCGGCCACGGTAGCAAAATACGCGTTGAGCCACGAGGAAGTGTGGAGCTGGCACTGGGCCGAAGGCGGCGTGGCGGGGGACGGCATGTTCAACGCCCATTTCGCGCCGGATGGGCTCGTGATCAGGACGTCGCGCTCGGACGCACCGGGTCACGAGCAGCATTGAGGCGGCGAGCGCATCGATCGCGCCAGCCGCAAGGAGGAAGCAGATGAAACGTATCGCGTTGCTATGGCATGTGGTGAAGGGCGATGCGCGCGTGCTGTGGCACGCGCTGCGTCAGCCGGGGCGCCCCGTGTGGCTCGTGCCCGCCACGGCGCTGCTCGCGCTCTATGCGCTCGACCCGTTCAATATCGCGATGCCGGTCGCCGGTGTCGTGGACGACGGCATCATCGTGCCGCTGTTGCTGCATCTGATCGTGCGTTGCCTGCCCGCGCATTTGCGCCAGCGCGAGCCTCGACGGGCACACGCATAAAAATACGGCTGAAGCCACGCTTCAGCCGTTTTCTGCTGCAAGACCGCCCACTCACTCCGCCTGCGCCGCGGGCGCTGCGCGACCGCGCTTCGCATCCCACCACACGCGCAGCCGGTCCATGTAAAGGTACACCACCGGCGTCGTATAGAGCGTGAGCATCTGGCTCACGATCAGCCCGCCCACGATCGAGATACCGAGCGGGGCGCGCAGTTCCGCGCCTTCGCCGCGCCCGAACGCGAGCGGCAGCGCGCCCAGCAGCGCCGCGCAGGTCGTCATCATGATCGGCCGGAAGCGCAGCAGGCAGGCCTGATAGATCGCATCGCGCGAACTCAGCCCCTCACGCGACGCCTGGATCGCGAAGTCCACCATCATGATCGCGTTCTTCTTCACGATGCCGATCAGCAGAATCACGCCGATCAGCGCGATGATGCTGAACTCCGTCTTGAAGAGCAGCAGCGCGAGCAGCGCGCCCACGCCCGCCGAGGGCAAGGTGGAGAGAATCGTGAGCGGGTGGATGTAGCTCTCGTACAGAATGCCCAAAACGATATACACGGCTGCGAGCGCCGCGAGAATCAGGAGCGGCTGGTTGTCGAGCGACTGCTGGAACGCCTGCGCCGTGCCCTGGAAGCTGCCGTGAATCGTCGCGGGCATGCCGATCTCGCCCATCGTGTCGTAGATCGCCTGGGTGGCGTCGGAGAGTGATCTGCCGGGCGGCAGGTTGAACGAGATCGTCGAGGCCACGAACTGGCTCTGGTGGTTCACCGAAAGCGGCGTCGTGCCGGGGCCGAACGAGGCGATCGACGAGAGCGGCACCATGGTTTCCTTCGACGTTGAGACGGCCGCGCCCGACGACGCGCTCGACTTGCCGCTCGCGGCGAGCGAGTTGGTCGCGAGGTTGCGCGCGGAGTCGGCGGCGATGGTCGCGGCGCTCGATGCGGTAGTGGCGGCCGTGCCGCCCGTCGAGGCGGTGGTCGGGCCCGTCACCGTGCCTGCCGTCGCGTTGGTGCTCTGCGCGCCGCTCGCCGTGCCGCCCGAGGTGCTCACCCAGATCTCGTTGAGCATGGTCGGGCTCTGCCAGTACTTCGGCGCGACTTCCATCACCACGTGGTACTGGTTGAGCGGGTTGTAGATGGTCGAGACCTGGCGCTGGCCGAACGCGTCGTAGAGCGTGTTGTCGATCTGCGAGGGCGTGATGTTCAGCCGCGCGGCGCTCTGCCGGTCGATGTTGATCATCGATTCGAGGCCGCCTTGCTGCTGGTCCGAATTCACGTCGGCGAGTTCGGGGCGCGCCTGCAACGCCTCGGTGAGCTTCGGCCCCCACTTGTAGAGGTCGGCGGTGTTGTCCGCGAGCAGCGTGAACTGGTACTGCGCGTTCGACTGCCGGCCGCCCACGCGGATGTCCTGCACCGCCTGCAGGAAGGTGCGCGCCCCCGCCACGTTCGAGAGCGGCTCGCGCAGCTGCGCGATCACCTCATCGGCGGAAAGCTTGCGCTCGCTCTTGGGCTTGAGCGAGATGAACATGAAGCCCGAGTTGGTCGCGCGCCCGCCCGAAAATCCCGCGACCGATTCCACTGCCGGATTCGCCTGCACGATGCGCATCATCTCGGAGAACTTCACCTTCATCGCCTGGAACGAGGTGGCCTGGTCGGCCTGGATGCCGCCGACGAGGCGCCCCGTGTCCTGCTGCGGGAAGAAGCCCTTGGGCACGACCACGTAGAGCGCGACGTTCAGCGCGATGGTCGCGACGAGCGTGAGCAGGATGACGATCGGATGTGCCAGCGCCCAGCCGAGCGTGCGCTCGTAGCCGCCCTGCATGCGCAGGAAGCCGCGTTCGAGCCATTGCGCGAAGCGGCCTTCCTCCTTCTTCTCGTGCGCTTCCTGGAGCAGGCGCGAGCACATCATCGGCGTGAGCGTGAGCGAGACGACGAGCGACACCGCAATGGCGAGCGAAAGCGTGAGCGCGAACTCGCGGAACAGGCGCCCGACGATGCCGCCCATCAGCAAAATCGGCAGGAACACGGCGACGAGCGACACGCTGATCGAGAGCACCGTGAAGCCCACCTCGCGCGCGCCGAGCAGCGCCGCCTTCATGCGCGGCACGCCGTTTTCGATATGCCGCGAAATGTTCTCCAGCACGACGATGGCGTCGTCCACGACGAAGCCGGTCGCGATGGTGAGCGCCATCAGCGAGAGGTTGTCGAGCGAGAAGCCCATCAGGTACATGGCCGCGAAGGTGCCGATGATCGAGATGGGCACGGCCACGCTCGGAATGAGCGTCGCGCGCCAGTTGCGCAGGAACAGGAACACCACCATCACGACGAGCGCCACGGCGATCATGAGCGTGCGCTCGGTGTCCTTGAGCGAGGAGCGGATCGTGACGGAGCGGTCGGACGTCGGGATCACCTCGACGTCGGCGGGCAGCGACGCCTTGAGTTGCGGCAGCATGGCGACCACGCGGTCGACCGTCTCGATGATGTTCGCGCCCGGCTGGCGGTAGAGGATCACGAGCACGGAACGTTTGCCGTTGGCCAGCCCGATGTTGCGCAGGTCTTCCACCGAATCGACTACTTCGCCCACGTCCGAGAGTTTCACGCCCGCGCCGTTGCGGTAGGCGATCACGAGGTCCTTGTACTGGCTCGCCTTGCTCGCCTGGTCGTTGGTGTAGAGCTGAAAGCGCTGCGGGCCGAATTCGATATCGCCCTTGGGACTGTTGGCGTTGGCCGAGGCGAGCGCCGCGCGTACGTCTTCGAGGCCGATGCCGTAGTGAAACAGCGCGTGCGGCTCCAGCTCCACGCGCACGGCCGGATTCGCCGAGCCGCTCACGTCGACTTCGCCCACGCCGTCCACCTGCGAGAGCGACTGCTGCAGCACCGTGGCCGCCGAGTCGTAGAGCTGGCCCGCGCTCAACGTGGGCGAGGTGAGCGCGAGAATCAGAATCGGCGCGTCGGCGGGGTTGACCTTGTGGTAGGTCGGGTTCTGCCGCAGGCTCGTGGGCAGGTCCGCGCGCGCGGCGTTGATCGCCGCCTGCACGTCGCGCGCCGCGCCGTCGATATCGCGGTTCAGGCCGAATTGCAGCGTGATGCGCGTGCTGCCCACCGAGCTTTGCGAGGTCATCTCGGTGACGTCGGCGATCGAGCCGAGGTGCCGCTCCAGCGGGCTCGCCACGCTGGTCGCCACCGTTTCGGGGCCCGCGCCCGGCAAGGTAGCCTGCACGGAGATGGTCGGAAAGTCCACCTGCGGCAAGGGCGCGACCGGCAGCTTCGTGAACGCGAAGAGGCCGGCCAGTGCGATGCCGATGGCGAGCAGCGTGGTCGCGACGGGGCGCGAGATGAACGGGCGCGAGAGATTCATCGCGTCAGCTCTCCGACGAAGACGACGTCGCGCCGTGCGTGCCGCTGCCGAAGCGCTGGCGCAGACGCTGCGCGATCCGGTCGAACGCGAGGTAGATCACCGGCGTCGTAAAGAGCGTGAGCGCCTGGCTCACGATCAGGCCGCCCGCGATCGCGATGCCGAGCGGCCGGCGCAGCTCGCTGCCCGCGCCGTAGCCGAGGATCAGCGGCACGGCGCCGAGCAGCGCCGCCATCGTCGTCATCATGATCGGTCGGAAGCGCAACAGACACGCCTGGTAGATCGCCTCGCGCGGCGATTTGCCTTCGTGGCGCTCGGCCTCGAGCGCGAAGTCGATCATCATGATGGCGTTCTTCTTCACGATGCCGATCAGCAGCACGATGCCGATGATGCCGATGATGTCGAGATCGTGCCCGGTCAGGATCAGCGCGAGCAGCGCGCCGATCCCGGCCGACGGCAGCGTGGAGAGAATCGTGATCGGATGCACGAAGCTCTCGTACAGCACGCCGAGCACGATGTACATCGTGACGATGGCCGCGAGAATCAGGAACAGCTCGTTGGACAGCGACGCCTGGAACGCGAGCGCGGCGCCCTGGAAGCGCGTCTGGAACGAGCCCGGCAGGCCGATGTCCTTTTCCGCCTGCTGAATCGCCTTCACTGCCGCGCCAAGCGAAGAACCCGGAGCCAGGTTAAACGAGATCGTCGTGGCCGGGAACTGCGAGAGATGCGTGACGAGCAGCGGCGCGGGCCGCTCGTGGAACTTCGCGATGGCCGAGAGCGGGACCTGGCCCGTGCTCGAGGTCGAAGAGGGCAGGTAGATCGAGTTCAGCGCGTCGGTGTAGTGCTGCATAACCGGATCGGCTTCGAGAATCACGCGGTACTGGTTCGACTGCGTGAAGATCGTCGAGATGATGCGCTGGCCGTAGGCGTCGTACAGCGCGTTGTCCACCGTCGCGGGCGTGATGCCGTAGCGCGCCGCGCTCGCGCGGTCGATCTCGATGAACACGGAGCTGCCCTGGTCCTGCAGGTCGGTCGCGACATCCGCGAGTTCGGGCAGTTGCTGCAAACGCTGCACGAGCTTCGGCACCCAGGTCGTGAAGTCCTGGAAGTTCGGCGTGGTGAGCATGAACTGGTACTGCGTCGGGCTCACCGTCGAGTCGATCGTGAGGTCCTGCACCGGCTGCATGTAGAGCGTCGCGCCCGGCACGTGGGCCACGCTCTTTTGCAGGTCGCGGATGATCTCGCTCGCCGTTTCGCTGCGGTCGTCGCGCGGCTTCAGGTTGATCAGCATGCGGCCGCTGTTGAGCGTGATGTTGGTGCCGTCCACGCCGATGAACGAGGTGAGGCTCTCGACGTTCTCGTTCTTGAGGATCTCCGCGGCGAGCGCCTGCTGGCGCTCGGCCATCGACGTATAGGACACCGACTGCGGCATCTGCGTGATGGCCTGGATCACGCCCGTATCCTGCACGGGGAAGAAGCCCTTGGGCACGATCACGTAGAGAATGCCGGTGAGCACGAGCGTGATGAGGAACACGATCATCGTGAGGCGCTGGCGCGCGAGCACCCATTCGAGCGCCACGCCATAGCGGCCGATCACATAGTCGAAGAACGCATGCACGCGCGCCTCGAAGCGGTGGCTTTCGGGCGGCGGCGTGTGGCGCAGCATCTTCGCGCACATCATCGGCACGAGCGTGAGCGAGACCACGGCCGAGATCACGATCGTCACCGCGAGTGTGATGGCGAATTCGTGGAACAGGCGGCCCACCACGTCGCCCATGAAGAGCAGCGGAATCAGCACGGCGATGAGCGACACAGTGAGCGAGATGATGGTGAAGCCGATCTGCTTGCTGCCCTTTAGCGCCGCTTCGAGCGGTGTTTCGCCATCCTCGACGTAGCGCGCGATGTTCTCGATCATGACGATGGCGTCGTCCACCACGAAGCCTGTCGCGATGGTGAGCGCCATCAACGACAGGTTGTCGAGCGAGAAGCCGCACAGGTACATGACCGCGAGCGTGCCGATGAGCGAGAGCGGCACCGAAAGGCTCGGAATGATCGTGGCGTAGATGTTCGCGAGGAACAGGTACATCACCAGCACCACGAGCACCACCGACATCAGCAGCTCGAACTGCACGTCGCGCACCGAGGCGCGGATCGTGGTGGTGCGGTCGGTGACGATCTGCACGTCGAGCGAAGACGGCAGCGCTTCCTGCAGCTGCGGCAAGAGCGCCTTGATGCTGTCCACCACCTGGATCACGTTCGCGCCCGGCTGGCGCTGCACGTTCAGGATGATCGCGGGCGTGCCGTCCGCCCACGCGCCGAGCTTGGTGTTTTCCGCACCCTGCACGATGTTCGCGACGTCGGTGAGCATGACGGGGCGGCCGTTGCGGTAGGCGATCACGGCGTCTTTATACGCGTCGGCGTCGGTGAGCTGGTCGTTCGCGTTGATCGTATAGGCGCGCGTGGGGCCGTCGAAGTTGCCCTTGGGCGTGTTGACGTTCAGGTTCGAGATGCTCGTGCGCAGGTCGTCGAGGTTCAGGCCGTAGGCCGCAAGCGCGCGCGGATTCGCCTGGATGCGCACGGCCGGGCGCTGGCCGCCCGAAAGGCTCACGAGGCCCACGCCCGCCACCTGCGAAATTTTCTGCGCGAGGCGGGTGTCGGCGAGATCCTGGATCTGCGTGAGCGGCAGCGTCTTCGAGGTGATCGCGAGCGTGAGGATCGGCGCGTCGGCGGGGTTGACCTTGGCGTAGATCGGCGGCGCGGGCAGGTCCGAAGGCAGCAGGTTGCCGGCCGCGTTGATGGCGGCCTGCACTTCCTGTTCGGCCACGTCGAGCGGCAGGTCGAGGCTGAACTGGAGCGTGATGACCGAGGAGCCCGCCGAACTCTGCGACGACATCTGGTTGAGCGACGGCATCTGCCCGAACTGACGTTCGAGCGGCGCCGTGACCGAGGACGTCATCACGTCCGGGCTCGCCCCCGGGTAGAAGGTCTGCACCTGAATGGTCGGGTAATCGACTTCGGGCAGGGCGGAAAGCGGCAGAAAGCGCAGCGCGACGAGGCCGACCAGCATGATCGCCGCCATGAGCAGCGCCGTGCCGACCGGCCGCAGGATAAAGGCGCGGGATGGATTCATGCTGGCTTACTGGGCTTGCGTCTGCGAGGCGTGGCGGTGGCCATGACGCGCGCCCGAGGCCGCGCCGGCCCACGATGCGCCTTTCGCGCCCGATGCGCCCGACGCCCCCTTCGCGTGTTGCGGATGCTCGGCGGGAATCGTGATCTTCGCGCCTTCGCGCAGACGGTCGGAGCCGTCGGTCACCACGCGCTCGCCCACGGCGAGGCCCGAGGCGATGCTGGTGCGCTCGGCATCGACGGGGCCGACCTTCACGAGCCGCACCGTCACCGTGTTGTCGGGTTTCGCGACATAGACGTACTGCCCCTGCGAGCCGTTGAGCACGGCCGAAGTGGGCACGATCACGGCGTCGTGGATCGTATCGACGAGCAGGCGCGCGTTCACGAACTGATTCGGAAAGAGCCCTTGTTCGTGGTTCGTGAAGCTCGCGCGCAGCTTGACGGTACCCGTGGTGGTGTCGATCTGGTTGTCGATGGTCTGGAGCGACCCGGCTTCGAGCATCGTTGTGTTGCTGCGGTCGTAGGCCATGACCGACATTTTCGTGCCCGCGCGCAGCTGCTTCATGATGGGCGGCAGGTTGTCCTCCGAGGTCGTGAAGATCACGCTGATCGGCTCGAGCTGCGTGAGCACGACGATGCCGTTGGTGTCGCTGGGCGTCACGTAGTTGCCCGGATCGACCTGGCGCAGGCCCACGCGGCCCGATACGGGCGCCGTGATGCGCGCGTAGGTGAGGTCGAGCTTGTAGGTATCGACGCTGGCCTGATCGGACTTGACGGTGCCCTCATATTGCTTGACCAGCGAGGCCTGCGTGTCGACCTGCTGGCTCGCGATCGAGTCTTGCGAGAGCAGCGTCTGGTAGCGCTTGAGGTCGAGGCGCGCCGTGGCGAGCAACGCCTGGTCGCGGGCGAGCTGGCCTTCGGCGTTGGCGAGCGAGATCTGGTACGGGCGCGGGTCGATCTGCGCGAGCACGTCACCCTTTTTCACCATCTGGCCTTCCTGGAAGTACACGTCCTGAAGCGTGCCGGATAGTTGTGTGCGCACCGTGATGTCGGCGAGCGGCGTGACCGTGCCGAGCGCGGTGATGACGATGGGCATGTCGCCGGCCTTCGCCGTGGCCACGCTCACTGGCTGCGGCATGTTGGCCATGGCGCCCGGACCGCCGCGACGCATTTGCGCGCCGGCCGCCGGTGTCGCGTTGCCGCCCGAGAGCGCCTTGTTCCACGGCTGCCAGCGCGCGAGCACGATGCCGGCGATCACGATGACCACACCCAGCGCGATGAATTTGCCCTTGCCGCGCCTCGCGGCGACCGGAGCGGGGGACTGCGGCGGCGTATCTTTACGGGGGGAATCCGGGCGCTTTTCTTGTTGATCCATCGGTCAGGTCGGTAACAGGTTCTCGAAGCGGGTTCTCGAAGGCTCTTGGCTGAGCTCACTACAGGGGGCCGGCCGCGAAGTTCTCGCAGAAGCGCGCACAGCAGCGCACGGAGCCGGCGCAGCGGGCGCGCGCCGATGCTACGCAGGTCCTGCACAAGCAAGATGTCAGGACGCGCCGCGCTGCGGCCCGGGTGCCGCGCCATGCGCTCACGGGCACGGGCGGCGTCGCTGGCGGCCGGCTGGCGTTACGGGCGAAGGACGGCGGCGCAGCAGGCTCTTGCCGCCAAAAAACATGATGCTACGTTGCCCGCTTCGTTACAGTCCAGTGCCGTTTCTTTCGAGACGTTACGAGCGTTACACCCTTCGTGTGTTTTTTGTAAGGCGCCGGCTCGCGCGTTGTCAGGTCGCGTGGGGCAGGCGCAGGGCGCCGCCGATTTCGTCGACGATGCGCGCGACGCATTCGCGCATCAGCGGCACGACGTGGCTGACGAGCCACTCGCGCGGGCACTGCTGCGCGGCGCCGCCGCAGTTGATGGCGTAAATCTCGCCGTGGGGACCCGCGAACGCCGTCGCAATGGCGTTGAGTCCCTCGTACCACTCGCCGATCGCGAGCCCGTAGCCGTGGGCGGCGGTCTCGGCGAGCGCGGCGTCGAGCCGGCTGCCGAAGACGCCCCAGTCGTTGCCGGTCGAGGTCTGCAGCGCGGCGGTGAGTTCGGCGCGCGCGTGCGGATCGAGCGCGGCGAGGTAGGCGCGCCCGACGGCGGTGCGGCCCATGTCGATGCGCGAGCCGACCTCGAGGCGCGTGACGAGCACGGCGGTGCGCGGGCGGATCGCGTCGATCACGACCATCTCCAGACGGTCGCGCACGGTCAGATGCACCGAGAGCGCGGTGCGCTCGGCCAGCCGCGTGAGAAAAGGCCGCGCCCGGCTGCGGATGTCGGAGTTGCGCAGGAAGCCGTTGGACAGCGCAAGCACCGACGAGGTGAGCACGAAGCGATCGCTGTCAGGCAGCCGGGCGAGAAAGCCCGTGCTCACGAGCGTGCCGGTGAGGCGCGAAAGCGTGGGCTTGGGAATGCCCGTCAGCTCGGTCAGTTCACGGTTGCTGAGCGGCGCGTCGGCGGCCGCGACGCAGCGCAGGACGGCAAGGCCGCGCGCGAGCGCGGTCACTTCGTCGGCGCCGCCGTCTTTATCTCGCGGAGTGTCGTCAGGATGGCGCGAATCGGGCGCGGAAGTCATTGGCGGGACAATTTTCCGAAACAGGATTTCAGTTTTGAGATTTCGCGCGAGGCGTTACAAAGTCAGCGCGGACGTGCCGCGCGGTACAGTCATTTGCGTTCGATCAACGCGGCGCTCCCTAAATTAGGGCGCAAATTTTCAGACGATTGTAATAGATGCCAGAAGCTCGACGATTGGCGCATTTTGGCGAGATTTTGCTTGACTTAGTCAGCATGTCGGTAAAAAATGGAATCCAATTTCGGTAATACGCCTCAACCCCGCAAAATTGCGGGGTTTTAATGTGCCTTGCGCTATGCAATTCGCATAATTGCGCATCTTTTTCCGATGGCATGGCGCAGCCGAATACCGTCTCTCAGGTTCTAGCACGGCCCTCGGAATGGCTAGAACTTTTCAAGGCGCCACGTGCAAACGTGGCGCTTTTTTTTCCGCCGGCGGCAAACGGACGAACGGGCAAACCCGCGATTAGCGGCCGGTCAGGCGACCTTGCCGCTAAAGCGCTCCCGCAACTCACGCTTGAGCACCTTGCCGATCGGGCTGCGCGGTAGCGCGTCGACGATCACCAAGTCGGCAAGTCGTTGCATCTTCCCCAATTGCCTGTTGGCCCAGTCGGCGAGCGCGTCGGCGGTCAATGCCGAACCGCGCCGGAGCGTGACGAACGCCACCGGCGTTTCGCCCCAGCGTGCCGATGGCACGCCGACCACCGCCGATTCAAGGACTTCGGGGTGCCGGGCGAGCACCTGTTCCAGATCGCTTGGGTAGATGTTGAAGCCGCCCGAGATGATCATGTCCTTCTTGCGGTCCATCAGCACGAGGAAGCCGTCTTCGTCGAAGCGGCCGACATCCCCGGTCCGGATGAAGCGCCGGCCATCGCTGTCATACCACTCGGCTTGCGCCGTCTGGTCCGGTTGCCGGTAGTAGCCGGTCATCATGGCAGGCGAACGCCCGACGATTTCACCGGCTTCCCCGGCCGCGGCCTCGCGTCCATTGGCATCGATCAGGCGCATTTCATGGCCGTTCAACGGGCGGCCAACCGTGTGCAGCTTGTCGGGAAACTCATCCGCGCACAGTTCGCATGACGCGCCGCCTTCGGTCATGCCATAGAACTCGGTGAGCTTGCCGGGCCATCTGCGCAGGGCGTCCGCCTTGAGTGCCGCCGCGAACGGCGCGCTCGTGCAGAACTTCGAGTGGAAGCTGGACAGGTCGTAGCGATCGAAGTCCGGATGGCCGAGGATGCGCTGGTATTGCACCGGCACCAGCATGGTGTGCGTGACGTGTTTGCGCTCGGCAAGCTCGAGGTATTGCTTCGCATCGAACCTGGGCATGAGGACAACCGTTCCGCCGAGCGCCAGCGTCGGGAAGAAGCTCACCAGCGTGGTGTTCGAATAGAGCGGCGTCGCGATCAAGGTGACGCACTCCGGCCCGTATCCGCGCTCGAGGCTTCGCAGCGTATAGGCGTAGCGCATCGCGTGCGACTGGACGATCCCTTTGGGCGCGCCCGTCGTGCCGGACGAGTAAATGATGTTGAACGCCCACTCCGGTCGAATCTCCACATGCCGGGGCGCGGCGCCCACGGGTGCGAGCCAGGCATCGTATTGTCCGGCTGCGCTGATGTCGATGACGCGCAGCGCGGGCGGCAGCGTGACGCCCGCAAGCAGCTGGCAAACCGCGTCGTCGGCGAAGAGGATCTGCGCCCGGGAGTTTTCCAGCATGGCGACGAGGCTGTCCGGATGCGTGGAGGGCGATAGCGGGGCGACTGCGAGTCCTGCCCGGAGCGCGCCGAAGAAGACGGCGGCATAGGAGATGGAACTCGACGCACAGATGGCGACGACGTTTTCGGGTGCCAGTCCGTCACGCTGGAGCGCGGCAGCGCAGCGGTCGATCAGCGCATCGAGCGCGGCGAACGTGACCGTCTCGTCTTCGCAGACAATGGCCGCGCGCGCGCCGTGTTCCGCCGCGCGTTGGCGAATCATGGCGGTCAAGTCGACGAACGGGGACTCGGGTGACGGGGACTTCACGGACATGGCCTCATACCTCAGTGAAAAGATGGCTTGGCGATGGAGTGCTACGGTGCTCGTGCGCAATGATCTCCGTTCTGATGCACGCGGCTCGCTTCATGGTTTGTGAACGCGCGTTCGATTTTCTGCCCGGTCATTACGCCCGGCAACGACAATTTTGTTGGACAGTCCGTCAAGGCGCCTTTGACAGTTTGCCGCGCAAGGCGGCGGCGCCATGTGATCTGGTTCATACCCCCGTTTCTGCCATACCATCGCGTGATCACCCGTTTGATGGAGTCGCACATGCTCTCCGAAGAGGAACTGGCGTTGCTCGACGCCATCCGCGAAACCGGCAGCCTGTCGCGCGCGGCGGCACGCCTGAACAAGGCGCCTTCCACGATTTCGCATGCCACGCGCCAACTCGAGGCGCGCTTCGACGCGCTGCTCTTCGACCGCCGGCGCTACCGGCTGCAGCTCACCCCGGCCGGGCATCTGCTCGCCGAGGAGGGTGCTGCGGCGGCGCGCGGCGAAGCTCATCGAGCGCGGCGAACTGGTCGAGAAGGTCACGGCGAACCCGCGCGAGCCGAACGTGCTTTACGTGGCGTGGCGCGGTGAGCACGCGGGGCGCGCACTGCACTGGTGGATCGACAGGCTGCGCGAGCCGCGTCTTGCCAGGCGCCTCGTGGAAGGGATCCGAGGTCACGGGCTGAGGCCGGCTGCCCGCACAACGGCACAAACGTTCGATAGCTTCGAACGTTTGCGCCAGGACCGTCGTACGGCAGGCAGCGCGCCGCCCGGCAATATGGCATCACAGTCCCAGATCGAGACTATCCCCTCCAAGGAGAACGTCATGAACCGCTTTGCAAACAAAACTGTCCTCGTCACCGGCGGAACCAGCGGCATCGGCCTCGCTGCCGCGCAAGCCTATGCCGGCGAAGGCGCGCACGTCATCGTTACGGGCCGCGACGAAGCCGGCCTCGAAGCCGCGCGGCGCGCGCTCGGCCCGAACGCGCACGCGTGGCGCAACGACGCGGCCTCGATCACCGGTGCGCGCGAGCTGGCCGCCGCCGTGCGCGACGCCGGCCTGCGCCTCGACGCGGTGTTCATCAACGCGGGCGTGGCGAAGCTCGCGCCGTTCGAGCAAGTGGACGAAGCGCTCTGGGACGTCACCTTCGACACCAACGTGAAGGGCGCGTACTTCCAGATTCAGTCGCTCCTGCCGGTGCTGAACGACGGTGCGGCCATCGTGCTCAACGGTTCGATCAACGCGCATATCGGCATGCCCACTTCGTCGGTGTATGCGGCGAGCAAGGCCGCGCTGATCTCGTTCGCGAAGACGCTCTCGGCCGAACTGCTGCCGCGCGGCATTCGCGTGAACGTGGTGAGCCCCGGTCCCGTGAAGACGCCGCTCTACAACAAGTTCGGCATGGACGCCGCCGCGCTCGCGGCGGCCGAGGAATCGATTCGTGGGCTGGTGCCGCTCAAGCGCTTTGCGACGGCGGAGGAGATCGCCTCGACCGTGCTGCATCTGAGCGCCGCCGAGTCGGCCTTCATGATCGGCACCGAGGTGATCGTCGCCGGTGGCATGGGCCAGCTTTGATGGTCCGTGAGTGATGCGTACGGAGTGCGGGCGGCAGGGCGCCGCCCGCATGAGCGTCTTGCGCGCCGGTCAGGAAACCGTTTCGCGTTCCGGCGTGGCCGTGATCTTGTGGATCGACAGGTCGGTGCCGTTGAATTCCTGTTCGCGATCGATGCGCAGGCCGACGAATTTGCGCAGCAGGCCGTACACCACGAGGCCGCCAAGGAAGGCGATCACGATGCCCGCAAGCGTGCCGACGGCCTGTGCGCCGAGCGAGACGCCGCCGAGCCCGCCGAGCCAGTGCTGGCCGAAAATGCCCGCGGCGATGCCGCCCCACGCGCCGCACAGGCCGTGCAGCGGCCACACGCCGAGTACGTCGTCGATGCGCCAGCGGTTCTGCACGCAGGTGAACATATAGACGAACAGCGCGCCGGCGACCGCCCCGGTCACGAGCGCGCCGAGCGGATGCATGATGTCCGAGCCCGCGCACACGGCCACGAGCCCCGCGAGCGGCCCGTTGTACGTGAAGCCCGGATCGTTGCGGCCCGCGAACCACGCGGCGAGCGTGCCGCCCACCATCGCCATGAGCGAGTTGACGGCGACGAGACCGCTGATCTTGTCGATGGTCTGCGCGCTCATCACGTTGAAGCCGAACCAGCCCACCGCGAGCACCCATGCGCCGAGCGCGAGGAACGGGATGTTCGAAGGCGGATGCGCGGCGATGCGGCCGTCGCGCGTATAGCGGCCGTGGCGCGGCCCGAGCAGCAGCACGGCCGGCAGCGCGATCCAGCCGCCGAACGCGTGGACGACCACCGAGCCCGCGAAGTCATGGAACGGCACGCCGAACCCGTGCGTCATCGCATCCTCGAAACCGAGGCGGTTGTTCCACACCATCCCCTCGAAGAACGGGTAGATGAAGCCGACGATCACGAAGGTCGCGAACAGCTGCGGATTGAACTTCGAGCGCTCGGCGATGCCGCCCGACACGATGGCCGGAATGGCCGCCGCGAAGGTGAGCAGGAAGAAGAAGCGCACGAGCGCGTAGCCATTGTGCTCGGCGAGCACGTCGGCGTGCGAGAAGAACTGCACGCCGTAGGCGAGCGTATAGCCGATGAAGAAGTAGGCGATCGTCGAAATCGAAAAATCGACGAGGATCTTCACGAGCGCATTGACCTGGTTCTTCTTGCGCACGGTGCCAAGTTCGAGAAACGCGAACCCCGCATGCATGGCGAGCACCATGGCGGCGCCCAGCAGCAGAAATAGCGTGTCGGTGCCGGTTTTTAGATTGTCCATCTGGCGTACCCAGTTTGCCCAAAATGGGCGCATAGTCAGCAAGATGCGGGCCAGCTTCAGCGCCAAACTGGTGAATTTGCGGCCGCAACAGGCGTCAAGCCGGTGCGGCCGTGCACCGATGCGGAAAAATCGCCGGTACCGTGTCGTCGGTGCGGGTGCTGGGATCTGGGGCGCATGCACCACGTTTCGGCACAAACTCGGGGCTTGCGCGCAAAGGTGGGGAAATTGCGCGCCAAGATAGGGCGATTGATTCGATTTTCATTTCCGAATCAATGGATTGTTGGCTAATCGAAATAATCTCGCGTTTTCGTGAGGGCAAACTTCGGGCGCACATAGGGCGCAAACGCCGACATAATGGCCAGATTGCCACCTCACGCACGTCCGGTCGCCCGGTACCCGCCACGCAATGCGCCTCACGACCAAAGGGCTTCTGCTGATCGCGATTCCCGCCGTCTTCGAACTGAGCTTGCTGTCGGCCATCGTGAAGGCCGAGACCGACGCCGCCGCCGCGGAGCGCTGGGGCCAGCACAGCCAGGCGGTGCTGGCGCAGGCGTCGCGCGTGCTCGAACCGGTGCTGGTCGAGTCGGTCAAGCTGCGCGGTGCGGTGGCGGCCAACGACATGAGCTACTCCACACCGGTTTCGATGTGGATGGACGTGGACCGCCGCATCGACCGGCTTGTCGATCTCGTCGCCGATAATCCCTCGCAGGTCGAGCGCGCCGTGCAGATTCGCCACGCCGTGCAGAACTATCGCCAATGGTCGGACCGCGTGCAGGACCTGCTGCGCTCGGGCCGCCGCGCCGACCTCGCCGAGCGCTTTCGCGCGCTCATGGCTGCCGACGTCCTCGACCGCGTGCGCACGCAGATCGTCTCGCTCCAGACCGAGGAGCGCCGCCTCGACGTATTGCGGGTGTCCGCCGCCGAAGCGGCGCGCGCCCAGCAGCAGACCCTCGTGATGACGGCCGTGCTCGGCTCGATCGTGCTGGTCGCGCTCGCCGTCTGGGTGTTTACGCGCGGCGTGCGCGGGCGGCTCGATGCGCTTTCCGACAACGCCAACCGGCTGGCCGCAAACGAACCGCTCGCACCGCTCACGGCGGGCAACGACGAAATTGCCGAACTCGACCTCACGCTGCACCAGATCAGCCAGCGACTGATCGAGGCCGAGCGGCTGCGCCTCGGTTTTCAGGCCGACCTCGCGCGACGCGCGGACCAGCTCGCGCGCATCAACGAAAACCTGCGCCAGCAGACTCAGGAAAACGAGATGTTCATCCACGGCGTGTCGCACGATCTGCGCGCGCCGCTCGTGAACCTGCAGGGATTCTCGCGCGAGCTCAATCACGCGTGCAACGACCTGCGCGAGCGCATCGCGCATTCTTCGCTTTCACCGCAGGCGCGCGCGCGCATCGAGCGCACCATCACCGAGGATATCGGCGAGGCGCTGCGCTATCTGCAAACGGCCGTGCTGCGCGCATCGCACATCATCGACGCGCTGCTGCGGCTCGCGCGCGTGGGGCGCGTGGAGTACCGGCGACAGCGCGTGAGCGTGCAGGAGCTCGTGCAGCGCGTGGTCGACGCGATGCACGCGTCGATTCGCGCACGCGGTGCGCAGGTGAGCGTGCAAACGCTGCCCGACGTATGGGGCGACCCGACGGCGCTCGAGCAGGTGTTTGCAAACCTGATCGGCAACGCGCTCAACTATCTCGATCCGGCGCGCGACGGACGCGTCGAGATCGGCACGGCTCATGCGCCGCCTGGCGTGGAGTCGCTGCAGATTTTCTATGTGCGCGACAACGGGCTCGGCATTCCCGAGGTGGGCTTGCCGCGGCTCTTTCAGGCGTTCCAGCGTATGCACGGCAACATGACGCCGGGCGAGGGCATCGGGCTCGCGCTCGTGCGCCGCGTCGTCGAGCGGCACGGTGGACGCGTGTGGGTGGAGTCGACGGAAGGCGAGGGGACGACGTTCTATCTGTCGCTGCCCGATGCGCTTGCGGTCGCGCCGCCTTTGCCCGGCGACGCGGAGCAGATCATCAGCGCGCTCGAACGCGCGGAGCGTTCGGAAGCTTCGCCTGGTGGCCCTGCGGAATATGGTGCGAGCGATGGCTCGGGTGGCGCGAACGCGAAGGGGAGCGTGCGAAGCGAGTTGCGGGCGGCGCCCGCGACGGCGTTGCGACCGCCGGCAGGCGCTTAGATACTTCCAGTGACGCTCCCGGGCAAGCGCACTCCCGATGCGCTCAGCACGCGCTGAAGATGCGGCGCGGCTTGAGCAGGCGGCTCGCGCGAAATGTCCAGATGGTGCCAACGCCGGCGAGCGCCAGCGCAATGGCCAGCATGGTGTGATGACTGACGGCGATGCCGAACGGCTCGCCGAGCGGCAAGACGAAGCTGCGCACGAGCATGAGCAGGGCTGCCCACAGCGCAAACGCCCCCAGCAGGAGCAGACGCGTGCCGTGCACGTGGCGCGCCCGGTCGGTCAAGCTGCCTTTGCGGCCGCTGCGGCTGCAAAAAAAGAGGATCGCCGCCAGGGCGATCGCGAGTATCACCAGCCAGTCCGTTAGTTCCACGACACGCACTCCGCACTCCAGAACAATTGGCGGCTATTCTGGCCAGCGGCGCGGTGCGGTGTTATCGGACCAGTCCGAATTGGCGGTCGGCGCGCGCCGCGCCCCGTGCGAAACAGGGGCGACGCGCCACTGGATCAGCGCTCGCTCACGGCTCGATGCGTGTGCCGAGGAGCGCGAGGAACTGGCGCAGCCATTCGGGATGAGCGGGCCACGCCGGCGCGGTGACGAAGGGGGCGTCCGTCACGGCGCTGTTGATGGCGATGTCGGCGTATTCGCCGCCTGCGAGCCGCACCTCGGGCGCGCAGGCCGGATAGGCCGAAATGCGCTTGCCGCGGATCACCTCGGCCGCGGCGAGCAGCTGGGCCGCATGGCAGATCGCCGCGATGGGCTTGTTCGCCTGGGCGAAGTGACGCACCATCTCGATGACCTTCGGGTCGAGGCGCAGGTATTCGGGCGCGCGCCCCCCTGCGATGGCGAGCGCGTCGTAGCTGGCGGCGTCGATTTCGTCGAAGGTCGCGTTGAGCGCGAACTGGTGCCCCGGCTTTTCGGTGTAGGTCTGGTCGCCCTCGAAGTCGTGGATGGCAGTCTTCACGCGCTCGCCGGCCTTCTTGCCCGGGCACACCGCGTCGACGCGGTGGCCGACGGCCTGCAGCGCCTGGAACGGCACCATCGTTTCATAGTCTTCGGCAAAATCGCCGGTGAGGAACAGGATCTTCTTGACGGCCATCGTTTGTCTCCAGAGGTGGACGGTGGAACAGATCGTGCGCGTGGGCAGTCTACTCCATCATGTTTGACGATTTCGCAAAGCACGGCGTCGCGGGCGACGCACTGCAAACCATCGACTGGCGGCGCTACGTGCCGGGCCGCGATGCGAGCGCGCTGGCCGCCTTGTTTCGCGCGTCCGTGACCACGCTCGCGGCCTCGCGCTACGACGCGGCGCAGTGCAGCGCGTGGGCCGCGGCCGCCGACGATCTCGCGGACTTCGACGCGCGCCTTTTACGCGGCGTCACGCTCGTGGCGCACTGTGACGGCGCGGCAGCGGCGTTCGGGCAGCTCTTTCCGCTCGATCACGTCGAGTTGCTTTACGTCGCGCCGGCATGGTCGCGCCGCGGCCTCGCGACGGCGTTGCTGGCGCGGCTCGAAGCGCTCGCGCGCGAGGCGCGCTCGACGGTATTGAGCGCCGATGCGAGCGCCGTGTCGCGGCCGGTCTTCGAGCGCGCGGGCTTTTCGCTCATTTCGTCGGAGTCGGTGTTGCGCGACGGCGTATCATTGCCGCGTTTTCATCTATGCAAGCCGCTTCATGCGGCGAATTTTTCAGGATGACCATGTATTCGAAGGTTTCGACGCAAAGGCTGGCGCTTGCCTCCCTGCTCGTGTGTGTGGCGTTCGCCGCCGGCTGTAACAAGCACGACGCTTCCGCGCCCGATCTGAGCAAGCAGTCCGCCGACGCCGTAAAGCAGGCTACGCAGGACGCCGCCAACCAGGCCGCGCAGCAGGCGGCGCAAACGCTCGGCAAGGCCGCGAGCTTCGTCAATCAGCAGCTCGGTGTGGCGCAGCAGAAGCTCGATTCGGCGGCCTCGCAAGGTCAGCAGGCGAGCGCATCCACGGCCGAGCTGGCTTCGGCGGCGCAGGGCCAGTTGCGCGGCGCGGCAAGCACGGCGCAAGCCTTGCTCGGGCAGGCCGCCGCGACCACCGGCACCGGTTTGACGAATGCGGGGCACTCGTTGCAACGCTGGGCGAGCAACGCCGCCGCGTCGGCGCCGGCATCGGATGCCTCGAAGTAATGCCGCAGCCGTGCAGGCTGCGGCTGCCGGCTTGACGCTCTGAATTAATGTAATTATGATGGTTACACTTTTTGGCGCCGATGGCTCGATCCATTCGCGCGCCGCTCAGCAGTGGCAGGTTCGCCGTGAATACGAGTAGCCGTTTCGCTTTTGCCGTTCACGTGCTCGCGCTACTGGCGCAGCAGGAGGGCGTGCCGCTGTCGTCGGAGATCATCGCGGGCAGCGTGAACACGAATCCCGCGCTGATTCGCCGGCTCCTGTCGATGCTTGCCAGCGCGGGCCTCACGACGTCGCAACTGGGCGCGGGCGGAGGCGCGCTGCTGGCGCGCGAAGCGCAGGCGATCACGCTGCTCGACGTCTACCATGCGGTCGACGACGCGCAGTTGTTCGCCATGCACCGCGAGGAGCCGAATCCGGCGTGCCTCGTCGGGCGTCATATCCAGCAGACGCTGCGCGGCGTGATCGACGACGCACAGCGCGCCATGGAGGCGTCGCTCGCCACCCGCACGCTCGCGGACGTCGTCGACGACATGGAGCGCAGCGAGCGCAAGCTCGAACGCGCGCGGGCGCGGCGAGCCTGAGCGGAACGCGCGCTGCCAGATTCATCAGCGGGGCATTGCCCCGTTTTTTCACCCCTGAAATGTAACTTCATTAGTTACATAAATACGGAAAACAGGAGTCAGTTCATGAGCAAGACACTGAAAATCGCCCTCTTTGGCGCAACGGGCATGGTCGGCTCGCGCATCGCCGCCGAAGCGGCGCGCCGCGGCCACCAGGTGAGCGCGCTGGTGCGCCAGCCCGAGCGCGTGGCGGCCGCACCGAACGTCCACGCGGCGAAGGCCGATCTGCTCGACGCGGCGAGCGTCGCCGCCGCGGTGCGCGGCCACGATGTGGTGGCGAGCGCCTACGCGCCGCCCAAAGATCAGCTCGGCGACCTGCTGGTCGCGAGCCGCGCGCTCGTGGAAGGCGTGCGCGCCGCGGGGCTCAAGCGTCTCGTGGTGGTGGGCGGCGCCGGCTCGCTGGAGGTGGCGCCCGGCAAGCAGCTCGTCGATACCGAAGGCTTCCCCGACGCCTACAAGGCGATCGCGCTCGCCCATCGCGAGGCGTTCGACTACTACCGCACGGTCACCGACATCGACTGGACCTTCTTCGCGCCGGCCGCGATCATCGC
Organism: Paraburkholderia sp. CNPSo 3076; assembly: GCF_026343935.1. Classification (NCBI taxonomy): domain Bacteria; kingdom Pseudomonadati; phylum Pseudomonadota; class Betaproteobacteria; order Burkholderiales; family Burkholderiaceae; genus Paraburkholderia; species Paraburkholderia sp. CNPSo 3076. Next base: position 193,934 of record NZ_JAPMAL010000009.1, on the reverse strand, counting down.
ACCCGGCGAGCGCACGGGCACGTTCCGCACGGGCGCCACTTCGCTGATCGCCGATGCGAAGGGCGAGAGCCGCATTTCGGCCGAGGACTACGCGATCGCCTTCGTCGACGAGCTGGAGCAGGACCGCTTCATTCGTCAGATCACAACGGTGGCCTACTGAGGTGCGAAGCGGCGCCCCCTGCGCGCTGACAAACTGTTACGCAAGCGCGAGGCGCGGTGAGGTGGAGTGCGGCTAAACTGGAACGTCCTGTTTTTTGCCCCTCCGCCATGAATTCCAGCATCGGACGCGATGGCGCGGGCGCCGGGCCGTCGCGCATGCGCTTCTACCCGGCGGATCGTGCACTACTTTCGCGCGCCGCGCCGGCGCGCTTGTGTGTTCGCGCGTTCTATCGCGCGCTCATGCTCCTCGCATGCCTCGCGGCGTGCCTCACCATGCCGCTGCGGGCCGCCGCCCAAGCCGTGCCGGCACCTGTGCTGCCCGTGCTCAAGAGCATCATCACCGGGGCGCCGGCGGCTGCCTCGGGGGCTTCGGCGGCCGAGGCGGCCTCGGCGCCGTCACCGGCGAGCCAGGCTGAGTTCACGCGCTCGCTCGACAGCGTCATTACCACGCTCGACAACGAGCGCCAGCGCACCGCACTCCTGAATCAGCTCAAGAAGCTGCGCAGCGCATCGCAAAACGTGGCGCCGGCGCCCGCTTCGGGCGCGGCGGCGACCTCGGGGCTGCTGGGCGCGATCGCATCCGGACTAGCCTCGGTCGAGGCAGACGCGCGCCGCGGCCGCAGTCCGTTTCACTACTGGGCGGGGCGCTTCAGGGCAGCCGGCATCGAGCTTTACGACATCGCCTCGGGCGGCGAGGGCGAAAGCCTCGGCCGTATTGTGTTCGATCTGTTCGCTATGCTGGCCGGCTGGGGCGCGTGCGCAGCGGTGCTGCGCTGGATCGAGCGGCGCCTGCTCAGGCGTTTCGATGTCGAGACCGGCCTGCGGCCCGATCCACGCACCACCGATCTGCTGATTTTCGTCGTGCATCGCGCGGCGCCATGGATCGTGGCGTTCGTCGGCGCGCTCGTGGTCGAGCGCTCGCTACCGGACGCGCTCGGGCGCACGCTCGCCCTCGTGATCGCCTACGCGATCGTCGCGGGCGCGGTGTTCTCGTCGATCTGCCTGATCATGTTTTCGCTGTTCGGCTCGGGCCACCGGCGCGCGGCCGTGCGCCTGCTGATCGCGCGCTCGCGCCGGCTGCTCTTTGCGATCGGCGTGCTGGCCGCGCTCGGCGACGCCGCGACCAATTTCGAAGTCGCGCGCCAGTTGGGCGCGAACCTGGCCGCACTGGTGAGCACTGCCGCGAACATGGCGGCGGCCGTGCTGACGGCGGTGTTCGCGATCGGCTTTAGGCGGCCGGTCGCGCATCTCATCCGCAACCGCAGCTATTCGCTGCGCCACGGTCACAAGGCGCTCACCGAAGTCCTCGACGTGCTCGCTTCGCTCTGGCAACTGCCGATGCTGCTGCTCGCCGGCGCTTCGATCGTCGCCACGTTCGGCGGTATCGGCAGCCGCGACGACGTGCTGCAGATCTCCGTGGTCTCCGCGCTCCTGCTCGTGCTCGCGTTCTTCCTCTCGGCGGTCGTGCTGCGCATCACGCGCCCGAACCCCGCGCGCGTGCGGCGGAGCTCGCCGTATCTGCGGCGCCTGTTGCGCTTTGCCGGCACGCTGCTCGTGGTGTTCATCTGGTTCGCGTATTTCGAATCGTGCGCGCGCCTCTGGGACATTTCGCTCGCCGCGATCATCGAGGCGAGCGTGGCCGCGCGCGGCATCGCGCACGCCATCTTCGCGATCGTGTCGACGGTGTTTCTCGCGTGGCTCGTGTGGATCACGGTCGATACCGCGATTCTCGAAGCGCTCAATCCGAGCGGTCCGCGCACCAAGGGCCGCGCGCCCAGCACGCGCGCGCGCACCATGCTGCCGCTCGTGCGCAACGCGGTGCTCGTGACGATCCTCACCATCACCGGCATCGTCACCGCGGCGAATCTCGGCATCAACGTCACGCCGCTGCTCGCCGGCGCGGGCGTGATCGGTCTTGCCATCGGCTTTGGCGCGCAGTCGCTCGTAGCCGATCTCATCACCGGTCTGTTCATCATCATCGAGGAGACGATTTCGGTGGGCGACTGGATCGACATCGACAACGGCCATGCGGGCACGGTCGAGCATCTGTCGATCCGCACCGTGCGGCTGCGCGACGGGCAGGGCGCGATCCACGCCATTCCGTTCTCGCAGATCAAGATCGTGAAGAACCTCTCGCGCGACTTCGCGTTTGCCGTGTTCGAAGTGCGCGTGCCGTTCTCGGTCGATCTCGATACGGTCACGCGCATGATTCGCGAGACCGGCGCGGAACTCGTGGCCGACTTCCGCTATCGCCGCGAGATACTCGGGCCCGTGGAAGTGTGGGGGCTCGACCGGTTCGACCCGAACTGGATGGTCGTGAAAGGGCAGATCAAGACCCGGCCGCTGCAGCAGTGGAGCGTGGCGCGTGCATTCAATGCGCGCCTGAAGCGCCACATGGACGAAGCCGGCATCGAGATGCCGGTGCCGCAGATGCAGGTGCACATGTCCACGCGCAGCGGCGATATCGAGGAGCCGCACGGCGCGGCGCATGGTCATCCGCATCCGCCTGGCGTGCACGCGGCTGGCGGCGTTGCGCGCGACGCCTCGCACGAGCCGCGGCCCGCACCGCCGCCGACGGCGGGCCCCGAGGGCGCGCCGCCGCAGATTCCCACGGCGGGCAGCCGCGGCTGAACGTCTGCGCCGCTCAGGCCAACTCAAATCACCTTGTCGCGCCGCAGTTGCGCGAGCGCTGAGGCGCTCAGACCCAGCGCGCCGTACACCGCTTCGTTATGCTCGCCGAGCGCCGGCCCGCTGCGCGGCACGCCCGCAGGCCGCCCCTTCACGCGCGGCACCACGCAGGGCGCCGGCACCGAGCCCAGATCCGCATCGGGCAGACGAATGATCGTCTCGCGCGCGATGAAATGCGGGTCCGCGGCGATGTCGTCGATGGTGTAGATCTTCGTGTGCGGCACGCCGGCCTCGGTCAGACGCGTAGTTAGCAAGGCGAAGGGCAGTGCGGCGAAAACATTTTCGAGACGCGCGTCGAGTTCCGCCGCGTGCGCCACGCGGCTCACGTTGTCGACGAAGCGCGCGTCGTCAGGCACGTCGTGAAGCTCGAGCGCCGCGCACAGCCGCCGGAAGATGGGTTGCGACGACGCCACGAGCGAGACCATCACGCCGTCGGCACTGCGATACATGTTCGAGGGCGCGGTATAGGTCGCGCGGTTGCCGTGGTGGCCGCGCACGAGCCCGAGCTGTTCGCGCTCCACCGCGAGCGGCTCCAGCATGCGAAAGAGCGCCTCAGTGGCCGAAAGATCGATCTCCACACCGCGTGCGGCCGGGTCCGAGCGCATCCGCACCATCTCCGCGGCGATCGCGAACGCGGCGAACAGGCCTGCTACCGTATCGCCCATCGGGAAGTTCATGTGCAGCGGCGCACCGTTCGTTTCGCCGGTGAGTTGCGTGAGGCCGCTCATGGCCTCGAAGATACGCGCGAAGCCGCCGCGCTGCCGGTACGGGCCGGTCTGGCCGAACCCGGTCAGACGCAGCACGACGAGGCGCGGATTGGCCGCGTGCAGCGTCTCGAAGTCGAGCCCCCATTCCTCGAGCTTGCCCGCGCGGAAGTTCTCGACGAGCACGTCCGCCTGCGCCGCGAGCCGCAGCAGCAGCGCGCGCCCCTCGGCCTTGCGTACATCGAGCGTGATGCCGCGCTTGCCGCGGTTCGTCACTTTCCAGTAGAGCGAAATATCGTCCTTGACGGGCTGCAGCTTGCGCAGCGCGTCGCTGCCGTCGGGCAACTCGATCTTCGTGACGTCAGCGCCGAGATCGGCGCACAGCGTGGCGCCGAACGGACCGGCCACGACCGTCGAGAGGTCGAGTATGCGCACGCCGGAAAGTGGCCCTGCTTGCTGGCCTTGTGGCGTGTCTTCTGGCGCGCCGGTGGCGGTGGCGAGAGCGCTGTCCGTGAGCATCGTGTCTCCTCGTGCCAAATGAGAATTGTCTGCCCGCAACAGTAGGCGAGAGACGCGCCTAGGTTCAACTGGCGTACCGCAGAGCGAAACACTATGCTGATTTTCTTGACCCCCGGAAGGCGTTTATCGACCATGAGTTCGTCTAATTCCAGATCGCCCAACCCGCCTCGACGCCCGACTACGCAGATGCAAACGCCCACGTCATCCGTCACCGAAAGCCGCGCCACGCCCTCCGGCGGCGTGCGGCGCCGCACGAGCCGGCCGGATGCCGCTGCCGTGCACGGCGAGGACGGTGTGCATGTGCCGCGCGCTGGCGAACCGCTCTTGCCCGCGCCGCCCGACGCCGAATCGACCGACCGCCAGTTCGCGATCAACCTCGCGCGCGGCCTGCAGGTACTGCGCGCGTTCACGCCGGCCGAGCCGATGCTCGGCAACCGCGAACTGGCCGACCGCACGGGGCTGCCCAAGGCCACCATCTCACGGCTCACTTACACCCTGACGCTGCTCGGCTATCTGAACCGCAGCGAGAAGTACCAGCGCTACCGGCTCGGTGCCGGTGTGCTGACACTGGGCTATCCGATGCTCGCCGCCATGCAGATCCGGCAGATTGCGCGGCCCTATATGGAAAAGCTCGCACGTGAGACGCGCTGCTCCGTGAACCTCGGCATGCGCGACCGGCTGAACGTGGTCTACGTCGATACCTGCCGCCCGGGGCGCGACAACAACGCGCAACCCGACATCGGCAGCACGCGGCCGCTGCTGGCCACGTCGATCGGGCGCGCGCTGCTGATCGGCGAGGGCGCGAAGGAGCGCGAGGCCGTGCTCAACCGCCTGCGCCTCGACGACCCCGAACGCTACGCCGCCGACTGGCCGCTGTGGGACGCCGACCAGGCCGCCTTCGCCGCGCGTGGCTACACGCTGAGCCGCGGCGACTGGGTCCGCGATATTCACGCCATCGCCGTGCCGGTGCGCCAGCCGCCCGACGACGAACGCATCGCGCTCAACTGCACGATCGTGAGCCGCCGTCTCGCCGACGACTGGATCGAGCGCACGGTCGCGCCGCTGCTGCTCGAAGCGGCGCTGCGCATCGAGCGCGCTTGCGGTGTGACGGATGCGAGCGCGGCAGCGGGGCCGCGCTGATACCGAACGCACGCAACCACCAACAGGAGACTCCATGATTCGCGACGCCGCACGCCTGAACCGCCTGCTCACGCAGCTCTACCGCTTCGTGCTTGACGAGTGCATTCCGCTCGAGGCGGAAATCGACCGCACCGACGTGCTGCCCGAAACGCTTGTCGCACGCATGCGCGAACTGGGTCTCTTTGGCCACAGCATTCCTGAGGCATACGGCGGCGCGGGCCTCACGACCGAAGAGCTCGCGTGCGTCAACATGGTCGTTTCCCAGGCTGCGCCGACCTTCCGTGCGCGCTTTGGCGGCAATACCGGCATCGGCTCCGAGGCGCTGATCGCCGACGGCACCGAGGAGCAGAAGCGCCGCTATCTGCCGCGTCTCGCGAGCGGCGAAATCACGGGCTGTTTCGCGCTGACCGAGCCCGACGCGGGCTCGGACGCCACCGCGCTCACCACCACGGCGCGCCGCGAAGGCGACGACTATGTGCTCAACGGCAGCAAGCGCTACATCACGAACGCACCGATCGCCGACCTGTTCACCGTGTTCGCGCGCACGAATCCGGACGATCCAGGTGCGGGCGGAATCTCAGCATTCCTGATCGAACGCGGCACGCCGGGGCTGACGACCTCGGCCGGCTATCGCATGATGGGGCAGCGCGGGTCGCCGGTGGGCGAAGTGCATTTGCAGGATTGCCGCGTGAGCGCGTCGGCAGTGCTCGGCGGCGAGCCCGGGCGCGGCTTCAGGAGCGCGATGAAGGCGCTCAACAAGCAGCGCATCAACCTGGCGGGGCTGTGCGTGGGGCCGGCGATCCGCCTGCTCGACGAGATGCTGGCCCATGCGAAGGCGCGCGAACAGTTCGGCAAGCCGATCGCCGAATTCCAGCTCGTGCAGCAGCTCATCGCGCAAAGCAACACCGATATTCACGCGGCGCGCGCTCTCGTGCTGCAGACAGCCAGCGCGCGGGACCGCGGCGAGGACGTGACGATGGCGGCTTCCATGTGCAAGCTGTTCGCCTCGGAAATGTGCGGACGCGTGGCGGATCGCGCCGTGCAGGTCTATGGCGGCAGCGGGTACGTTGCCGACAACGCCGTCGAGCGTCTCTATCGCGACGTGCGGTTGTTCCGGCTCTACGAGGGCACGTCGCAGATTCACGAGCTCAACATCGCGAAGCTGACGCTGCGTGCGCCATTGCACGACGCGCGCCATCACCAGCTGCATCAGAGCGCCGAGTAGGCACGCAGCGCAACGCCAGCCCATTGGAGACGCCTCATGATCTGACTCGGTCCCACCGCCATCTGCCGCGAACTCGGCGCGCACTACCCGGTGTTCGGCTTTTCGCATTCGTCCGATGTGATCGTCGCGCTCGCCGAAGCCGGCGGGTTTGGCGTGCTAGGCCTCGCGCGCGAGATGCCCGAAGACATAGCGCCGATCATCGCTCAGCTCGAGAAAAGACTCGCGGGCAAGCCGTATGGCATCGACCTGATGCTGCCCGCCGGCGTGCCCGAGCATGCCGATATCGGCGGCGTGCGCGCCGGGTTGCCGGCCGCGCACGTCGAATTCGTTGCGGTATTGCGCGAGCGCTTCGGACTCGCCGCCCCCACGCGGCCGAGCTTCTTCACGACGCAGGTGCGCAGCGAGGCGCTCTTCGATGCGCAGATCGATGCCGTGCTCGCGTCGAAGGCGCGTGCCGTGGCGACGGCGATCGGCATCCGGTCTGAGCTGATCGCGCGTGCGAAAGCCGCGGGCAAGTACACGATCTCGCTCGTCGGCTCGCCGCGCCACGCGCAAAAGGCGCTCGCGCTCGGTGTCGATGCGCTCGTCGCCCAGGGCGCGGATGCGGGCGGCCACACCGGCCCGATCGGCACCTTCTCGCTCGTGCCGCAAATTGTGGCCGTGGCGGGGGGGCGGCCCGTGCTCGCGGCGGGCGGCATCGGCACGGGGGCGCAGGTTGCCGCCTCGCTCGCGATGGGCGCACAAGGGGCGTGGCTGGGGACGCTCTGGCTCGCGGCGAAGGAGAACCATACGTCGCCGGCGCTGCTGCAACGTCTCATCGAGGCGGACAGTGGCGACACGCTCGTCACGCGCGCCCATAGCGGCAAGCCGTGCCGCGTCGTGCGCAGCGCATGGATCGACGCGTGGCAGGCGAGCGACGCGCCGGTGCCGCTGCCCATGCCGCAGCAGCAGGCGCTCACGGGCGGCGACTTCAGCGCGATGCACGAATACGACCGCGCGGATCTCATCTACGAGGCGGCGGGGCAGAGCGTCTTTGCCATCGATGCACCGACGACGGTCGCGGCGCAAATGGCCACGCTGATCGCGGATGCGAACGCGGCGCTCGCAACGCTCGAAGCGGCGATGTCCGACTGAAGCAATGGCGCTGGCGAAAGTACAGACGCCGGACGAAAACAAAACGACACGGAGACGACAATGGATGCAAAGGCATCAGGCGGATCGATACGCGCGTGGCTGATCGTCGCCATGCTGTTCCTGTTCATGGTGATCAATTTCGCCGACAAAGCCGTGTTCGGCCTCGCTGCCGTGCCGATGATGCGCGACCTGAATCTCAGCCCGCGCGAGTTTGGGTTGGTCGGCAGCAGCTTTTTCCTGCTGTTCTCGCTCTCGGGCATCGGCTTTGGCTTCGTCGCGAACCGGGTGCAGAGCAAATGGCTGCTCGCGCTGCTGGCCCTGGTGTGGAGCGCGGTCCAGTTTCCGCTCGTGGCCGCGAGCGTGACCTTGCCCTTGCTGATCGCCTCGCGCGTGCTGCTCGGCGCTGGCGAGGGCCCCGCGTTTCCACTCGCGCAGCACGCCTGCTACAAGTGGTTCGACAATGCACACCGCAATGTGCCGAACACTATCGTGCAGCAGGGCGCGAGCGCGGGCCTCATGCTCGCGGGGCCGATTCTTTCGTACCTCATCGTGCGCTACGACTGGCACATGGCGTTCTTTGCGCTCGGGATCGTCGGGCTCGCGTGGACGGCGCTGTGGCTCGCGATCGGTCGCGACGGACCGGTGGGCGCGGCAAGCCATGCACCGGGCGTGGCGCATGACGGCGCGGGGGAAACGATCGCCTATCGTCACCTGCTGCTCAACCGCACGTTCATCGGCGTGCTCTTCATCTACTTCGTGGAGTACGCGGTCATTTCGCTCGCGTTCACCTGGTTCCCGGTTTATCTGCGGCTGGGACTGGGCTACGCCCCCATCGTGACCGGCTGGCTCTTTTCAGCCATCGTCGGCTCGTTCATTCCGGTCACGCTGCTCCTCGCGTGGGTCTCGCAGCGGCTCATCCGCAAGGGCGTCAGCTCGCGTCTCGCCCGCGGTGTGATGGTGAGCGGCTTTGCCATACTCGGCGGCGTGCTGTTCCTCGCGACGTCGAGCGGGCTAAGTCCCGCGCTCAAGGTGGCCTGTCTCGCGATCGGCGGTGCGCTCAGCCAGCTCGTGTTTTCGTTCGGACCGCTGATGATCAGCGATATCGTGTCGGTCAGGCAGCGCGGCGCGCTGCTCGGCATCAACAGCTCGATCGGCACGCTCGCCGGCTTGATTGCGCCGGCGCTGATGGGCGGCATCGTGCAGGCCAATCATGGCAACCCGGCGCTCGGCTACGAGCACGGTTTCATCGTGGTGGGAGCGCTGCTGCTCGCGAGCGGCGCGCTCGGTCTCGTGCTGCTGAACCCGGAGCAATCGCGTCAGCGCATTCTCGAAGCGGCCCGGCGCGATGCGGCGCCGGTCAACGAGGGCGCACAGCAGCGCGCTATGACGCCTTCGTTGGATATGGGGCGGTCGCGTTAAGACACGAGCGCCGTCTTGCGCACGAGCGGCAGCACGTCGTTGACCTGTGTGGCAATGTCCTCGGCGGCGACGCCGTAAACATGCAGCGAGACGGCCTGCGCGTCGCCGCCGTTCGAAAGCCGGTGAATGCTGGTGCGGCCGCGTCCGCCGAACGACACCGCGCCGCTCGCGCGCGGATGCGAGCGAACCACGGCGGCGCCCAGGCGGGCGTCGTCCCACGCGTAGAGCGTTTCGGTCAGCGTACCGTCGAGCACGGCGTAACCGCACCAGGTGTGATGCGCATGGATCGGGCTTGCGTGGCCCGGCTGCCAGACCAGCGCCGCGACCGTGTAGCGGCCCAGGCTGTCGGCCGCGATGACATGACGCCGGTACGTGTCGGCGCTGCCTTCGCGCTGCGCATGCGTGACGAGCGCCGGGTCGGCGAGCGCACGCGTGAGCGCCGCGCGCATGCCGCGCGCGAAGCGTGCGCAGCGCGACGGGTCGCCGGGCGTCGCGCAGGCATCGAAGGCGCCGTCGAGTGCGGCGGTGAAGCGCACGGCGGCGGCGTGCTGCTCCGCGGTGTGGAAGGCGCTCAGCAGGGCGAGTTCGGCAGGGGCGTTCATGGCGTGTTCTTCTTGCGGTTTCTACAAGAAGATTTATAGCCGTTCGCGCCTAGAAAGAGTTTTCCTATTTTTTTCCCGTTTGCCCATCGTGTAGAATAAATTTCTACGCTTCGGGGAGTGCGGAAATGGATCTCATCGACAGAAAGCTGGTTGAGCTGCTGCAGCAGGACGCGACCATGCCGGTCGCGGAATTGGCGCAGCGCGTCAATCTTTCGCAAACCCCGTGCTGGAAACGCGTGCAGCGCCTGAAGGAAACGGGCGTGATCCGCGCGCAGGTCGCGCTGTGCGATCCGCGCAAGCTCGGCGTGGGGACAACGGTGTTCGTCGCCGTGCGCACGAACCAGCACACCGAGGCTTGGGCGCAGACCTTCACGCGCGCCGTGCAGGAGATTCCCGAGATCGTCGAGGCGTATCGCATGAGCGGCGAGACCGACTACCTGCTGCGCATCGTGGTCTCCGATATCGACGACTTCGACCGCGTCTACAAGCAGCTCATTCGCGCCGTGCCGCTGTTCGACGTCAGTTCGAGCTTCGCGATGGAGCAGCTCAAATATTCGACGGCGCTGCCCGTGCGCAGCGGCACGTAGAGCGGTACCGGGCGGCCCGCGGCGCAAGCCGTCTGCAAGGCATGGCGGCGTAGAATGCCCGTTCCTGTCATCCAATTCGAGGCTGGGCACGATCGATGAACGAACCGCGCAAGAAGAACCCCACCGTTGGCGTTGCCGTGCTCATCGTCGTGGTGGTGCTGTTCGTGATCGGCACCGTGCTGTTCAACGCGCTGAAAAGCAAGCGCGAGTACGACGAGACCGTGGGCGCCAGCGCGGCGCATGCATCGGCGAGCACGGCCGCCTCGCAAGCCAGCGGCTCCACGCAGTGACGCGCCGGGCCGCGTCCTTCTTATTCCTCCGGTAGCCGGATAACGCTCGCGTCCCGGCGAATCAGCCAGGACGCCGTGATCATCTGCTTGCACTGGTGTGCGAGCAGCCTGAGTTCCTGCGGCAGTTCCGCGGCGGCGCCGAGCGCGCGCTCGGCTTCCACCACCATCGCATCGAGTTCGCGCGTGAGTTGCTTCGTGATGTCGCCCTGATCGACGGGCGCAGCCGTGCCCGCTTCGGCGGCGACGAGATTCTCGCGCACGCACGAAAGCGCGCTCTCGAGCGCGTCGAGCTTGACTTCCGGCTGGTCGGGCCGCGCCGTGCTGCGCAGGAGCGGAGCGGTGGCGGTGATCTGCGAGGCGAGCACGTGGCTGCGCACGAGCAGATCGTTGAGTTCGGGCACGAACTTCTGCGCGGCCTTCGGTTCGAGCATCATGCGCTGGAACGCCTGGCCGAGATTCGCGAACGCGACGTGAACGTTCTTGCGCGCGAGCCGGTAGCGGAAGTCGCGCGCGAGCGACGGCGCTGCGGCGGCTGCGCCCGCCGTGGACTGCGCGGTTTGGGCGGTGGCTTTCGCGCCCACGGCCGACACGGGCGAGCCGGGAGCGCCCGCTGTGGGCGAGTCGTCGAGGGTTGCGGTGATGGCGGCGACGGATTCGTCGGCGACGCTCGCCGCGTTCGCCGAAGCGCTCGCCATGGCGCTCACGCTGCCCGCATCGGCTGCGAGCGCCGCCGTGGGCGCTGCACGGGCTGCCACGCGTGCGCCGGCCTCGCTCACCGCGGCTCCCGCGAACGCCGGCTGCGGCGCGCTCGTGCGCCCGCTCCACCACCAGCTCGCCTCGAGATAGCTGCGCGTCGCGGCGATCATGTCGTGCACGAGCTTGCCCATCAGGCGGTATTCCCAGTACGGGAACAGATGGCTCGCGGCGATGGCGATCATGCAGCCCACCACCGTGTCGATCGCGCGCTCGCCGATGATGCGCATGCTGCCCGGCGCGAGCAGATGGAACATCAGGAGCACGTAGGCCGACGTGAACACCACGCTCGCCGTGTAGTTGAAGAGCAGCAGGCTGTAGCTCATCACCATCGCCGCGAACATCGAGACGAGCAGCACGAGCGGCTGCTTCACGAGCAGGATCAACGCGATGCTGGCGATACAGCCGATCAGCGTGCCGACGATACGCTGCGCGTTGCGCTGGCGCGTGAGCGAGTAGCCCGGCTTCAGGATGATGATGCTCGTCATCACGATCCAGTAAGCGTTGGTGAGCGGCAGAAGCCGCCCGAGCCAGAAGCCCACCGCCACGGCGATCGTCACGCGCAGCGCGTGGCGAAAGCTCGGCGAAGCCATCGTGAGATTCGAGAAGATCTGCAGCCAGGACACGCGGCGGTTCGTCACGAAGCGTGTGAGCGCTTCGTCGATGCGCAGCTCGGTCTCGGTCGTCGGCACTTCGCTCGCGAGGTTGCGGCGCATGCGGTCGATCAGGCGTGTCGCGCTCCAGATGCGCCGGAACGACGCCGAGATCGCCGCGTAGGCCTCCGGGTCGGTCGCGGCCAGGTCGCGCTTTTTCAGCTGCTCGAGCTCGTATTCGATGGCGCGCAACTCGGCCTTCACGTTCACGCTCGCGCGCGGCGCCTCGTTTTGCAGCACCGCGAGGCCGATGTCTTCGAGATCGGCGGCGGCCTTGCGGATCAGGTCGCGGTAGAACACGAGCAGGTCGGAGCCGCCGAAGGTGTTGCGCACGAGCGGGTAGTCGGTGTGCGCGCCCACGAACAGCTCATGCAGATCGACCGTGTTGATGAACAGGTTGAAGTGCATCGCGCGCCGCGCATCGATCTTGCCGGCTCTGAGCTTGGGCAGGTTGCGCAGCACGATGTCGCGCGCCGCGTCCTGGCGCTCGACGGCGGCGATCTGCTTCGCGACGAGGTTGCGATAGCACTCGTCGAGATCGTTGTCGAGGTCGAAGAACTGGGCGCGTGCGAGCAGATAGTCGGCGCAGGCGAACACGCTTTCGGCGAGCGCCTGCTGCTCGATGCGATCGAGCATGAGCTGGCTGATCAAGGTCGACCACGCCGTGTACCAGAGGCCGCCCAGCAGAATCCATAGCGCATTGACGAGGGCGAGGTGCGGCGTGAAATGCTCCTCGAGCGTCATCACCATCATGAAGAGGGTGGCGAAGCTGATCTGCGGCCAGCGGTTGCCGTAGACCACGATCAGCGAGAGCGCGAAGGTGAGCGGCACCACGGTGGCCCATAGCGCGATGGGACTGAAGGTGGCGAGGCCGGTCGCGTAAGCGGAGAGAAACCCGATCACGCTGCACGCGAGCATTTCGTTGCGCTTGTACTTGAGCGGCCCTGGCATGTCGACCACGCAGGCACCGAGCGCGCCGGTCGAGATGGTGAAGCCCAGCTCGCTCTTGTGAAAGACGAACAGGCACAGGACAGCCGGAAGCGAGATGCCGATCGCGATGCGCAGGCCGCCGTAAAAGTACTGGCTATAGAGGAATTTCCTGATTTCTACGGAGTAGCGCATCGACTGCCGGGGAAGTTCGAGAGCGGACGGTCCGCCGCGGAGTGTGGCGCTGAGTCTATCGTATTTCGGGCGCGATCTGACCGCCGGTGCGTGCCGGACCAGGCCGAAGCCGGCGCTGGCGCCTCAGTCCACGCTGAGCGTGCTCGCGTTCGTTGCCGCGGCCGCGTCGCCGAGCAGGCCGTGCGTGCCGTGAATGCGCCGCATGCGCGTGCGATACCAGAAGGTCCAGGCCATCAGGCCGCCGAACACGCCATAACCGATGATCGGCGAGACGACGAGAAAGCGCTCGATCGGCCAGGTGGCGGCCAGATACGTGCGCAGCGCGGAATCGAGACAAAGCCCGAAGCCCCAGATGAACGTGAGGAGCCGCATCGCTGCCGCGAAGCTCGCGTTCTCCTTCCAGAGCTGTTCGAGCCGCGCGACGCCCTCGCGAGTCTCGCGCGCGACCGTCGCGCGCGTGAGATAGAACACGAGCGGGCGCTTCGCGAGAAGCGAGATCAGGAACGCGACGCCGATCGCGCCGGAGGCGAGGCTTTCGCGCATCAACAGCACGCGCGGGCTGCCGCCGAACGCCACGGCGACAAGCGAGAGCACGATGCCGAGCAGAATGACGGCGGAGAGCGCATCCACGCGCCGAAAGCGCACCAGTTCGACGATGCTCCAGGCAAGCGGCGGCGCGGCCGAGGCAATGAGGCCGCCGACTTCGCCCCAGTGCGGCTCGGCGAGACGGTAGGCAACCCAGGGAAGCAGCAGGTTGACCGCCAGTTCGGCAACGAATGCGGGACGCAGCTTCATGGGGTGCGTGCTCCTGAGGGTTCGCCCAAGGGAATGTCGCAAGTATGGTTCATGCGCCCCGCGGCGGCAAACTGGCTGCGCAGCGGGGCGGCATTTCGCATGCCCGCGGCGGATCGGCCTGCCGCTTGCGCCAGGAGGTGTCACGCCTGTGTCATACCTGTGCCGATTCAGTCGCGCTATGCGACACTGCCGCGTGTCCGGCCCGATGCGGCCTGCCTTTTTCTATTCGCCCATGACCGCACGCGCGCCCATCCCGTTGCAGGAAATCGAACTCGTCGCCGTTCGCGCACAGGGCGCGGGCGGCCAGAACGTGAACAAGGTATCGAGCGCGATTCATCTGCGCTTCGACATCCGCGCCTCGTCGTTGCCCGAGGTGCTCAAGATGCGCCTGCTCGCGCTCGCCGACCGGCGGATTACGAGCGAGGGCGTCGTCGTGATCAAGTCGCAGGAATACCGCACCCAGGAACAGAATCGCGTGGCTGCGCTTGCGCGCCTCGAGGAGCTGGTCGACCGCGTGAGCGTGACGCGAAAGGCGCGCGTGGCGACGCGCCCGACACGTGCCTCGAAGGTGCGCCGGCTCGACAGCAAGGCGCGCACCGGTGAGCTGAAGGCGGGACGTCGGGGCGTCTCCGAATAGCGACGAGGACGGCGCGGCCGCTTAACCCGGCACGCGCCACGGGCGCTCGCGCGGCCCGGGCTCGGGCGGAAAGTCCGCGCACAACACGTGCGTCGCGCCGCCGTAGTCGAGCGCGATAGCCGCGGTGTAGCAGAGCTCGCCGTCGTTGAGCGAATAGTGCGGACCCATCACCGCAACCCGGCCGGGCGCGGCGAGCGCACGCCGGAAATACTCGCGGCGCGACCAGTTGCTGTCGGTGTCGGGATAGAAAGTTGCGAGGCGCGCGGGCGGCCCGACGCCGGGCACGGCAATCGAAGGCTCGTGCTGCTCGCCGTGTTCATCCGCGGTGAATACGCGCTGGGCGTGGCTGCCGTTGTCGCCAAAAATTGCCTCGGCGGCCGCTTCGAGCGTTCCGCCACCCGTGAGTACGCGCGCGCCGCGCAGGATGGTGTGCGAGAGCGCGCCGAAATTGACCTGCTCGATGATCTCGGTGCTGCGCTGATAATCGGCGAAGCGCCGCCACATTGACTGCGCGAGCGCGGGCGAGGCATGCCATGACAGGCGGGGGGAGGCGAAGCCGCGAGAGGGCGCGCGCGTCAGGTGCGAGCGCCTCGCATGCCGCCTGCTGGCGGCACGGTTTGCCGGTCAGTGCGCCGTGTCGGGCACGTCGAGAATCAGAATGATAGTCCAGTCCGCGTCGCCCTCGTGATGGTATTGACGCTCCGCCACGATGAACGGCTGCTGTTTGCCAGCCGGGCCGAGAAACAGCACGTCGCCTTCCATCGGTAGGCATTCGATGGGGGGCAGCGCGAGATACGCGTCCTGGTTGCCGCCGCGCGGCATCAGTTTTTCGATCTTGCGTGAGGCCGCTTCGGTCCATTCGATGTCGAGCTGGATGTTGCTCATTGCGTATCTCCGCGCGTGGCGCGCACAAAAGGTTGGGTCTATGCCGACCGCATCTAGCCGACCGCATCTAGCCGATCGCGTCTCGCCGACCGCGTCTGGCCGACCGGGGCGTTTTCGAGGTGCGCGACTTTAGCATACCGCGCCGGCGCACCGGCGCGGTGGCGATCCGCGCGCGGGGCATACACGCAGCGGCGCGGCGTGGCGAATAAAAAAGCCGATGGCGGCTAGACCGGCATCGGCTTCATTCCAGGGACGGTGCTGCCCGCGTGACCAGGGCAGCACGTGGCCAGGCCTCGCCCATTCTTACTGGGCGGGGGCCTTCTTGTGATGCGGATGCCCCGATTTGTGATGCGTCATGGGCGCCGGCGCGGGCGCGGCTTCCTGTTGCTGCTGCAGGGCCTGCGCGCGTTGCAGGACGTCGTCGGCCTTGGCCGGGTCGGTGCTCATCGTGATGCCGTTATCCGACTGCGCATGCGCAGCGCCCGCCAGTGCGGAAAGTGAAATCAGGACTGCGAGGGACACTTTTTTCATCTCTACCTCCGAAGGAGCGGTTTATGGACCCAGCCGTTACCTGTCCAAGCAGGATGGACATGCCATTCTAACGATCAAATACTCGCGCCAGATGACATCGTGTAAGCCGTTCGCACGGGAGTTACATCTCGTTACATCTGGCGCCGCTTAACGGTCATACTAGAACCAGCCGATCATCCGATACACATAAAACTGCGCAACCCCAATTGATTCGTGGAGCGCCGTTTCGGCGGACTTGAGATTCGCGCTGCGCGGGAGCAGGCCGCGCTCGACGCGGCGCACGCTGGAAACCGCAGGCAGCGGGTTCATGTCGAAGCGCCGGAAATCGAGCATCGCGCGGCGCATCTGGTACGAGGACGTCACGAGCAGGAGCGTTTCGTCGTTGCCGGCCCGGACGATGGGCGCGACGTTGCGTGCGTTCTGATACGTCGTAAGGCTCTGGTTCTCGAGCACGAGATCGGCGCTCGGCACGCCGGCGCGCAGCAAGTAGGGCGCGTAGTTGTCGGCCTCGGCGCTCGCATGGTGCTCCGGGTTGCCGCCACTCACGATCACGCGGCACATGCCGCCCGCGCGCGCGCACTGCGCGTACAGTTCGGCGGCAAGGGCAATGCGTGCGTAGACGTCGCGCGCGGGGAACAGTTGGCCGTGGCGAGATTCGGTGCCGCCGCCCAGCATGATGATGGCGGTGCGCGCACCGAAGCGCGCCGGGCCGATTTTCGCCTGATCGTAGGGAGTGCGATACAACTCCGGCTGGGCAATATCGAGCAGCACCCCGGTGAGCCAGCCGGCCGCGAGCAGCCAGAAGACCCCGGCCGCGCAGGCTGCGACCCGCCAGCGCGCGCTGCGCCACAGCAGGCCGAGCGCAACAAATAGCACAAACAAAACGAATAGAATCAATTTGGATGAGGTAACGTATTGTTTTCGGGAAAATGCGCGTCTGACCGACCTCCGCGCCGCGAGCGTGGCGCGGATGGCCGTGCGGGAAGCAGTGATGCTGCTTTCACGGGGGCCCGGATAACCTGCAGTCCCTGCCGCTGCACAGCGCACGGATGGGGCGCGTGGGCCCGCCAGGGCACAGTCCGCGCCGTTCTCAGGTCCGCATTGCGCCGCAGCCGGCCCGCGCGAGGCTCAATGATCGCAGGACTGCATTTTAAGAAAGAAGTGAGATGACCACGTATTCCAACGAAGCAGTACTCGAAGCGCTGAGGCGGGTGCAGTATCGGCAGGTCCCGTGGGCGCGTCGTCCTGAAGTGTTCCAGTATTTGCGCGATCTCGGCATGATGGACATCGTCCGGCAGCGCACGGTTGCGCCGGCGCCGGGTTTCCATGCGCCCGTCGATATCGCGGTGCTGACCGATCGCGGCCGCGCCGAATTCGCCCGGCTCGCACGCGACGAGCGCACGGTGCAGTGGAGCGCGCATCGCGTGGCCGACTACGTCGCGGAGCGCGTGCCCCAATCCGGCCTCGAAGCCAGCCAGTAGCGCTGAATCCTCTTTCCCGCCAAAAAAAAGCCCGCATCGAAAGATACGGGCTTACCGGAATTACTGCTGCCACGCTGTGCTTGATGGCGTAAGGATAGACCGCACATGAAGCGCGGTGGTTCCCCGGGGCAGGGTATATGCTGAGCCGCGACCTGCCGGACGGTCTTGCCGGCGCCCGTAATCGCGGCGCTTTCATCGGTTCCGGCCGTCCCCTCGATGGTGTTTCGCTGGCCGGCTTACCGGCGCTGCGTCGGTTCCTGCTTCTGCGGCGCGCTGCGGCGGGCATTGTCCGCAATGTCGCCGCGCAAGTCGCCGCGCGGCACGGGCGGCTTGCCCGCGTTCGGGCCAGGCGCTACGGGCGGCATGGCGCGCGCGCCGGTGCGTGATATCGACCATGTCGGTGCGGAGGCATGCGGCGGCTGGGCCGCGGCGCTGAACGAAACGAACGAGGCCGTTGGCGCGAAGAGGGCGAGGGCGGACAGCGAAACCATGATGCCCCGAATGTGCAGGTTCATGGATTTCATGGTGGTTCCCGTCAATCCGGTTTCTTGACGTTAGTGGGTATGCTCCTAAGCTAACGTCGGCCGCGAAAGCGCGCTGTAAATATTGGTAAAGAGATGTATCGCGGTGCCGGTCGCCTGGTTGCGGACGCAGCGATGTCGATGCAGTCTGCATCGGCTGGAGAGGGGCGGCGCTATTAGTGCATGACCGGAAAGCAGTCTGCAACTGACCGCGAAGTGCGGAAGGGGTCAGAGAAAAACACGCCGGGCGCACGAGGCGCCCGGCGGAAAAGCAAGTGAAGCGTGGCTCAGGCCATCTTGACCGGCGCGCGCCACGATTCCGGATTGGTCCAGAACGCGCCGCGCAGGCGATCACGGCTGGGCGGCGCCGGCGGCTTGGTCGCCGTGGCGCCGATACGGCCGCGCAGCGAAATTTCACGCCCGCTCGTGCTAAGCCGCTTGACGATCTCTGCAAGCGTCCCGTCTGCCTGCCACTCGTCGAAACGACGGCGGCAAGTCGGCGGCGACGGGTAGCGGCCCGGCAGCTTGGACCAGCCCTCACCCGTCGAAAGCACCCAGAGCACCGCGTTGACCACAGCACGCGCTTCGACGCGAGGCCGTCCGCGCCGTTCGCTCCGTGCCGGTTCGGCACAGAACAACGCCTCGACCAGCGCCCATTCGTTGTCTCTCAAATCGTCGAACAGCATCATGTTTCACCTCAGCGAAGCTATCTCCGGTGCGCTGCCCCGCGCTGCGCACTCTTCATGTACTCCCGGCCGGATGCCGGAGTACCAGGCGGGCCCGGCTGGATCGTCCCGGACTCAATGTTTCCGGTACGTCCATCGAACCTGTGCGTGCCTTAATGCGAAAACCGTGCCAGCACGTACGTTCTCGTCTTGAAGCCGCGTGGCGCCAAGCCCGCGCGGGAGATTGCCAGGGGCGTATAAGACTCGAAAACACCTATCGAGAAAATCGGGAGAATCACCAATCTTGTGCAGGCAAGCCCGTCCGACGTGCGTTTGCGCCGTATTGCTGCATTGCGGCGAACAATGGGCAGTGAGGGTCATCTACCCGTAACAGTGGGTGTCCGGCATAGAATTGCATGAAAACGGACAATTCATGAGGCGAGTGGATGAATGTGACGCTGCGGCAGTTGCGGGTGTTCATCGAGGTCGCCCGGCTGCAGAGTTTTAGCCGGGCAGGGGACGAAATCGGGCTCACGCAGTCTGCGGTGAGCCGCTGCGTGCGCGAACTCGAAGCCGAGATTGGCGTGAAGCTCGTCGACCGGACCACGCGCGAGGTGCAGCTCACCGATGTGGGCGCGAACCTGATCGCAAGCATTCCGCGCCTGCTCAACGATCTCGACGATGCCTTGCGCGAGATTCGCGAGATCGGCGAGCAGCGGCGTGGCCGCGTCGTCGTGGCGGCCAGTCCGACGGTCGCGTGCCGCTTGATGCCTCAGGTCGTTGCCGCGTGCGGGCGGCAGTTTCCCTACATTACGCTTGGATTGCGCGACGATGTGCAGAGCGACGTCGTCCGCAAGATCCGCTCGGGCGAGGTGGACTTCGGTGTCATCATCGGACCCTTTGCCGCTGAGGATCTCGAAACGGAATGCCTGACCACGGACTCGTTCTGCGTGGTCGTGCGCGGCGATCACGCGCTCGCGCTGAGCCAGGAAGTCCCCTGGAAGGAGCTGGACGGCGAGCGTCTGGTGATGCTGGACTACGCCTCGGGCAGCCGCCCGCTCATCGACGCCGTGATGAGCGAGCAGGGCGTGCGCGCACGCGTGGTGCAGGAGCTGGGTCATCCGGCCACGGTCTTCGGCCTCGTCGAGGCGGGCGTAGGCATCAGCGTGTTGCCCTGGCTCGCGCTGCCGGTGCCGGCGGGCGCGCCCCTGCTTGCGCGGCCGCTCGTGCCGCGCGCGGAGCGCACCGTCGAGCTCGTGCGGCGGCGCGACCGCTCGCTTTCGCCTGCCGCCGAAGCCGTCTGGTCGCTGATCCGTCAACTTGCCGGCCAGCCCGAAGCGCAACGTTGACGCCGTTGCGCTGACGCTTGCAGGCGTGGTCCTCATCGCGCGGGGCCGCGCGCTACACTGCATGTTTTCCCACATTCTGTGCCACCCGGAACCCCGATGAGCGATTTCGAACCGTCGTCCTCCATCTCCCTGCCGCGTGAAGCGGTGCGTGCGTTGCGCTCGTCGCAGATCCGCGAAGTGGCGAACGCCGGGTTCGGCGTTCCCGACGTGCTGCCGTTCTGGTTCGGCGAGTCGGACCGCGTGACGCCGCCGTTCATTCGCGAGGCGGCCGCCGAGGCGCTGGGGCGCGGCGACACGTTCTATACGCACAACCTCGGCATCGCGCCGCTGCGCGAATCGCTCGCGCGCTACGTGAGCGAACTGCACGGCGCGACGTCGGTGGACAGCCTGGCGGTCACGAGCGCCGGCGTCAACGCGCTGATGCTCGCGGCGCAGCTCGTCGTCGGCGCGGGCGACCGGGTGGTGGCGGTGACCCCGCTGTGGCCGAACCTCGTCGAAATCCCGAAGATCCTCGGCGCCACGGTCGAGACGGTCTCGCTCAGCTACGGCGAGCACGGCTGGACGCTCGATCTCGACCGGCTGCTGGCGGCGCTCACGCCCGATACGCGCCTGCTCATGATCAACTCGCCGAACAATCCGACCGGCTGGGTGATGACGCGCGACCAGCAGCGCACGGTGCTCGAGCATTGCCGGCGCCTCGGCATCTGGATCGTCGCCGACGAGGTCTACGAGCGCCTTTACTACGGCGACGCGAGTGAGCGCACCGCCCCCTCGTTCCTCGACATGGCGTCGCGCGAAGAGCGGCTGATCTGCGTCAATTCGTTTTCGAAGGCCTGGCTCATGACCGGCTGGCGGCTCGGCTGGATGGTCGTGCCGCGCACCTTGACCGACGATCTCAGCAAGCTGGTCGAGTACAACACCTCGTGCGCGCCCTCGTTCGTGCAGCAGGCCGGCATTGCGGCTGTCGAGCACGGAGAGCCGTTCACGCGGGCGCTGGTGGCCGATCTGCGCGCTTCGCGCGACCACCTCGCCGCGGCGCTGGCGAAACTGCCCGGCGTCGACGTGAAGGTGCCACACGGCGCGATGTACCTCTTTTTCCGGCTGGCCGGCGCGCAGAATAGCCTCGAGCTATGCAAGGCGCTGGTGCGCGACGCGGGCCTCGGGCTCGCGCCGGGCAGCGCGTTCGGACCGCAAGGGGAAGGCTTCGTGCGCTGGTGCTATGCGTGCGATCCGGCGCGGCTCGACGCAGGCGTCGAGCGACTCGCGCGCTATCTGGAGGCGGTGCGAGCGTATTGAGCCGGCACTGGGCGTGCGTACGGCCGGCATGCGCCGCGCCATGCGGCCGCGTGGCGCGAGCGCACATAAAGCGATGGCGGGGCCCGGATTAAAATGAGGCGCCTCATGCGGAATGGCGTCTTTACGCACCCAGCGTTTTTGCGTAATATGGCGCTCAGTCAAGCGAATCCCTGCGGGAATTTCGCGGCTCCCTCCGGCTGGGTCTGGCTCTTGCCTGAATTTCGGCCCCCCGGTGCGTGCTCCCATCAATATGACCGATCAGAATCGGGCGAGCGCGTCTCCAGTTCCATATCGTCTTTCGTCTGTCTGATCCGGTTCCTTGAACCTGATTTACCTTACTTAGGGTCTGACCTGGCTGCATGAATACCCAAGAGGCGAAAATCGTCCTCGAGACTGCATTGATCTGCACGCAGGAGCCGTTGAAGATCGGCGAACTGCGCAAACTGTTTGCCGACGACATTTCGGCCGACACGGTCCGCAACCTGCTCGAAGACCTGCGGCATGAATGGTCCGGGCGCGGCGTCGAGCTGGTGGGGCTCGCGTCGGGCTGGCGCTTTCAGAGCAAGCCGGCCATGCGGACGTACCTTGACCGGTTGCACCCCGAAAAGCCGCCGCGCTATTCGCGCGCGGTCCTCGAAACGCTCGCGATCATCGCGTACCGGCAGCCGGTCACGCGCGGCGACATCGAGGAAATTCGTGGCGTCACGGTCAACACGCAGGTCGTCAAACAGCTCGAGGACCGTAACTGGATCGAAGTCATCGGTCATCGTGACGTGCCGGGCCGCCCGGCGCTCTATGCAACGACACGGGAGTTTCTCGACGATCTCGGACTGAAGTCGCTCGACGAATTGCCGCCGCTCGACGATCCGTCGAGCCAGTTCGGGGAGCAACTGCTTGCGCAGCATGCGATCGAGTTTCCCGATAGCGCCGCGGCGCAGCTCGTCGCGGAAGGCCAGCCCGAGGCGGCCACCGAAGCAGCGGGCGCGGAAGATGCGCTGACGCCGGTAGCCGAGGGCGAAGCGTCGGGCGTCGAAACGTCCGGCGTCGAAACGCCCGCACAGCCCGAAAGCGCAGCGTACGAGACGCACGCGACGGAACAAACGCACGAGGCGGCAGGCGCAGACGTTGCATACGCAGCCGATGCCTCGGGCGAAGCGGTACCTGACGAAACAAGCCTCGCGCAGCACGGGCTAGCCCCGGAGACTCACGCGCAGGATGCCGCGCACGCAGCAGATGCGGCGGGCGAAGAAGAACACGAAGACCGCCGCGACGCGGCGCAGGACGACCCCGTCTCAACGACGGACGACGAAGCCGCACGACGCGGCATCTGAAGCAACAAGCATTTTTGACGCGCCCCGCAAGCGGGCGCGCAACCTGACATTTGAGGTTGTTTTGACTGATATCCACGACACCGATTCGACCGACGCGCCCGAATCCGCGCGCCGCGCGTCCTCCGCGCGCGACGACGACACGCGTGCTACGCAGGTCGAAGGCGAAGCACAGGGCGGCGAGGGCGAAGAGCGCCCACGCCGCGGCCTGCGCCGCGGGCCGCGCAGCCTGATCGCGCGCCGCCGCGCGGGCGCGAAGACAAAGTCTGCTGAAGGCGCCGACGCGTCCGAAGCGCCTGCTGCCGCGCCGGAAGCGGCGGCTGAGCGCGCTCCCGCCGGGCGCGCACCGCGCAACAAGGACGCAGGCGCGAAGAAGCCGGCCCGCCGCCAGAACACCGGCGCCCCCGCTCAGGGTGAGCGTCGAGGCGAACGCCAGCAGGGCGAGCGCCAGCAAGGCGCGGGCAAACGCCAGAAGGGCCAAGGTCAGGGCCAGGGTCGAGGCGAAGGCCAGCCGGCAGCCGCCGCCGCGGGCGAGTCCACGCAGGACGACCTGTTCCTCTATGTGACGTCGCCGGCGTTCGACGCCGACAACGGCGCCAGTTCGGGCGTGCACGCACCGATGCTGCGCCGCGGCCGTGCCCAGCAGCCCAAGCGCGTGCTGAGCCCGGACGACGACGCGCCCAAGCTCCACAAGGTGCTGGCGGATGCGGGCATGGGCTCGCGCCGCGACATGGAAGAGCTGATCATCGCCGGGCGCGTCTCAGTGAACGGCGAGCCCGCGCACATTGGCCAGCGCATTCTGCCGACCGACCAGGTCCGCATCAATGGCAAGCCCATCAAGCGCAAGCTGCAGAACAAGCCGCCGCGCGTGCTGATCTATCACAAGCCGACCGGCGAAATCGTGAGCCACGCCGATCCGGAAGGCCGCCCGTCGGTGTTCGACCGCCTGCCGCCGATGAAAACGGCGAAGTGGCTGGCTGTCGGCCGTCTGGACTTCAACACCGAAGGTCTGCTGATGCTGACCACCTCGGGGGACCTGGCCAACCGTTTCATGCACCCGCGCTACAGCGTGGAGCGCGAATATGCCGTGCGCGTCGTGGGCGAGCTGACCGAGGGTAATCGCCAGAAGCTGCTCAAGGGCGTCGAGCTCGAGGACGGCCCCGCGAGTTTCCTGCGCATCCGCGACGGCGGCGGCGAAGGCACGAATCACTGGTATCACGTCGCGCTGGCCGAAGGGCGTAACCGCGAAGTGCGCCGTATGTTCGAGGCGGCAGGCCTGATGGTGAGCCGCCTGATCCGCACGCGCCACGGCCCGATCGCGCTGCCCAAGGGCCTCAAGCGTGGCCGCTGGGAAGAGCTCGAAGACAACGAGGTGCGCGCGCTGATGGCAGCGGTCGGCCTGAAGGCGCCGAGCGAAGAGAAGGGCGGTCGTGGCGGCAAGGAGCAGGAGCGTCGCCAGCCCGATCCGATGCAGACGTCGATGGGCTTCATCAACCGCGAGCCGGTGCTGAGCTCGCACGGTGCGATGGGTCAGCCGCGTCAGGGCCAGGGACGGCGCGGCGCGACGGGCGGATTCGGCGGCGGCGCGGGCGCCGGTCATGGCAATTTCGGCGCGGGCTCCGGTTTCGGCGGCCGTGGCGGCAACCGTGCAGGCGGCCGCGAAGTCGACGGCAACCGTGCGCCGGGCGCGCAGGGTAAGCGTGCGGGCGGCAATGCCAACGGGAATCGCCGCAGCGGTCCCGGCAACGCTGGCAATGCCAACTCCAGTGGCGACCGCGCGGGCGGCAACAGCCGTGGCGGCCAGCGTGGCACGCCTCGCAACCGCACTCGCGGGCATTGACCCGCGAGGCGCGACGCCCGGCCGCACCATGCGGCGGGCGTCGCGGCCACGCAACGGCGGCGATACGCGTGGTTAGCGCGCAAAACACCGGAAAATCCCCTTGCGAGCCCATAAATAACGGTAAAAGGCCGCTCCGGCTTGACCTGTGATTTGCGTTAATGTGTAAAAAAGGCTAGAATCACAAAGTCGCTGGGCGTGCGGCTGTTATTTGCGCCCCAGGTGCGACCACCTGGCTAAGTGAGAAGATGGGCGTTTCGCCCATTTTTTTTTGGTTCGCCCCAAACTGGTTACCAAAATGCCGACGTTTCACGTTCGGCATTGTCAATTTGGGGGCGTCTAAAGTCACCAACGCGCCAGGTCGTTCGTCATCGTGGGGCAGGTAGGTGAGAAGCGCGCGCGCTCACCTGGCGCGCGGCCCGCGAATCCCTAGCGAAGCAAGAATTAGAGCGAAGGAAGTTGCTGGCCCGCTGCGCAGAACATCTGGAGTGGGCATTGTGCAACTGACGGAACTGATTGAAACCACGGTCACCGGGCTCGGTTACGAGCTGGTCGACCTCGAGCGCACCGGGCGCGGCATGCTGACCATCTTCATCGATCAGCCCGCGGGGATCGCGATCGAGGACTGCGAGAAGGTCACGCGTCAGCTGCAGCACGTTCTGACGGTCGAGAACATCGACTACGAGCGACTCGAGGTTTCGTCGCCGGGTCTCGACCGTCCGCTGAAAAAACTGGCGGACTTCGAACGCTTCGCAGGCTGCGAAGCGGTAATCACGTTGAAAAAGCCATTAGACGGACGGAAATCGTACCGGGGCATCGTGCATGCTCCCGAAGGCGAATCCATCGGTCTGGAATTCGAAGGGAAGGCGGGTCCTGCGATGCTCGATTTCACGCTCGCGGACATCGACAAAGCACGCCTTGTCCCCAAAGTTGACTTTAGGAGCCGCAAACAATGAGTCGCGAAGTGTTGATGCTGGTGGATGCGCTGGCACGCGAGAAGAATGTCGACAAGGACGTGGTGTTCGCCGCCCTTGAAGCGGCGCTTGCGTCGGCCTCCAAGAAACTCTTCGACGAGGATGCGGATATTCGCGTGCATATCGATCGCGAAAGCGGCGAACACGAAACGTTCCGCCGCTGGCGCGTCGTGCCGGACGAGGCGGGCTTGCAGGAGCCGGACCAGGAAATCCTGCTGTTCGAAGCGCGCGAGCAAGACCCGGAAGCGCAGATCGACGGCTTCGTCGAGCAGCCGGTAGCTTCGGTCGAGTTCGGCCGTATCGGCGCACAGGCCGCCAAGCAGGTCATCCTGCAGAAGGTGCGCGACGCCGAGCGCGAACAGATTCTGAACGACTTCCTCGAGCGCGGCGAAAGCATCATGACCGGTACGGTCAAGCGCATGGACAAGGGCAACTTCATCGTCGAATCCGGTCGTGTGGAAGCGCTGCTGCGCCGCGACCAGCTGATTCCGAAGGAAAACCTGCGCGTGGGCGACCGCGTGCGCGCCTGGATCGGCAAGGTCGACCGCACCGCGCGCGGCCCGCAGATCGAACTCTCGCGCACGGCGCCCGAGTTCCTGATGAAGCTGTTCGAAATGGAAGTGCCCGAAATCGAACAGGGCCTTCTCGAGATCAAGGCGGCGGCGCGCGATCCGGGTGTACGCGCCAAGATCGGCGTGGTGGCTTATGACAAGCGCATCGATCCGATCGGCACCTGCGTGGGCATCCGCGGTTCGCGCGTGCAGGCCGTGCGCAACGAGCTCGGTGGCGAAAACGTCGACATCGTGCTATGGTCGGAAGATCCCGCCCAGTTCGTGATCGGCGCGCTCGCGCCGGCTGCCGTGCAGTCGATCGTCGTCGACGAGGAAAAGCACTCGATGGACGTCGTGGTCGACGAGAGCGAACTCGCAGTCGCGATCGGCCGTAGCGGCCAGAACGTGCGTCTCGCCAGTGAACTGACCGGCTGGCAAATCAATATCATGACGCCGGACGAATCTGCGCAAAAGCAGAATCAGGAGCGCACGGTGCTGCGCGACCTGTTCATGGCGCGTCTCGACGTGGATGAGGAAGTCGCCGACATCCTGATCGACGAAGGCTTCACGAGCCTCGAAGAGATCGCCTACGTGCCGCTCAACGAAATGCTGGAAATCGAGGCGTTCGACGAGGACACCGTGCACGAGTTGCGCAACCGCGCTCGCGATGCGCTGCTCACGCAGGCGATCGCGAACGAGGAGAAGGTGGAAAGCGCCGCGCTGGACCTCAAGAGTCTGGACGGTATCGACCCGGACCTGCTCGCGAAACTGGCGCAGCATGAAGTTCACACCCGCGACGAGCTCGCCGAGCTGGCCGTGGACGAGCTGGTCGAAATGACGGGAATGGAAGAGGACGCCGCCAAGGCGTTGATCATGAAGGCACGTGAGCACTGGTTCCAGTAACCCGCCGACGGGAAACTGCATCAGGGCGCGACGAGCAGGAAGCGACCATGACCCACTGAACTGAACGCGGCGGAGCCTTGCAGAACGCGAGGCACCGAAGGCCGCATGACCCGATGTCAACCGCAAGGAATCGGTCCTTGCATTAAGAGGAATGAATGGCGAGTAACAACGTAGCCCAATTTGCCGCGGAACTGAAGATGCCTGCCGGCGTGCTGCTCGAGCAGCTGCAGGCGGCGGGCGTCACGAAAGCGAGCGAGAGCGATGCCTTGTCGGAAACCGACAAGGCGCGTCTGCTCGATCACTTGCGCAAGTCTCACGGCTCGACTGATGCAGACAAGCGCAAGATCACGCTGACGAAACGGCATACGTCGGAGATCAAGCAGTCCGATTCGACGGGTAAGGCACGCACCATTCAGGTCGAGGTGCGCAAGAAGCGCACGTTCGTCCGCCGCGACGAGTCCGCCGGTGAAGCGGATGCATCGAATCATGCAGCCGACGCAGCCGCTGCCGCCGAAGAGGCGGAGCTGCAGCGCCGCGAGGAAGAAGCGCGCCGCGAGGCAGAACTGCTCGAGCGTCAGGCCCTGGAGCTCAAGGAGCGCCAGGAACTGCTCGCGCGTGAAGAGTCGGAGCGCCGTTCGCGCGAAGAGGCCGCCGAGGCCGAGCGCCGCCGTGCCGAAGAAGAAGCTGCAAAGAAGAAGGCTTCGGCCGATGCCGCCGCTCGCGAGCTGGCCGCTCAGGCCGTGGCTGCGCAGCGCAATGCCGAAGCGGAAGCGAAAGAAGTGAAGCAAGCGCAGGATCAGCAAGAAGAACAGCGCGCCGCAGCCGAGCGCGCCGCGCAGCGCGAAGCGGCCCAGAAGGCCGAAGCCGCCGCACGCGAAGCCGCCGAAAAGGCGCAGAAGGAACAGGACGAGATCGCCCGCCGCCGTGCGGCTGCCGAAGCCGAAGCGCGCGCGATCCGCGAAATGATGAACACGCCGCGCAAGGCGCAGGTGAAGGCGCCCGAGCCGCCCAAGCCCGTCGAGCCGCCGGCCAAGCCCGCCGAAGCCAAGGGCACGCTGCACAAGCCGGCCCGTCCGGAAGGTGCTCCGGCCCGTCCGGCCGGTGCAGGCGCCGCGGCGAAGAAGCCGGCCACGACGGCCGCGCCTTCGACGAGCGCGCCGGGTGCCGGCGCGGGCGACCGCAACAAGAAGCCGGGCGCAGGCAAGGGCGGCTGGCAGGACGACGCGGCCAAGCGCCGTGGCATCAAGACGCGCGGCGACTCGTCGGGCGGCGTGGACCGCGGCTGGCGCGGCGGCCCGAAGGGCCGTGGCCGTCACCAGGACGCTTCGACGTTCCAGGCGCCGACCGAGCCGATCGTGCGTGAAGTGCACGTGCCGGAAACCATCACGGTGGCCGACCTCGCGCACAAGATGTCCGTGAAGGCATCGGAAGTCATCAAGGTGATGATGAAGATGGGCCAGATGGTCACCATCAACCAGATGCTCGACCAGGAAACGGCGATGATCATCGTCGAGGAACTCGGCCACCGTGCGGTTGCCGCGAAGCTCGACGATCCGGAAGCGCTGCTGGTCGAAGGTCAGGGCACGGCTACGGACGCCGAGCAGCTGCCGCGTCCGCCGGTCGTCACGGTCATGGGTCACGTCGACCACGGCAAGACGTCGCTGCTCGACTACATCCGCCGCGCCAAGGTTGCCGCGGGCGAAGCGGGCGGCATTACGCAGCACATCGGCGCTTACCACGTCGAAACGCCGCGTGGCGTCATCACGTTCCTCGACACGCCGGGTCACGAGGCCTTTACGGCCATGCGTGCTCGCGGTGCGAAGGCAACCGACATCGTTATTCTGGTGGTCGCAGCCGACGACGGCGTGATGCCGCAAACGAAGGAAGCGATCTCGCACGCCAAGGCTGCGGGTGTGCCGCTCGTCGTGGCGATCAACAAGATCGACAAGCCGGACGCGAACCTCGAGCGCGTGAAGCAGGAGCTCGTCGCAGAAGGCGTCGTGCCGGAAGAGTACGGCGGCGACTCGCCGTTCGTGCCGGTGTCGGCGAAAACCGGCGCGGGCATCGACGATCTGCTCGAAAACGTGCTGCTGCAGGCCGAAGTGCTGGAACTGACTGCACCGGTCACAGCGCCGGCCAAGGGTCTCGTGATCGAAGCGAAGCTCGACAAGGGTAAGGGTCCGGTTGCAACGATCCTCGTCCAGTCCGGCACCCTGAACCGTGGCGACGTCGTGCTCGCTGGCAGCGCCTACGGCCGCGTGCGCGCGATGCTCGACGAAACCGGCAAGCCCACGAAGGAAGCGGGCCCGTCGATTCCGGTCGAGATCCAGGGTCTGTCGGAAGTGCCGGGCGCGGGCGAAGAAGTCATCGTGCTGCCGGACGATCGCAAGGCGCGTGAAATCGCCATGTTCCGTCAAGGCAAGTTCCGCGACGTCAAGCTGGCGAAGCAGCAGGCCGCGAAGCTCGAAAACATGCTCGAGCAGATGGGCGAAGGCGAAGTGCAGAACCTGCCGCTCATCGTCAAGGCGGACGTGCAGGGTTCGCAGGAAGCGCTGGTGCAATCGCTGCTCAAACTGTCGACCAGCGAAGTGCGCGTGCAGATCGTGCACAGCGCGGTCGGTGCGATCAGCGAGTCGGACGTCAACCTGGCAACGGCTTCGAAGGCGGTCATCATCGGCTTCAATACGCGTGCAGATGCGCAGGCGCGTAAGGTTGCCGAGGCGAATGGCATCGACATCCGCTACTACAACATCATCTATGACGCAGTGGATGAGGTGAAGGCGGCGATGTCGGGCATGCTGGCGCCGGAGAAGCGCGAGACGGTCACGGGCATGGCCGAGGTGCGTCAGGTGATTCGCGTGCCGAAGGTCGGCCTGATTGCGGGTTGTATGGTCACGGACGGTTTCGTCAAGCGTTCGTCGTCGGTGCGCGTGATCCGCAACAACGTAGTCATCCATACCGGCGAACTCGACTCGCTCAAGCGCTTCAAGGACGACGTCAAGGAAGTCAAGCAAGGCTTCGAGTGCGGTATGTCGATCAAGAACTTCAGCGACATCGTCGAAGGCGACCAGTTCGAAGTGTTCGAGATCACCGAAGTCGCGCGTACGCTGTAATACAGCGGCGCCCGCGGGCAGACCTTCAGGGTCGCCCGCTTGGCCGCGGGTTTGCCGCGGGTTTGCCGATAACGGGCGGGGCAGGCGCTGGCCAGCCCCGCCCGTTTTGTTTTTTGCGCGGCCGTTTGCCCCTGCATGGACGCAACGCCGCCTGAATGCCTCGCAGATAAAGAGGTGGAACCATCATGCCGAAAAAACGTACTTCCCCGAATCGCAACGTGCAGATCGCGGATCAGATCCAGCGCGATCTGTCTGAGCTGATGCGCGAAGTGAAGGACCCGCGAATCGGGCTCGTGACGATCCAGAGCGTCGAACTCACACCCGACTACGCGCACGCCAAGGTCTACTTCACGACCCTCACGGGCGACCCGAAGACCACGCAGGAAGCGCTCAATCACGCCGCAGGCCATCTGCACAACCAGCTCTTCAAGCGCCTGCATATTCACACGGTGCCGACGCTGCATTTTCACTATGACCAGTCGGTCGAAAAGGGTGTCGAGATGTCGCGCCTGATCGACGAGGCGAACGCCACGCGCGCGAAGGACGACTGACGCGGGCAATGACTGCATCATCGAAACAGAATCAGGGCGGGGCGCGACCGAAAGTCCCGCGTCGCCTGCTCGACGGCGTGCTGCTGCTGGACAAGCCCGTTGGCCTGTCCAGCAACGACGCGTTGATTCGTGCGAAGCGTCTGTACCGCGTGAAGAAGGCCGGCCACACTGGCACGCTCGATCCGCTCGCGTCGGGCCTGCTGCCGCTGTGCTTTGGCGAGGCGACCAAGTTTTCGCAGGATCTGCTCGAAGCCGACAAGACCTATGAGGCGACCATGCGCCTCGGCATTCGCACGGCCACCGGCGACGCCGAAGGCGAGGCGATCGAAACGCGCGAGGTCAGCTGCGATGAAGCCGCCGTGCGTGAGGCGATGACGCGCTTCCTCGGCGACATCGTGCAGGTACCGCCGATGTATTCGGCGCTCAAGCGCGACGGCAAGCCGCTCTATGAATATGCGCGTGCGGGCCAGACGGTCGAGCGCGAGGGGCGCGAGGTGAAGATCCTTGCGCTGGAGATGATCGCCTGTGCGCTTCCCGAGGTTCCCGAGGTGACGTTTCGCGTGACCTGCAGCAAGGGCACGTACGTCCGCACGCTTGCCGAAGATATCGGCGAGGCGCTTGGCTGCGGCGCGCATCTCGTGATGCTGCGGCGTACGGGTGTGGGGGCGCTCACGCTCGAGCATGCGGTGACGCTCGACGCACTCACGGCCGCCGACGAGCCCGTGCGCGACACCTGGCTGCAACCCGTCGATGCGCTGCTCTCCACGTTCCCCGCCGTCACGCTCGACGCGGAAGCGGCGCGCCGCTTCACGCATGGCCAGCGCTTGCCGCTCAACGAGCTGCTGCTCGAT
Source organism: Paraburkholderia sp. CNPSo 3076 (assembly GCF_026343935.1). NCBI lineage: Bacteria > Pseudomonadati > Pseudomonadota > Betaproteobacteria > Burkholderiales > Burkholderiaceae > Paraburkholderia > Paraburkholderia sp. CNPSo 3076. Next base: position 162,671 of record NZ_JAPMAL010000009.1, on the reverse strand, counting down.
CGCGCGATTTGCGAAGCGGCCGAGCGCGTGCGCGTGTACGCGGAAGATGGGCGCTTGCTCGGCGTCGCGAAGGCCGCGAACGGCGTGCTTGCGCCGGAGCGGCTAGTGGTCAGCGGCGCGGCCTGAGCGTACTCGCACCGCGCCAGGAGCGCAAAAACAAAAACGGCACGCCGGTGAACAACCGGACGTGCCGTTTTGCTATGGGCACCCGCAAGCGCTAACGCATCAACTTCAGTGCGCTGCCGAAGCCGCTGCACCCGCGTCCGCACCGCCGGCACGCTCGGGCCGCGTGATCCAGATGAGCGCGATCAGCACGATGAAGATCATCGAGGAAATCCAGAACAGGTCGTTCACACCGAGCTGCGCGGCCTGCTGCGAGAGCATCCGGTCGAAGAGCCCATGCGCCTGCGAAGGATCGAGACCCGCGCCCTGGAATTGCTGCATCGACTGGTTGAAGACCGGGTTGGTCGGCGTGGCCACTTCGTTCAGGCGCGCGTGGTGAAACGTCGTGCGGTGATCCCACGCCGTCTCGAAGATCGACGTGCCGATACCGCCGCACATGATCCGCACGAAGTTCGACAGGCCGGACGCCGCGGGGATACGGCTGCCCGGCAGCCCCGATAGTGTGATGGACACGAGTGGAATGAACAGACCCGCCATGCCGATGCCCTGAATGAGCGTAGGCAGCGTGAGCGCCCACGTGTCCACGCCGGTCGTGTATTGCGAGCGCATCCAGAAGCATAGTGCGAACACAATGAAGGCTGTCGTCGCGATATAGCGCGGGTCGGTGCGCGGCAAGATCTTGCCCGTGATGGGTGAGAGCAGGATGGCGAAGAAGCCCACCGGCGCCATCACGAGGCCCGCGTCCGTTGCGGTGTAGCCGAGCGTGGTTTGCAGCCACAGGGGCAGCAGCACGAGATTGCCGAAATACAGCCCGTAGCCCACCGAAAGCGCGATCGTGCCGCCCGTGAAATTGCGCCGCGCGAAGAGCGACAGGTCCACAACCGGATGAGCGGCAGTCAGCTCCCACACCACGAAGAACGCGAATGAGATCACTGCGGTGAGCGCGAGCACGACAACCGTGGTGGACGAAAACCAGTCGAGATCCTTGCCCTTGTCGAGCATCACCTGCAGCGAGCCCACCCAGATGATGAGGAGCGCAAGACCCACGCCGTCGATCGGCGCCTTCTTCACGACCGAATCACGATTGCGGAAGATCATCCACGTGGCGAGCGCCGCGATAATGCCAACGGGGATGTTCACGTAGAAAATCCACGGCCACGAAATGTTGTCCGAGATCCAGCCGCCAAGAATCGGGCCGGCTACCGGCGCGATCAGTGTGGTCATCGACCACATCGAGAGCGCCATGGGCGCCTTCGCGCGCGGATAGCTCGCGAGCAGCAGCGTTTGCGAAAGCGGGATCATCGGGCCGGCCACGGCGCCTTGCAGCACGCGCGAGGCGAGCAGAATGGGCAGCGTGGGCGCGAGGCCGCACATCCACGATGAGATCACGAACAGGATGATCGACGCCATGAAGAGGCGCACCTGGCCGATGCGGTCGGTGAGCCAGCCCGTGAGCGGCACCGAAATCGCGTTGGCCACCGCGAACGAGGTGATGACCCACGTGCCCTGGTCGGACGACACGCCGAGGTCGCCCGAGATCGACGGGATCGACACGTTCGCGATCGAGGTGTCGAGCACGTTCATGAACACCGCGAGCGACACCGCGATGGTGCCGATCACGAGTTGCGCGCCCTGTAGCGGCGGATGCGCGACGGGTTGTTGTGCTGCTGCCATTGCGTCCTTTCTTGTTGACCTGTTTGAGGCAACACGAAGCAAAGCGGCGCGGGCTGAGGATCAGCCCGCGCCGGCGCTTGCGAGTGCTTTTATCAGGGCTTCGATCAGCCTTACGCGCCCGGCTTCGCCGCGTGAGCGGACGACACCTGCGCCTTGGCGGCTGTGTTGCTGGTCGCGCTGCTGGCGTTGTTACTAGCAGCCTTGTGCGCATTCGGACCGGCGTTTTCGGCGATGATGCGCGCGATTTCCGCATCGGCTTCTGCGCCGTACTTGGCGAACACATCGGTCTCGTAGACGGTGTTCTGCGCATTGCCGAGCTGCGTGCCCGAATCGTTGCGGATGCTCACGTCCACTTGCATCGAGAGGCCGATACGCAGCGGGTGCTTCTGCAGGTCTTCGGGATCGAGCGAGATACGCACCGGCAGGCGCTGCACCACCTTGATCCAGTTACCCGTCGCGTTCTGCGCAGGCAGCAGCGAGAAGGCCGAGCCCGTGCCCGCCGAGAAGCCCACCACCTTGCCGTGGTAGACGACCGACGAGCCATACACGTCGGCTGTCATCTCGACCGGCTGGCCGATGCGCATGTGCTTGAGCTGCACTTCCTTGAAGTTGGCGTCGACCCACAGCGAGCTCAGCGGCACCACCGACATCAGCGGATTGCCCGGCGAGACGCGCTGGCCCACCTGCACCGAGCGCTTGGCCACGTAGCCGGTAACGGGCGCTGGCAGCGTGTTGCGCGCGTTCGCGAGATAGGCGTCGCGCACCTTGGCTGCGGCGGCCTCGACGTTCGGGTGATTGGCGATGGTCGTGTTCGCGGTCAACGCGCGGTTCGCGGCGAGCTGCTGCTGCGCGGCTTCGAGTGCGGCTTCGGCGCTGCGCACGGCGTCGCGGGCGTGCGAAATCTCTTCCTGCGAGACGGCGCCCGTCTGCGCGACCTGCATACGGCGACGCAGGTCGTCCTGCGCACGCGAGAGGTCGGACTGACGCTGCGCAACTTGCGCTTCGTACTGGCTGTCGTCGGCGAACAGGCCGCGCACTTGACGCACCGTCTGCGCGAGCTGCGCTTCGGTTTGCTCGAGCGTGACGCGCGCGTCGGCCGGATCGAGCAGCACGAGCGGGTCGCCGACGTTCACGGTTTGCGTGTCGTCCGCTTTCAGTGCGATCACGGTGCCGGTGACCTGCGGCGTGATCTGCACGACGTTGCCGTTCACGTAGGCGTCGTCCGTGCTTTCGGTAAAGCGCGCGACGAGGAAGTAGTACAGGCCGTAGGCAACGGCTGCAATCACGATCACGAGGACAAGCAGCGTCATCATGCGCTTGCGCTTGCCGCTGTTCGCGTTCGGCTGCGGATTGGCCGCCGGCTGCTGGGGGGTGCTCATGGAAGGATCTCCGGATGCTTGCGTGCTGTTCGTTCAGTTTTTGATGTTCGTGTGCTGCTCGGCGCTCAATTCGACGCAGGCGTAGCGTTGGCCGCGTTCGTCGCTGCCGCCGCGTTCTGCGGCGAGCGCGTACCGCGCCACGGGGCACCGTTCACGTCGCTCTGGCCCCGCGCTTCGCTGCCGACTTCGGCGGGCGGCGTGAGACCCGCGCCTTGCGCTTCAAAGCCGCCGCCAAGCGACTTGATGAGCGCCATCTGCTGGTCGCGGCGCTGCGCCTTCAGGTTCGACACCGTCTGCTCCGCGGCTAGGCGGTTCTGGTCGGCGTTGAGCACCTGAAGCTGCTCGGAGAGCCCCGCCTTGTAGCGGATCACCGCGAGCTGCCAGGCCTTGGTCGACGCGTCGAGCGCGCGATCGGCGTCCACGAGCTGCTTGTCCGCCGAGCGGATCGTCGATACGTTGGTCGCCACGTCCTGGAACGCGCCGATGAGCGTCTGGTTGTAGTTCGCCACGTCGAGCTCGAAGTCGGCGTAGCGGCCCTTCAACTGCGCACGCAACGCGCCCGCGTCGAAGAGCGGCAAATGCACGGCCGGCCCGATGTTCGCCTGGCGGCTCGTGAAGTTCAGGAATTTGCCCCAGCCGAACGCGTCGAAGCCGAAGCCGGCCGCGAGGTTCACGTCGGGATAGAACTCGGCCTTGGCTTCCTTTACGTCGTGCATCGCGGCTTCCACCTGCCAGCGCGCGGCGACGATGTCGGGGCGGCGCGCGAGCAGGTCGGCGGGCAGATTGTCAGGCAGGGCGACGTTGGCGACCGGGTTGAGCACCGGTTGCGCGATTTGCAGGCCACGGTCGGGGCCCTTGCCGAGCAGCGCGCCGAGCTGATAGCGCACGGATTCGATCTGGCCGTCGATCTGCGAGAGGTTCGCCTGGCTCGTCGCGATGTTGCCGTTCGCGGTCTGTTTCTCGACGTTGGTGTCGAGGCCCGCCACCACGCGGCCGTTCGTGATCGTGCCGATGGTCTTGCGGTTGTCGATCTCATGCACGGCGATGTCGCGCAGCTCGTAGAGCTGGGCGAGCTGGTTGTACGTGCGCGCAACCGAAGAGGCGAGCGCGACGCGCGCCTGCTGCATGTCCGCCTCGGCGGCACGTTGTGCGGAAACGGCTTGCGCGAGGCGCTGGCGGTTCTTGCCCCAGAGGTCCAGATCCCACGAGGCGCTGGCGAGCACGTTGTTCTCGCTATACCACGTGCCGCCGTACGGGGGCGGAAAAAGGGCGTTGGCCGAGTACAGCTCGCGGGTCCACGAATAGCTCAGGTTGGCCTTCGGGAAGAGCGCCGAGCGCGAGGTTTCGATGTACGACGACGCCTTGGCAATGCGCGCCTGCGCTTGAGCGATGGTCGGGCTGCCTTCGAGCGCCTCATCGATCAGCTTCGGCAACTGCGGGTCGCCGAACTGGTTCGCCCAGTCGAGCGTGGGCCACTGGCCGCCTTGCGCCGGAATGCTCTGCGAGCTTTCGAACTGTTGCGGCTGATCGATGGTCTTGTCGCTCTTGATGCCGATATAGTTCGCGCAACCCGCAAGGGCGAGCGCCGCGACCGCGGCGGCGGCCGCCGCCCGGCAGGACAGTGCCCGCACGGCCGGAACAGGCGCAAACTCGGTTTGGGATTTCATTGCTCGTCTCGATGCGTGAGAGTGTGTGGTGATACTGGACGATGCAGCTATTTTCTTGTTCGGCAATTTCAAATTTGCTTGCCCCGTCATCAATTCTCGGACGGATTCGGGTTCGAACTCTGGCTAGCTTCGCAGCTATTCGAAAGAATCCGCCGCAACATGCTCTTCAGGAAGCCGACTTCCTCAGGCGTGAATCCGGCGGAGAGATGCTCCGTGACGCTGCGGAAAATCGCCGGCATGCGCGCGGCGATGGCAAGGCCCTCGGGTGTGAGCGCGAGGCGTACCGCGCGGCGGTCTTCGGAGCTGCGCACGCGCTTCAGGAGCCCGCGCTTCTCCAGCCGGTCGACGAGGCGTGTGACGGCGCTCGCGTCGATGCCGTACTCGCGGGCGAGTTCGGCCGCGAGTGTGCATTTGCCGGTTGCCACCATGAAGAGGATGCTGGCCTGCTGGCTCGTGACGCCGAGTTCGGCAACGGCGCGCTGGGTGACCATGTTCGACATGGTCGATTTCACCCGCGAGATCAGGTAGCCGACGCTTTCGCCGAGGTCGTAGTCGCGGACTTCGGGCGGGGGCGTGGGAGTCAAATCCGTCATGATTCTGCTGCGACTGCAATGGTTGACCAGGCAGGGATTATAGGGGCGGTTAGTTGACGCGGCAAGGTTTATTCTGCCTTTGCCGAGAAACCTTTGTAGTAGGGGCTTAATCCGGCCCCATGGGCATGAGAAAATGCGGCGTGGGCGGCGCGCCGCGGCGCCCGTTACATCTTTGCCCGCGTTGCGCCGTTGCGACGCCGGCCACCCCGATCCAGGGTGCCCCCTTATATGCGCAAGATCAATTCATCTGCGCGTGCTACAATTTCAGGTTCCCAAAAGTGCGTCATCGCAGCGATGCTGAATTGACCCGCCGGCAGTAAACCGGGGCGGATCGAAGCGGCGGCCGCGCGCCCTCGCCGGGCCTGCCAGCAGGCATGCGCGGCGCACTCAACTGTACCCAGGTTCCTATGTCCCGCGCTCTTCGCAACATCGCCATCATTGCCCACGTCGACCACGGCAAGACCACGCTCGTCGACCAACTGCTGCGCCAGTCCGGCACCTTCCGCGACAACCAGCAGATCGCCGAACGCGTCATGGACTCGAACGACATCGAAAAAGAGCGCGGGATCACGATTCTCGCGAAGAACTGCGCGGTCGAGTACGAAGGCACCCACATCAACATCGTCGACACCCCGGGCCACGCCGACTTCGGCGGCGAAGTGGAGCGCGTGCTCTCGATGGTCGACTCGGTGCTGCTGCTCGTCGACGCCGTGGAAGGCCCGATGCCGCAAACGCGCTTCGTCACCAAGAAGGCGCTCGCGCTCGGCCTGAAGCCGATCGTCGTCGTCAACAAGATCGACCGTCCGGGCGCCCGTATCGACTGGGTGATCAACCAGACCTTCGACCTGTTCGACAAGCTCGGCGCGACCGAAGAACAGCTCGACTTCCCGGTGGTGTACGCTTCGGGCCTGAACGGCTACGCGTCGCTCTCCGACGACGCGCGCGAAGGCGACATGCGTCCGCTGTTCGAGGCGATCCTCGAACACGTGCCGGTGCGCGACGCCGATCCGGAAGGTCCGCTCCAGCTGCAGATCACGTCGCTCGACTATTCGACCTACGTCGGTCGTATCGGCGTGGGCCGTATCAAGCGCGGCCGCATCAAGCCGGGTCAGCCGGTGGCGCTGCGCTTCGGTCCGGACGGCGAGGTGATGAACCGCAAGATCAACCAGGTGCTGTCGTTCAGCGGCCTGGAGCGCGTGCAGGTCGAATCGGCTGAAGCCGGCGACATCGTGCTGATCAACGGCATCGAAGACATCGGCATCGGCGCGACGATCTGCGCGGTCGACACCCCCGAAGCCCTGCCGATGATCACGGTGGACGAGCCGACGCTCACGATGAACTTCCTCGTGAACTCGTCGCCGCTCGCCGGCCGCGAAGGCAAGTTCGTGACGAGCCGCCAGATCCGCGACCGTCTCACGAAGGAGCTGAACCACAACGTCGCGCTGCGCGTGAAGGACACCGGCGACGAAACCACGTTCGAAGTGTCGGGCCGTGGCGAACTGCACCTCACGATCCTGATCGAAAACATGCGCCGCGAAGGCTACGAGCTGGCCGTGTCGCGTCCGCGCGTGGTGTTGCACGAAGTCGACGGCGTGAAACAGGAGCCGTACGAAATGCTGACCGTGGACGTCGAAGACGCCCACCAGGGCGGCGTGATGGAAGAACTGGGCCGCCGCAAGGGCGAAATGCTCGACATGGCGTCGGACAGCCGCGGCCGCACGCGTCTCGAGTACCGTATTCCGGCTCGTGGCCTGATCGGCTTCCAGGGCGAGTTCATGACGCTCACGCGCGGCACGGGTCTCATGAGCCACGTGTTCGACGCCTACGGCCCGATCAAGGAAGGCACGCTCGGCGAGCGCCGCAACGGCGTGCTGATCTCGCAGGACGACGGCGCTGCTGTCGCCTACGCACTGTGGAAGCTGCAGGACCGCGGCCGCATGTTCGTGAAGCCGGGCGACGCGCTGTACGAAGGCATGATCATCGGCATTCACAGCCGCGACAACGACCTCGTCGTGAACCCGATCAAGGGCAAGCAGCTCACCAACGTGCGCGCCTCGGGCACCGACGAAGCCGTGCGCCTCGTGCCGCCGATCCAGATGTCGCTCGAATACGCCGTGGAATTCATCGACGACGACGAACTCGTGGAAGTCACGCCGCAGTCGATCCGTCTGCGCAAGCGTCACCTCAAAGAGCACGAGCGTCGCCGCGCGAGCCGCGAAGGCGCTGCCGAGTAATTTGCAGTCACCGCTTTTTTCCGCACTGCAATGCAAACAGAAATACAGGAAAGCCGCCGCTTTACGGGCGGCTTTTTTGCGTCTGGCGGGGATTGCATTGCGGTGCAGGAAGAGAGCATTGCGAACGCCGCAAAAGCCCATATAAAAAGGGTTTGCGCGTGATGTTCGGTCGCATTGCATCCTGTGGCGAGATGCGCATATGCGCTATACTCCGCGGATGCATGATTTAGGTCCTTCCAAGCAGACTTGATTCGCAATCCGCTAAACGGTCAGGCCGTGGCGCGGAAGGTTGAGTAACCCGCTATTTCTCGAGAAACTCGAAGAAAGGTGAGCGTAAATGTCGGAAACGATGAAGCAATTCCAGCTGAACTCCTATTTGTTCGGCGGCAATGCTCCGTATGTCGAAGAGCTATACGAAGCATATCTTGACAACCCTGCGTCCGTTCCGGACACCTGGCGTGAATACTTCGACGCACTGCAAAACGTGCCGTCGTCGAGTGGCACGGCCGACAACGACATCGCCCACGGGCCGATCGTCGAATCCTTCGCTCAACGCGCGAAGGCCAACGCATTTGTTGCGCGTGGCGGCGGCGAAGATCTCGCCACGGCACGCAAGCAAGTCTACGTTCAGTCCCTGATTGGCGCTTATCGATTCCTGGGCTCGCAATGGGCCAATCTCGATCCGCTCAAGCGCCGCGAACGTCCGAACATTCCCGAACTCGAGCCTGCGTTCTACGACTTCACCGAAGCCGACATGGACCAGACGTTCAGCGCCACGAACCTCTATTTCGGGTTCGAGCGCGCGACGCTGCGCGAGATCGTCAAGGCGCTGCGCGATACGTACTGCGGTACGCTCGGCGCCGAGTACATGTACATCAGCGATCCTGAACAGAAGCGCTGGTGGAAGGAGCGTCTCGAGTCGATCCGCTCGACGCCGAACTTCTCGAACGACAAGAAGAAACACATCCTGCAGCGCCTGACGGCCTCCGAAGGTCTCGAGCGCTTCCTGCACACCAAGTACGTCGGGCAGAAGCGCTTCTCGCTCGAAGGCGGCGAGTCCTTCATCGCCGCGATGGACGAAACCGTCCGTCACGCAGGCGCGAAGGGCGTGCAGGAAATCGTCATCGGCATGGCTCACCGTGGCCGTCTGAACGTGCTGGTCAACACGCTGGGCAAGATGCCGGCTGACCTCTTCGCCGAATTCGAAGGCAAGCACGTCGACGACCTGCCGGCAGGCGACGTGAAGTACCACAAGGGCTTCTCGTCGGACGTCTCGACCGAAGGCGGTCCGGTTCACCTGTCGCTCGCGTTCAACCCGTCGCACCTCGAAATCGTCAACCCGGTGGTTGAAGGTTCGGCCAAGGCCCGTATGGACCGACGCGGCGACGCGGACGGCCTGCAGGTGCTGCCGGTGCAGATCCACGGCGACGCGGCTTTCGCAGGCCAGGGCGTCGTGATGGAAACGCTGAACCTCGCGCAAACGCGCGGTTACGGCACGCACGGCACGCTGCACATCGTCATCAACAACCAGATCGGTTTCACGACGTCCGACCCGCGCGATGCGCGTTCGACGCTCTACTGTACCGACGTGGTCAAGATGATCGAAGCGCCGGTGCTGCACGTGAATGGCGACGATCCGGAAGCGGTCGTGCTGGCTATCCAGCTCGCGGTCGATTTCCGTATGCAGTTCCACAAGGATGTCGTCGTCGACATCATCTGCTTCCGCAAGCTCGGCCACAACGAGCAGGACACCCCGGCTGTCACGCAGCCGCTGATGTACAAGACGATCGCGAAGCACCCGGGCACCCGTGCGCTGTACGCCGAGAAGCTCGTGCAGCAGGGCGTCATCACGGCTGAAGACGCAGACAACTACGTCAAGGCCTACCGCGCCGCGATGGACGAAGGCCACCACACGGTCGACCCGGTGCTCTCGAACTACAAGAGCAAGTACGCGGTGGACTGGGTTCCGTTCCTGAACCGCAAGTGGACCGACGCCGCCGATACGGCTGTGCCGCTGGCAGAACTGAAGCGCCTCGCTGAGCGCATCACCACGATCCCGGAGAACTTCAAGGTTCACCCGCTGGTCGAGCGCGTCATCAACGACCGCCGCGCGATGGGCAAGGGCGAAGCGAAGCTCGACTGGGGCATGGGCGAGCATCTCGCGTTCGCGTCGCTGTGCGCGTCGGGCTACGCAGTTCGCCTGACGGGCCAGGACTCGGGCCGCGGTACGTTCACGCACCGCCACGCCGTTCTGCACGATCAGAACCGCGAGCGCTGGGACGACGGCACGTACGTGCCGCTGCAGAACATCGGCGAGAACCAGGCGCAGTTCACGGTGATCGACTCGGTGCTCTCGGAAGAGGCAGTGCTGGGCTTCGAATACGGCTACTCGACCGCCGAGCCGAACACGCTCGTCGCGTGGGAAGGCCAGTTCGGCGACTTCGTCAACGGTGCGCAGGTCGTGATCGACCAGTTCATCTCGTCGGGCGAAGTGAAGTGGGGCCGCGTTTCGGGTCTCACGATGCTGCTGCCGCACGGCTACGAAGGCCAGGGTCCGGAGCACTCGTCGGCGCGTATCGAACGTTTCCTGCAGCTGTGCGCCGAGCACAACATGCAGGTCGTTCAGCCGACCACGCCGGCCCAGATTTTCCACGTGCTGCGCCGCCAGATGATCCGCCTGTTCCGCAAGCCGCTCATCATCTTCACGCCGAAGTCGCTGCTGCGTCACAAGGAAGCCGTGTCGGATCTGTCCGAACTCGCGAAGGGCACGTTCCAGCCGGTCATCGGCGAAGTGGACGAAGCCATCGACGCGAAGAAGGTCAAGCGCGTGGTCGCCTGCTCGGGCCGTGTGTACTTCGACCTCGTCGCGCATCGCCGCGAAGCGAAGGCGAACGACGTCGCGATCATCCGTATCGAACAGCTCTATCCGTTTGCTCACAAGCAATTCGAAGCGGAGCTGAAGAAGTACGACAACGCGACCGAAGTGGTCTGGGTGCAGGACGAGCCGCAGAATCAAGGCCCGTGGTTCTACATCGAGCACCACCTGAAGGAAGGCATGAAGGAAGGCATGAAGCTCGCGTACAGCGGCCGTCCTGCTTCCGCCTCGCCGGCTGTTGGCTACTACGCGAAGCACTACGAGCAGCAGAAGGCGCTGATCGAAGGTGCATTCGGCCGCCTGAAGGGCGCGCAGGTCGCGAAGTAAGCACTAGAGCAACCGAACCGGGAAAGCGTCGCGCTTTCCCGCGCTCATGTGCGCGACCGGTTCGTCATACGGGGATGTCCCCGATAAAGTATTCAGGAAAATCACATGGCTATCGTAGAAGTGAAGGTCCCGCAGTTTTCGGAGTCGGTGTCGGAAGGCACGATGCTGCAGTGGAAGAAGAAGCCGGGCGAAGCGGTTGCCCAGGACGAAGTCGTCATCGAGATCGAAACCGATAAGGTCGTGCTCGAGGTGCCCGCGCCGGCAGCCGGCGTGCTGGCCGAGATCCTGGTGGGCGACGGCGCAACCGTCGAGAGCGAACAGTTGATCGCGAAGATCGACACGGAAGCCAAGGCTGGCGCCGCTGCGGCTCCCGCTGCCGCTGCCGCTCCGGCGGCTGCCGCAGCTCCCGCAGCTGCACCGGCTGCTGCTGCCGCAACGACGGCAAGCAGCACGGTTGCCTCGCCCGCAGCTTCGAAACTGATGGCAGAGAAGGGTCTCGCTGGCGGCGACGTCGCCGGCACGGGCCGTGACGGCCGCATCACGAAGCAGGACGTGCTCGGTGCTGGCGCACCGAAGGCCGCTCCGGCTGCCGCACCGGCTGGCAAGCCGGCTGCCGCCAAGCCGTCGCTGCCGCAAGTCAGCGCACCGGCGTCGGCGACGAACTGGCTCAACGACCGTCCGGAACAGCGCGTGCCGATGTCGCGTCTGCGTGCGCGTATCGCAGAGCGTCTGCTCGAGTCGCAGCAAACCAACGCCATCCTCACGACGTTCAACGAAGTGAACATGGCGCCGGTCATGGACCTGCGCAACAAGTACAAGGACAAGTTCGAGAAGGAACACGGCGTGAAGCTCGGCTTCATGTCGTTCTTCGTGAAGGCGGCAGTTCACGCCCTCAAGAAGTTCCCGCTCGTCAACGCGTCGATCGACGGCAACGACATCGTCTACCACGGCTACTTCGACATCGGTATCGCCGTCGGCTCGCCGCGCGGTCTGGTGGTGCCCATCCTGCGCAACGCAGACCAGATGAGCCTCGCCGACATCGAGAAGAAGATCGCCGAATTCGGCCAGAAGGCCAAGGACGGCAAGCTTTCGATCGAAGAAATGACGGGTGGCACGTTCTCGATCTCGAACGGTGGTGTGTTCGGCTCGATGCTCTCGACGCCGATCATCAACCCGCCGCAGTCGGCGATCCTCGGCGTGCATGCCACCAAGGAACGCGCCGTGGTGGAGAACGGCCAGATCGTGATCCGCCCGATGAACTACCTCGCGATGTCGTACGACCACCGCATCATCGACGGCCGCGAAGCCGTCCTGTCGCTGGTCGCGATGAAGGACGCGCTGGAAGATCCGGCTCGCCTGCTGCTCGACCTGTAATTGCATGACGCGCGACGGCAGCGTGCGGCTTGAAACCGGGCGCCGCCGTCGCGACGCGATGTCAACTTAGGCAGCAAGTCTCTCGCATTTCCGCAGTACTGAAGCCACGCGCGCCGCGAAACGCGGCCGCGCTGGCTCGCCATCAAAAGGATAGTCATGTCCAAAGAATTTGACGTCGTCGTGATCGGCGCCGGCCCCGGCGGCTATATCGCGGCAATCCGCGCCGCGCAGCTCGGCAAGTCGGTTGCGTGTATCGAAAAGTGGAAGAACCCGGCCGGCGCGCTGAAGCTTGGCGGCACCTGCCTGAACGTCGGCTGCATTCCGTCGAAGGCGTTGCTCGCCTCGTCGGAAGAGTTCGAAAACGCCGCGTATCATCTCGTTGACCACGGCATCAACGTGGGCGAGGTGAAGATCGACGTCGCGAAGATGATCGAGCGCAAGGAAGGCATCGTCGAGAAGATGACGAAGGGTATCGAGTTCCTGTTCCGCAAGAACAAGATCACGTGGCTCAAGGGCCACGGCAAGTTCACCGGCAAGAACGAAGCCGGTGTGCAGATCGAAGTGAGCGGCGAAGGCGAAACCGAAGTCGTCACCGCGAAGAACGTCATCATCGCGACGGGTTCGAAGGCGCGCCATCTGCCGGGCATTCCGGTCGACAACAAGATCGTCTCCGACAACGAAGGCGCGCTCACGTTCGACTCCGTGCCGAAGAAGCTGGCCGTGATCGGCGCAGGCGTGATCGGTCTGGAGCTGGGCTCGGTGTGGCGCCGTCTCGGTGCCGACGTGACGATCCTCGAAGCGCTGCCGGAATTCCTCGGCGCGACCGACCAGGCGCTCGCGAAGGAAGCCGCCAAGCTCTTCAAGAAGCAAGGCCTCGACATTCACGTTGGCGTGAAGGTCGGCGAAGTGACGACGACCGACAAGAGCGTCACGATCAACTACGCGGACAAGGACGGCAACGCGCAGGTGCTCGAAGCCGACCGCCTGATCGTGTCGGTTGGCCGCGTGCCGAACACCGACAACCTTGGTCTCGAAGCGATTGGCCTGAAGGCCAACGAGCGTGGTTTCATCGACGTGGACGACCACTGCGCAACGAGCGTGCCGAATGTGTACGCGATCGGCGACGTGGTGCGTGGCCCGATGCTCGCGCACAAGGCCGAAGACGAAGGCGTGCTGGTGGCCGAGATCATCGACGGCCAGAAGCCGCACATCGACTACAACTGCATTCCGTGGGTGATCTATACCGAGCCGGAAATCGCATGGGTCGGCAAGACGGAGCAGCAACTCAAGGCAGAAGGCCGCGACATCAAGACGGGCCAGTTCCCGTTCATGGCGAACGGTCGCGCACTGGGCATCAACAAGTCGGACGGCTTCGTGAAGATGATCGCCGACGCCAAGACCGACGAGCTGCTCGGCGTGCATATCATCTCGGCCAACGCATCGGACCTGATCGCGGAAGCCGTGGTGGCGATGGAATTCAAGGCTGCCGCCGAAGACATCGGCCGCATCTGCCATCCGCACCCGTCGCTGTCCGAAGTCATGCGCGAAGCTGCACTCGCCACTGACAAGCGCGCGCTCAACATGTAAGCGCCAAGGGCAGGGCGGCCGACTTTTTGGCCGCGCTGCCCCGCAGTACCCAGCATCACGTACGGAGGCGGGTGGGCTTTTGCTCTCCCGCCTTTCCTCATTTGCGGCCCAGAAAATGAACGTCACCGAATACTACGAAAACGAACTGCAGAAGCGGGGATACAAGCCCGATACGGCGCAACGCGCCGCGATCGACCGGCTGCAGCGGTGCTACGACGAGTGGGCGCAGTACAAGTCGCGGCGTTCGAACGCGTTCAAGAAGTTTCTCATTCACCCCGACCTGCCGCGCGGCGTGTACATGTGGGGCGGGGTTGGGCGCGGCAAGAGCTTCCTGATGGACAGCTTCTATGCCGTCGTGCCGCTGCAGCGCAAGACGCGTCTGCACTTTCACGAATTCATGCGCGAGGTGCACCGTGAGCTCGAAGAGCTCAAGGGCCAGGCCGATCCGCTCGACGAACTCGCGCGCCGCATTGCGAAGCGTTATCGCCTGATCTGCTTCGACGAATTCCACGTCTCGGACATCGCCGACGCGATGATCCTCTACCGTCTGCTCGACCGTCTCTTCGAGAACGGCGTGCAGTTCGTGATGACATCCAACTACGATCCCGATCTGCTGTATCCCGATGGCCTGCATCGCGACCGCATGCTGCCTGCGATCGAGTTGATCAAGAGCAAGCTCGATGTGCTCAATGTCGACGCGGGCGTCGACTATCGCCAGCGCACGCTCGCGCAGGTCGAGGTCTATCACACGCCGCTCGGCGCGGCCGCGGACAAGGCGTTGCGCCACTCGTTCGCGGAGCTTGCCGCCGTCCCCGACGAAAGCCCGCTGCTGCGCATCGAGAAGCGCGAACTGAAGGCGCTGCGCAAGGCCGACGGCGTGGTGTGGTTCGATTTCGCGACGCTGTGCGGCGGTCCGCGCTCGCAGAACGACTATCTGGAGCTGGCGAGCCGCTTTCACGCTGTGATCCTTTCCGACGTGCCGCAGATGACGCCTCGTATGCAGTCCGAAGCACGCCGCTTCACCTGGCTCATCGACGTGTTCTACGACCACAAGGTCAAGCTGCTGATGTCGGCCGCGGTGCCCCCCGAGGAACTCTACGTGGAAGGCCCGATGGCCAACGAGTTCACGCGCACGGTGTCGCGCATCGTCGAAATGCAGTCCAGGGAATATCTCGAAACGCCGCGCCGCATCGTCGATACGGCGCTGACCTGAGCGCGCGGCACCCGCACCGCAAGCGCGGGCCGTGGGCGCATCTGCGGCGACGCACCGGTCAAGCGTGGTGCCACGCAGGTGCCAGGCGAGTCTCAAAATAGCGCGGGGGCACCTTTTTCAAGATTCGGACTCGTCTGATTTGGGCGGCGGGGGCGAGTGGATATCGTTTGTCAGCACACCCTCTGACAAAGGACCCTCCATGACCCCGCATCGCGATATTACCGACGAAGAATGGCAGCGCGTGATGCTGCTCCTGCCCGAACTGCGCCCGCGCACCGAGTTGCGCGGCCGGCCGCTCGCCAATACGCGCTCGGTGCTCAACGGCGTGCTGTGGGTCATGTACAGCGGGGCGAACTGGTCGGCCATGCCGCGCCGCTACCCTTCGTATCAAACCTGCCATCGGCGCTTCAAGACCTGGCATTACAACGGCGCGCTCAAGTGCGTGATGGGCGAGTTGTTCGGCGAAGACGGCGTGAGGTTGTGCGACACCATCGAAACGCGTATGCGCAAACACGTGAGCCGCGCAGAAAAAGCCGCGCGCAAGCAGGAAGCGGCGCGCAACACGCCGCGCAATTTGCCGTTCGTGTCGGTGGCGAGCGCGTCCGCGCAATCGCAGCCTTTGAACTATCGCTCCGTGTATCGCCACACGGCGTAATACCGGCGCTTACGAAGTCCGGCCGAAGCGGCTCATGCGTGCGCTGCGGCCGGTTTCGTTTCTCAGGTCCCCTTGCCGGTTTGCGTACCGGTCCTCAGGTCGATCCACTCACTGCTGACGCACCCACGTCTGCGAGCGGCCAAGCAGCGAAATGCCCATATAGCCGCGCACGACGAGTTTCTGGCCGCCGTCTTCCGTATGCATCTTGCAGCGGTACACCTTGCCGTTCTCAGGGTCGAGAATGTGGCCGCCGTCGTACCCCTCACCGGTTTTCTTCATGCTGTCGATGATCGTCATGCCGAGGATCGGCTGATCCTTGCGTGAATCGGAGCAGGCCGTGCAGCGCCGGTCGGGCTGGTCATTCGCGGCGAGTCCCTTGATGACCTTGCCGCTCAGATCGCCGTTGGCGTCGGCGCTGATCTGCACGAGCGCTTTCGGCTGGCCGGTGTGGTCGTCGATGGTCTGCCAGACGCCGACTGGCGTATCGGTTTGAGCGTGCGCGACGAGGGCGCCGCACAGCAGTGCACTGGCAAGCGCGACATGGCGCGCCGCGCGTCCCATGACTCGGTTCATGTCTTCCTCCACTGATGTTGTTTGTCATGTCGATGCTGACCGTGCGTCGCGCCTGGCACGCCGCAAGGTCAGGGCAGGATACTGGAAAGCACTGCGCGCGTTTGAGAGAAGGAACTCTAGTTTGGTCGGCCCCTTCGCCGCGCTGGACCAAAACGGCTGGCGATGCAAGGACACGGCGCAATTCCCAGGAAATTCTTGCTGTGTGTTGTGGGAAAAGATACGTAATCGGCAAATTTTCTACGAGGGGCCCGAAACACGTGAAAGTGAGTAATAATTGTGCCGATTTGTAAAAATTAGAACTGTTCAAAGCAGGTACTACATGGACTACAAGTGGAGAGTTCGTCGCACCGCCCTGGCGGCGCTGGTATTAATCGGGGGAATCGGTACGGGCTGCGCACAGACGCCGCCTGACAATTCAGCAGCAGCGAATGCAGCAGCAGCGGCGCCCGTAGCACAGACCACCGCCGCACCCGCAGTGCAGGACGAGCAGGCCGCGACCCCTGCGCTGCCTTTGGCAGCGAGCCAGCCGAGCGTGCTCACGCCGGATGAAGCGAAGCAGAACGCCGCGGGCAACGTCGCCGAGCTGCAGCAGATGCTGCGAGGCTCGGAGCTCGCCGAGTTGCGCACGACCTACAACGGCTCGTATGGTGCGAGCTTGCTGTTTTACGGCAAGGAAATGACGTACTACGTCACGCTGTTCCAGAACAAGACGTTCTGGCGCGTGATCAAGACGAGCGACGAGACGCGCGCCGAAGCCATCTATCGCGACTTTGCGGTGAAGTCGGGACAGCTCGCCGAAGTGGAAATCCGCCGCACGCGCCTCGAAGCGCAGAAGGCGTTCACGGACCGCATGATCGCGCTCACGCAAGACCACGCGAACCGGCTCCAGGCGGATCTGGCTATCGCGCGCGAGCAACAGGCGCTCGTCGCGGACCAGCAGAAGCAGGGCCGCGATCAGGCGACCGCATTGCAGGCGCAGAAGACAGCCGCCCAGGCGCAACTGCGCACGGTTCAGCGTCAGGTGCGCGAACTGCAGCAACAAGTGGAAGGCGGTCTGCCGATCCGCTGATCGCCGGTACGCGGTGTGGCACGCGCCTCGCCGTGCGACAGGTTGTGCGACAGGTTGTGCGAAATACGCAGATGCGGCACGCAAAAGGCGGAGCGTCATGGGCGCTCCGCCTTTCTTCATTGGGCGATCGTTCAGGGCGCGCTCAGTGCTTGCCGTGGCGATGCGTGTCGCGGCCCTTGCGGCTTTCGTCTGCGGAACGGGGCTTCTGTTGAGACCCGGTGGGCGAGGGGGCCACGGCGATCGGATCGCTCGCGGGGAAGGTTTCGTCGAGCGCTTCGTCGAGCGGGTCTTCCTGCGAGGGTTGAGGGGCTTTCGGCTTGGATGCGCTCATGGCGGTCTCCGTGGCGATATGCGTCACGCCCAGAATAACGCAAAGCCAGAATCGTGACTGCGAGCCACGGCTTCCAGAGCGCTTCGGAAGACAGTGGAACGAAACTGAAGGCAACTGCACCGCAGTTGTACAAAACTACGCGCGCAAACAAGCGGGCGCGCCAAGGCGCGCCCGTACTGTACTGAAGATCGGCGTGACCGGCGTACCGTGCAGCGAGTGCGCCAGGCAGCAGCGGGTTAGCTGTTGCCCGAGCCTTCGCCGCCGTTGCCGCCGTTGCCGCCGTTGTTCACCGCGCCGTAAAGGCGGCGGCGGCGCGTGACGACGACCGGGCCGTCCTGGGCGCCACGGTCGTTGCCGGGGGCGCCCGATGCGCCCGATGGCGCGCCGGACGGCGCCGACCAGTTCTCGCGCGATTCACGCGGTTCTCGTTGTTCACGCGGGCCATGGCCGCCGTGACTGCCGTGCGGGCCGCGGCTCGTATGCTCGCCGTGCGAGCTGCGAGCGCCGCCCGGGCGCGGACCGGGACGGGTGCCGGTGTCGAGCTGGATGGTCGAAATGGCGCGCTTGTAGATGCCTTGCAGGCCGACGGGCGTGCGCAGCATCACCAGGTACTGATCGAACGACTCGATGCATCCGGTCAGGCGAATGCCGTTGACCAGATAGATTTCGACGCGCTTTCTTTCCTTACGCGCGGCGTTCATGAAGTCGTTTTGCGGGTGCGATTCTGCGGAAGGCATGGACTAGATTTGGCCAGGCGGCGCAATGCCGCAATCAGTTGGAAACGTTTGCTCGCCGCGATTCTACCTTGTGTCGGCGAAGCGCGCGTGCGGGAAAGTAAGCTTACTGCAGAACTATACCGGCTCGCGGCCGCGACCGCAGATTGACGAAAAATGCATCGCTGCGTCCCTTGTCGTCGGCTGCCGGGAAGCGGCGCGTCCGGATGACAGGTTGCGATGGGCAGCGACAGCGGTTTTCGGAAAGAGGCCTGCTGACGATACGACCGCGGATTGTCAGACCCGCGCGACCTTTCGACGCGCATGCACTCACTCACACAGCGTAGTCCATGACGACGGCCCATGCTCGACCGATTCGAGGCCGAATCACACCCTTACACGAGGTATTTCGATCCGCTTGCGACGATTCTCGCGGTGCCAGAGGGCTTCGTTCCGTGCGGCGGCACACGAAAGGCGAAATCGCCGCTTGTGCGGAATAAGCGCACCGGCTGCAACGTTTAACGCGATATCGGGGATAAACCTCAACGGAGGTGATCATGGCGCGGTTTCGGAAAGTTCTCGCGTGTCTCGTTTGTGCGGCGCTGGCCGGCGTCGCCGGGGCCGGCCTCACGGCCTGCAGCGACATGAATTCAGGCGGGGCGTCGTCGACCAGTTCGGGCGGCTCCTCGGGTGGCGGCTACTGAGCGGCGTGCGGCGTGTTGCGTCATCCGTCGCCGGAGTTCGAAGCGCAGGTCGTGGCACAGCTCGGGCCCATGCGCCGCTATGCGCGCGCCTTGACCGGCGACGCCGCGTGGGCTGACGACCTCGTGCAGGACGCCGCGGAGCGCGCGCTCTCGCGCTGGACTTCGTTTCGCCCGCAGAGCAATCTGCGCGCGTGGCTGCTCACGATCCTGCGCCACCTCTACATCGATCAGTTGCGCGGCCGGCGCGAGATCGCCGTCGACGACGAAGCCGCGCCGTGGCGCACGCTCGAAGCGCCGCACGGCGAGGTGGACGGTCTCGTGCTGCGCGATCTGCAGCGCGCGCTCTATGCGTTGCCGGCGGCGCAGCGCGAGGTGCTGTTGCTCGTGTGCGTGGAGGAGTTGAGCTACAGCGAAGCGTCGGCGGTGCTCGGGGTGCCGGCTGGCACGGTGATGTCGCGCCTGTCGCGCGCGCGCGAGCATCTGCGAACGCTGCTCGACACGGGGCCGGTGCAGGATCCGGGGCGCGATCCGGCGCAACGCACCGCGCCGCTCAGGGTGGTGGGGACGCTACGATGAACGACAACGATCTCGGGCCCGAACGCGATGGCGGAGGCGAAGGCGTGCCGCCTGCTTCGCCTGAAGAGGACCTCACGATGCTGGGTGCTTTCGTCGACGGCGAACTGCCCGCGGGCGAGAGCGAGGCGTTGCGGGCGCGCCTCGCCGACGATCCGCGCGCCGCGGCGCGCGTCGCGGCCTATCGCGCGCAGAAGGCCGCGCTGCAGGCGTTGTGCGAAGGCGCGCGCGTGTCGGGCGAGGACGCAGCGCCCGGCGCCGCCGAAGCGGCAGGCAGCGCGCCCGCCGTGCTCGTTCTGCGTCCGGGCGTGCCGTGGTGGTGGCGCGCCGGCATCGCGGCGGCATGGGTGGCGGTGGGTGCGGGGCTCGCGGTGGCGGCCACGGCGCTCGTGCCGCGACTCGCGCCGGGCCTGGCTCCGGAACTGGCAGCCGTCTCGGCGCCGGCGGCCGCGCGCAGCGAAACGCCCGAAGCGTTCGCGCGCCGCGCTGACATCGCCTACGCGGTGTATTCGCCGGAGCAGCGGCATCCCGTGGAGGTGGGCGCGGCCGACGAGGCGCATCTCGTCGCGTGGCTCTCCAAGCGGCTCGGCAAGCCGCTCTCGGTGCCGTCGCTGGCCGAGTACGGCTACACGCTCGTGGGCGGGCGTCTCTTGCCCGGCAACACCGGGCCGGCCGCGCAATTCATGTACGAGAACGATGCGGGCGAGCGCCTCACGCTCTACGTGGGCAGTTCGGCCAGGGAGCGGGACCCCGTGCGCCTCTTGCGCGACGGCAACCGCCGCACGTTCTACTGGAGCACCGAACGTACCGGCTATGCGCTCTCCGGTCCGCAGACAGAGCCGAAGCTGCGCGAGATCGCGCTGGACGTGTGCGGCGCGCTGGGCGGCAAGCCCGGGCAGTGGTGATGCGCGGCGCCTCTAGAGCGGACTCATGAGCGACGCCGCGCGCCATGCCGCGCCTACCTTGCCTCCCGGCATCGACGAGACCCGTTTCGCGCGTGCGCTCGCCGCGTTCGAAGGCATCGTGGGCGCGCCGAACGTCTGCCGGGGCGGCGCGTCGCTCGAACCGTATTTCGATCCGTTCGTGCCGCTTGCGGATGCGCATGCCTTCGCACCTTCTGCTGCGATCCTCCCCGCGAGTGTCGAAGAGATCCGCGCGATCCTGCGCGTCGCGAACGAAACGCGCGTGCCGCTGTGGACCGTTTCCACGGGGCGCAACTTCGCCTACGGCGGCGCCGCGCCGCGTCTGGCGGGCTCGGTCGTGCTCGACCTGCAGCGCCTGAACCGTATCCTCGAGGTGGACGAGCGCCTCGCCTGGGCGCGCGTCGAGCCAGGCGTGAGCTACTTCGATTTGCACGCGCATCTGCGCGAGCAGCATCTGCGTCTGTGGGTCGATCCGCCCGCGGCGGGCTGGGGCAGCGTCGTCGGCAACACGCTCGAGCGCGGCTTCGGTACGACCGCCTACGGCGACCACGCCGCGTCGCAGTGCGGCATGGAGATCGTGCTCGCCAACGGCGACGTGGTGCGCACCGGCATGGGCGCGATTGAAAACGGCACGGCGTGGCAACTCTACCGGGCGGGCTATGGGCCTTCGTTCGATGCGCTCTTTACGCAGTCGAACTACGGCGTCGTCACGAAGATGGGGCTCTGGCTCATGCCCGCGCCGCAGGCCTTCGTGATCGGCGAGATCCAGTTCGCGCGCGAGGACGACCTCGGCGTGCTCGTCGATACGCTGCGCGCGCTGCAACTCGGCGGCACGATACGCCAGCACGCAGCGATCGAAGGCGCGATCCGCCGCGCCGCGAGCCTCGCGCCGCGCGCGCGCTGGTACGAAGGCGAGGGCGCGATGCCCGAGGCCGCCGTCGCCGCGATGCAGCGCGATCTGGGCGTGGGCCGCTGGAATCTGCACTATGCGCTCTATGGCGCGCCCGAGGTGATCGACGTGGAGCGGCGCATCGTCGAGCGTGCGTTTGCCGGCGTGCCGGGTGTGCGCTTCTCGGCGCGGCGCTACGCCGAGGGCGACGAACCGCAGGGCGGCGCCGACCGCAATCTCGCCGGCATTCCGGCGATGAGCGCGTTTCGCATGCTCGACTGGCGCGGCGGCGAGGGGGCGCACGTGGACTTCTCGCCGCTGTGTCCCGCCGACGGCCGCGACGCGTTACGCCAGTACGCGCTCGTCAAGGCGCGCGCGGCCGAGTACGGTTTCGATTACTACGGCGGCTTTACCGCGGCGGGGCGCTATCTGCATCATGTATTCGCGGCGATCTTCGCGCGCGAGCGCCGTGACGATGCCGCGCGCGCAGGGGATTTGCTACGCGCGCTGATGAGCGACGCGGGTGCAGCCGGCTACGGCGTGTACCGCTCGCATCTGCTCTACATGGATTACGCAGCGGCGCAGTACGCCTTCAACGACGGCGCGCTGTTGCGTCTCGCGCAAACCGTGAAAGACGCACTCGATCCGCAGGGCGTGCTCTCGCCGGGCAAGCAGGGCATCTGGCCCGAGGCGTGGCGTGCGGAGCGCGGTTATACGTGATCGAGTTAATCAAGACTGCGTAGCGTTTGGCAGCAAGGATTGGCAGGAAGGATTTGCAGGAAGGCCGCACGGAGGACTCGATGGACAGGCGGGCTTTTCTCTACGATGCCGGTGCCGTGGTGCTAGGCGCGGCATGCCAGGCGCATCCGCTCAGCGTTGCGTTTGGCGAACGCGTGCCTCGTGCGGGCGCAGTGCTGGATGTGCCTGGCGCCGCGGTGTTCGACCCGGCGCTCGCCCAGGGCCGCGTGCTCGCGAACGTAGCGGCGCGCGCGGGATGCGTTGCGTGGGCCATCGGCGACGGCTGCGCCGATATGGCCAATAGCGACATCGGCACCCTGTGGCACGCGCACATCGCGCGGCGGCTCGAGCCAGGCGCGGCCTTGATCGGCGCGTTGCGTCCCTCGGACCGTTTCGTGCTCGCGCGCCTCGCAAGCGCGCGCGGGGTGATGCTGCGCGACTTCGCTTAGGTAACCTTAGCGAAAGTGCATCGACGTCTCACGTCTGCGGCTTCTTCGCCGCTTTCGCGATTTCCTCGTCGCGCAGCTGGCGCCGCAGGATCTTGCCGATGGTCGACTGCGGCAGGGACTCACGGAATTCCACGATGCGCGGCACCTTGTAGCCCGTGAGCTGCTGACGGCAGAACTGGATCAACGCGGCCTCCGTGAGCGCGGGATCGCGCTTCACGATGAATACCTTCACGCGCTCGCCCTGCACCGGATCGGGCACGCCGATCGCCGCTACCTCGCGCACGCCGGGGTGCATCGCCACCACGTCCTCGATCTCGTTCGGATACACATTGAATCCCGACACGAGAATCATGTCCTTCTTGCGATCGACGAGGCGGATATAGCCGCGCTCATCCATCACGCCGATGTCGCCGGTCGTGAGCCATCCATCGGCGAACACCTTTGCCGTTTCGTCCGGGCGATTCCAGTAGCCCTTCATCACTTGCGGGCCCTTGACACAGAGCTCGCCGGCTTCGCCGATGCCGGCCCAGGTGCCGTCGTCCCTGCGAAAGCGCACCTGTGTGGAAGGCGCGGGCAGCCCGATCGAGCCTTCCGGGTGCGCCTGGCCCGCGTTCCCACGCGCGAGATCGACGGGATTCATCGAAACGATCGGCGAGCATTCGGTGAGACCGTAGCCTTCCACGACCGGCTTGCCCGTGACCGCCCGGAACCGGTCGGCGACGGCCTTCTGCATGGCCATGCCGCCCGCCATCGCGAGCTTGAGGCCCGAGAAGTCGCGCTGGCGGAACGCCGCGTTATCGAGCAGCGCGCTATAGAGTGTGTTGACCGCGCTGATACAACTGAACGTTTCGTGCTGCAGCACCTTCATCACGCGCTTCATGTCGCGCGGATTGGCGATCAGGATGTTGCGTCCGCCAAGGGCGAGGAAGATCAGCGCATTGATGGTGAGCGAATAGATGTGATAGAGCGGCAACGGCGTGAGCACCGTCTCGGCCCGGGCGTCGAGCTGGTTGCCAACCCAGGCCTTGGCCTGCTGCACGTTCGCGAGCACGTTGCCGTGCGTGAGCATCGCGCCCTTCGCGACACCCGTGGTGCCGCCCGTGTACTGGAGGAACGCGAGATCGTCGGCGTGGGTCGCCACCGGCGCGTGTGGCGCGCGCGCGCCTTGCGCGAGTGCATCGAGCAGGCGCACTGCACGCGGCAGGTGGTAGGGCGGCACCATCTTCTTCACGTGGCGCAGCATGACGTTGACGAAGCGGCCCTTGAGGTTCAGCCCTTCGCCCAGCAAGTCGCCGAGCGCCGTCACGACGATGCGTTGCACCTGCGTGCCGGGCAGCGCCGCTTCGAGCGTGGCGGCGAAATTCTCGAACACGACGATGGTCTGCGCGCCGCTGTCCTGCAGCTGATGCGCAAGCTCGCGCACGGTGTAGAGCGGGTTGACGTTGACGACCACGGCGCCGGCCTTGAGCGCCCCGAAGAGGGCAACCGGATACTGCAGGGTGTTGGGCAGCATGATCGCAACGCGCTCGCCTGGCTGCACGCCCGCGCCTTGCAGCCAGGACGCGAACGCCGTGGCCCTGCGGGCGAGCGCGGCGTAGGTCATAGGCGAGCCGGCGCTCACGTAGGCGACGCGCTCGCTGAAGCGCGCGGTGCAGTCGTCGAAGAAATGGGTGAGCGAGGCGTACTGGCTTGCGGGGATTTCGCGCGGCACGCCGGGCGGGTACGAGGCATACCAGATGCCGTCGGTGTTGGGAGGGGCCGCCTGAGGTGCGGCCGGCTGAGGTGGGGCCGCCTGAGGTGGGGCCGCCTGAGGTGCGGATGCTGCCACAGGGCTCGCCGGATCGGGCTGGGGCGTTTCGCTCATAGTGGATCTCCGGACGGTAGGGCAACCGAGTGCCTTTCATCTTTCATCATGCAACGCCGCGCGCCGTGCGGCCAGGAGGTCTTACCCGGTGTGCGGGCGCGGGCGCTCGGCGATCGTCAAAACCAGCAAAAAGGCCGTGCGGGCGAACCCGGCACGGCCTTTCATCGTGTTGGTGCGGCGCGGCGTTACGGGGCCGCCGCGTGCGGCACGTCAGACGCCCGACACCTCTTTCGCGGTCTGCGTCATGTCGATGCCTCGACGTTCGCGGCTGAACGGGATCAGTACGGCGATCACCACAGCCACTGTGCCGGCGACGATCGCCATGGCCATCGAGTAGTTCTGGTTGTGCGTTTCGGCGAGCGACGCTTGCAGCGTGGCGTTCACCGAAGCGAACAGGTTACCGAGCTGATAGACGAGGCCCGGGAAGGTCGCACGCACTTCGTCAGGCGAAATTTCGTTGAGGTGAACCGGGATCACGCCCCAGGCGCCCTGCACCGAAATCTGCATGAGGAACGCGCCGAGCGCGAGGAGCACCGGGCCTTGCGAGAATGCCCAAAGCGGCAGCACGGGCAGCGCGATCAGCGCGGCGATGAAGATTGCCTTGCGGCGGCCGATTTTTTCGGACATCTGACCGAAGAAGAGGCCGCCCACGATGGCGCCGATATTGAGCACGATGGTGATGATCGACACGGTGTGCGGGTCGAAGTGATGCTGTTCGCGCAGGAAGGTCGGATACAGATCCTGCGTGCCGTGCGAGAAGAAGTTGAACGCGGTCATCAGCACGATGGCGTACAGGGACAGCTTCCAGTTGTGCTTGAGCGTGGTGAGCAGGGTCGGGCGCACACGCTTTTGCATCTCCTTGAAGGCTGGCGACTCGGGCACGTGCATGCGCACATAGACCACCAGCAGCGCGGGCAGCACGCCGACGAAGAACATGCCACGCCAGCCAATGTACTGATAGAGCACGCCGAACACGATCGAGGCGAGCAGAAAGCCGCTCGGATAACCCGCCTGCAGCAGGCCGGAAACGATGCCGCGCGACTTGGGCGGAATGGTTTCCATGGTGAGCGCAGAGCCCACGCCCCATTCGCCGCCCATCGCGACGCCGAAGAGGGCACGCAGGACGATGAAGGTCGCGAGGTTGGGCGAGAAACCCGTGAGCAGTTCGAGTATCGAATAGCACGCGATGTTGACCATCAGCGTGGGACGGCGGCCGTATTTGTCGGCGAGACGGCCGAATATCAGCGCGCCGAGCGGGCGCATGGCGAGTGTCAGCGTAATGGCAAAAGCCACTGCCGGGATTTTGGTGTTGAATTCGGTGGCGATGTCTTTCAGAACGAAAACCATCAGAAAGAAATCGAATGCATCGAGCGTCCATCCCAGGTACGCAGCGATCGTGACGTTCTTCTGTTCACGCGTCCAGCTCATGTTGATTGTTCTCCTGTGATACTGGGGGCAATGCCATGTCTCCTGTCGATCGCAATGGGCGCTTGTGCGCCCCGCGCGATCTCATGCACGTGTCGGCATTGCCTTGTGTGGCTTGGTTGTCTGCCTTGGTGCGGCCCCCCCGCAACGGGCCACGCGCGAGCAGTGTACGCCCGGCATTAAACATTTGCATGCATCTTGACTGGAACCCGTAGTAATCCCTGGGGAATTCAGCTAGAGGCGAAAGCTTTTTGTTTTAATAGTAATTTAAATGTAATTAAGTTGAAGGTAATTAAATGAACGAGTGGGTGAGTCGATACGCAGGAACAAATGCAAACGAGCGGGCATTTGCCCGCACGTTTGCATTGAAAGTGACGCGTTGACAATCGTGTGGTCTAGCCGCGAAACAACCAGCCGATGGCGCGCGAAATGACGTCGTCCCATTCGCCCATTCGCGTCTGGCGCAGGACCGTCGCCGCGCTCATCCACAGCGTGCGCGCGCCAGTCTGGCCCCAGCGCTATTCGCCAGTCGGGTTGACGAGCACGGCGGTTGGCTAGTCCACCATGGTGCTCAGGTTGGCGGCGACGGCGTCAACGCTCAGTACGGCGTCGAGTTGCTCCATGCATGCCGCCGTGTCGGCAAAGCTTGCGATGCCGGGCCCATAGTGGCTCACTGCGCCTCGGGGTGTGCCGTTCGCCAGCTCGGCAACGGGGTGGTGCAGGCTCACGAACTGGACTTCGCGCGTGAGCGCGGGGTGGGTAGTGAAGCGCTCGACTTGCGCGAGCGGCACGCTGCGCAAGCCGGCCCAGCAACGTTCCTTGCTGCCGATATCCGTGGCGTGTCGCTGCGCGCAGTCCCAGAAGAGGCCGACGAGCCGTTTGCCCGGTTCGCGCGCGCGCAGCGTTTGCGACCACGTGGACGCGCGTTCGCGCGCCGCCGCGGGCGCACGCAGACAAGCGTCGAAATACGGTTGGGGCCGCGGTGAATCATCGGCTGCGAGCAGCGGCAGATGGAGCAGCGTGGCCTGCAGGGTCGGCGCGAAGCTTTTGATCGTCTCCTGCGCTTCGGTCGGCAAGGGCGCGCTCACCGCGAGCGGGTGCGCAGCGGCAAGCACGGTGCACCCCGGCAAGGAAGCCTGAATGAGGCCATGAATCGCGTGGTCGCAGGTGAGCATGATGTCGGCGCCTGCGTCACGCCACTGGCGCACGGTGGCGAACAACAGGAACTGATCGCCAAAGCCTGTCTGGTGAGTCACGAGCACGCGCTCGCCGCGCAGGTCGCGTTGGCCGTTCCACATAGGCGCCTCGGCGTAGCGATAGTTGCCGCTGTCGCCATGATTGCGGTCTCGAGGTGTTCGATGGCGCGCTGTGTTTCGCCGCTCAGGTAGAGGTCGCGTCCGATCCGCGCTTCGCAGAACAGCGGGCTCCACGACGACGACGCGCGCGCGCGTGGGCCTCGAAGGCTTCGAGAAGTTGTTGCTGGACGGATTGGGACATGGCGCGGGCTGACGTTGAATGTTTCCGGGAGCCGGAAACATTCTATCGACGCCATCCCGCGGGGGAATCGGACAAATCTGAGATATCGCGTGGACTGGCGCTGTCGGCGCGTCGCAAAGAAAAACGGCGGCGCCGCGCTGGAAGCGCCGCGCCGCCGTTGTGCCGGCCATCAGACCCGGCGATGCAACCCGCTATCAGAAGATGTTGCGAAAGCCGACGGCGACGCCGGTCTGGTTGTTGCGACCCGGGAAGTCGGCCGTTGCCGAGCCGGTGCCGCGCATGAAGTCGACCGTGCCGTACACTTCGGTGCGCTTGGACAGCGAGTACTCGGCCAGCAGCACTGCCGAGTAGCGCACGCCGGTGCTGAGCGTCACGCCGTCTCCATTCAGGCCGTTCTTTGCGTGGTCGTAGTAGTACGCTGCAGTCAGCTGCAGCGGCGAGCTAACCTGCCACGTTGCGCCGGCGTAGAGACCGTTGTCGATACGGTTGGTTTTCGTCACCGGCGTCACGAAGTTGATCGCTGCAGGCGAGTTCGCGGCTGCCATGTACTGGTCAACCACGCCCGTATTGTCCTGGCCCCACAGCCAGCCGCCGTACAGGTGGACCGGACCGAGCGCATAGACTGCGCCGAGGTTGGCCACGCGGTACTTGTTGTTGTGTGCGTCGCTATTCTGCTGATAGCCCGCGAGCAGCGAGACCGGGCCGGCTGCGTAAGTGGCCGTGAAGCCATACATGTTGCTCGCGCCGACGCTGCCC
This sequence comes from Paraburkholderia sp. CNPSo 3076, assembly GCF_026343935.1. Classification (NCBI taxonomy): domain Bacteria; kingdom Pseudomonadati; phylum Pseudomonadota; class Betaproteobacteria; order Burkholderiales; family Burkholderiaceae; genus Paraburkholderia; species Paraburkholderia sp. CNPSo 3076. The sequence goes on along the minus strand of NZ_JAPMAL010000009.1, from coordinate 134,466 downwards.
GCCACGCCGCCGAAACTGTACATGCCTTCGACTTCGAGGCCGCCGAACTTGCCATCGTACTTGACCGAGTTGTTCTCACGCAGACCGTAGCCGAGTGCGCCCGGCAGCCAGCCGTCCTGGTCGAAGTTGCCAACGGTCAGCGGGTCGAAGGTGTTACCCAGTTGATCGAACAGGGGCGTGTTCTGACGGCCCATCGTGACCGTGCCGTACTTGTTGCTCGATATCCCCACGTACGCCATCCGGTTGAACAGCGTGTTCGAGCTCGCCAGTTGGCCGTTCCAGAGGTTGAACCCGTTCTCGAGGCGGAACACGGCTGAGAGGCCGCCGCCCAGATCCTCGGAGCCCTTCAGGCCCCAGCGGCTGCCGGTGATCGGGCCTTGCGTCATCTGCAGCTCGTTGTCGTTGTGCGCGTTGGCGTTCGTGAGGTAGCGGATGCTGGTGTCGACGATGCCGTACAGCGTGACCGAACTTTGCGCGAAGCTGTGCTGGCAAGCGAGTGCGAGGGCGAGGCCGCCGATGGCCGATGCGATCTGGGTGTGTCTCACGGTGGGATCCTTTTTCTGCTGCGTGTTGTTAGTGTCTCGGACCGCCGGGGTACCAGGGTCCGTATTTCTTGTATGCCGAGCCAGTGGGTGCTGGCTGGGAGGCGATCATAGACGCTACGGCGGTCGGGTGAAAACGCTGGCGTCGCGCGATTGCAACAGTTGCGCGCTCAAGGAACGCCTCGCGTGCTTTCATTTTTCAGCCTACCCAGCCCGCATACGCCCGGCCGCAAAAGCACAAATACCGTTTAATGAACGGTCGTGCTTTTCCCTGGTTGCCAAGCTGGCGGGCCTCGCTAGAATCGTTGGCATCTCATCGCGTTCCGCAATGCGGAGCGACGGCCGGTCGACAGACATCAAGGAGACGAAAGCATGCGGGTCAGGGAAATGTTCGAGCTGGGCGGTCAGGTCGCACTCATCACCGGCGGCTCGCGCGGGCTGGGTTTGCAGATGGCGCAGGCGCTCGGCGAGATGGGCTGCCACGTGGTGATCACGGCGCGCAAGGCCGACGAACTGGCCCAGGCTGCGAGCCATCTGCAGGCGCTCGGCATCAAGGCGACCACGATCGTGAGCGACCTGCAGCGCGCCGAGGCCGTGAAGCCGCTCGTGGACGAGACGCTGGCGGCCGGCGGTCAGATCGACATTCTCGTGAACAATGCGGGCGCCACGTGGGGCGCCCCCGCGGAGGATTATCCCGACGAGGCGTGGCACAAGGTCATGAACCTGAACGTGACCGCGCCCTTCTTCCTCGCGCGCGAAGTGGGCAAGCGCAGCATGATCCCGCGCCAGCGTGGCAAGATCATCAACGTGGCTTCGATTGCCGGCCTGAAGGGGTCCCTTGGGGCCATGCAGACCATCGCGTACAACACCTCGAAGGCGGCGGCCATCAACTTCACGCGTGCGCTGGCTGCCGAATGGGGCAAGTACAACATCAACGTGAATGCGATTTGCCCGGGCTTCTTTCCCTCGAAGATGTCGGCGGGCCTGCTCGACAAGCTGGGGCAGGTGGTGATCGACCATACGCCGCTGCACCGTCTCGGCGACGACGACGATCTCAAGGGCGCCGTGGTGTTTCTCGCGAGCCAGGCGTCGCGGCATATGACGGGCCAATATCTCGCCGTGGATGGCGGCGCGAGCATCGTCTGATTACGCATGGTACGTGGCGCCAGCCCTCAGCGAGCGGTTGGCGTCCGCGTTCTTCACAAGTCTTGCCTGACGGAGCCCGCCATGTCCACGTCCGCCCCGACGCTATCCGCAGATTCGCCGTCATCGCCGCAGCCGGCCTCGCCGCATTGGCCCGCGCATTTGTCGCCGCATCTGAGCATTCCGCAAACGAACCTCTTCTATAACGCGGAGGTCTCGGCGGCGCGCTATCCCGACAAGCCGTTCATCGTCTTCTACGACACGCCCGTTACGTTCGCGCAGTTCAAGGACGAGGCCGAGCGCGTAGCCGGCTATTTGCAGCAGGAATGCGGCGTGAAGGCCGGCGACCGCGTGCTGCTCTACATGCAGAACAGCCCGCAGTGGGTCATCGCTTACTACGGCATCCTGCGCGCCAACGCCGTGGTCGTGCCGGTCAACCCGATGAATCTCACCGAGGAACTCGCGCATTACGTAGAAGACAGCGGCGCGACCACGGCTTTCATCGCGCAGGATCTCTACCCGCGTATTGCGCCGCTCGTGCAGGAAGGCGAGGGTCTGAAGCATCTGCTCGTTGCGACGTATAGCGATTATCTGAAGTGCGAGCCCTTTTCGCCGCCGCCCGAATTCGTGGGCGCGCCGCGCTCCGTGAGCGGTCCGGGCGTCGCGCACTGGGCCGACGTGCTCGAGGCGCGTTGCGTGCCCGGAGCGCTAACCGCCGGCCCCGACGATCTCTGCGTGATGCCATACACCTCGGGCACGACGGGCAAGCCCAAAGGCTGTATGCACACGCATCGCAGCGTGATGGCGACGGCCGTGGGCGGCTGCAACTGGTTTGGAAGTAATCAGGATGCCGTACAACTTTCGGTGCTGCCGCTTTTTCACGTAACCGGCATGCAGGGCGGCATGAACAGCCCGATCTACAACGGCTCGACCGTGGTGTTGCTGCCGCGCTGGGATCGCGACGCCGCGGCGCGCGCGATCGAGCATTACCGCATCAACGGCTGGCAGGCGATCTCGACGATGGTGGTGGACTTCATCTCGAACCCGCGCATTCACGAGTACGACCTGTCGAGCCTCGCCTGGATGCGCGGCGGCGGCGCGACGATGCCCGACGCGGTCGTGAAGAAGCTCAAGGACCTCACCGGGCTCGACTTCGTCGAGGGCTACGGCATGTCGGAAACCATGGCGGGCACCCATATCAATCCGCCGCAGCGTCCCAAGCCGCAGTGTCTCGGCATTCCGGTATTCGACGTCGACTCGCGTGTGATCGATCCGATCACGCTGGAGGAGGTGACGCCAGGCGAGTCGGGCGAGCTGATCATGCATGCGCCGCAGGTGATGCAGGGCTACTGGCGTAACCCCAAGGCGACGAGCGAAGCGTTCATCGAACGCGACGGCAAGCGCTTCCTGCGCACGGGCGACCTCGTACGGCGCGACGACGAAGGCTATTACTTCATGACCGACCGCCTCAAACGCATGATCAACGCGTCGGGCTACAAGGTCTGGCCGGCCGAGGTCGAGGCGCTGATGTACCGGCACCCGGCGATCAACGAGGTGTGCATCATCGGCACCCAGGACGCGCGCCGTGGCGAGACCGTGAAGGCCGTGGTCGTGCTCGATCCGAAGCAGGTCGGCCGCGTGAACGAAGACGACATCATCGCCTGGGCGCATGACAACATGGCCGCGTACAAAGCGCCGCGCATCGTGCAGTTCGTGGACGCGCTGCCGAAGTCGGGCAGCGGCAAAATTCTGTGGCGCAAGCTGCAGGAAGAAGAGGCAGAGGCGCGCGGCAACGCCTGAGCGCACAGGCCTGCGCAGTTCTCCTTCGTTATCCTTCAGTATCGAGCCCGTCTGGATAGCGCGCAAGTGCGCGCCAATCCAGACGGGTTTTGTTCTTATTGGCCTGGCACGTTCGTGCTTACGCATCAGGCGCCGGCAAGCGCGGGCAAACCGCCTTCGCGCCAATCCTGCTCCATGGCGGCTGCCTTGCTCCATTCCTGTGAACCGCGTTGAGCGGGCGCGGTCAGCGGCCATTCGCCCGGCGCCTGCGCGTTCTTGCGAGCCAGGATCGCCTCGCACAGAAATTCCATGCTGTACGCCTTCAGCAGATGCGGGTGATTCGTCTCGATATAGGCGGCGACGCGCGCATGTTCACCGGCGATCGATGCGAGCGAGTAGAGCGTGCGCGCGTCCCAGCGAAAACGCAGGCCCAGTTCGGCAAATGCCGTATTGAATGCGCACAGCTGCGCGTCCAGTTGACGATCGTAGCGGGTGTCCAGGTGGCTCATGGCTGTCTCCTCAAGTCGAGTGGCGTGAAGCAAGAGTAGAAGCGCCAATGAATAAACGATAGTTAAAGTTTTTTTCGAAAAATATAAGTGAAACTGTATGGATTGCGGGTAAGCCCGCGAATCGAGCGCGATACGCGCCCGGTCCGCGTAAACCCCCTTAGCCATGAGCGTCTCTCTGATATATTGTATTGGAAATATGAAATTCCCCGCTAGCGCCGGCTAAACAGAACGTTGGAGACAAACGACCGATGTCCGCCGAAAGAGAACTCGTCACCGGGATGCCCCCGGTCACCCTGACGCTGGAGCCGATCAACGCAACCGCTTCGCTGCGCGATCAGGCTTACGCGAAGCTCAAGCAGGCCATTGCCGAAACCGACATCTACCGCTCGCGAGACGAGATCCGGCTAGACGAGAAGGAATTGACCGAGAAGCTCGGCGTGAGCCGAACGCCGGTTCGCGAGGCGATGACGCTGCTGGAACAGGAGGGCTTCCTGCGCACGGTGCCGCGACGCGGTGTTTACATCCTGCGCAAGACGCGCAAGGAGATCGTGGAGATGATCTATATGTGGGCTGCGCTAGAAAGCATTGCCGCGCGTCTCGCCACGCAGCGCGCTTCGGACGGCGACATCGCGAGTCTGCGGCGCATGTTCGCGACCTTCGGCGATTCGACGCCCTCGGACCATATAGAGGAGTACTCGGAAGCGAACATCATGTTTCACCAGTCGCTGGTGGAGCTTTCGAAGTCGCCCATCATCGTCGACACCATCAAGAACATCTTCATGCATGTGCGCGCGATCCGGCGCATGACGATCGCGCAAAGCGATCGCGCGTCGCGCTCGATCGTCGAGCACATGCGCATTATCGAGGCGCTCGAGGCCCGCGACACCGAGCGCGTCGAGCAGCTCGTGCGGCAGCACTCGATCGAACTCGCGCTGTTCGTGGAAGCCAACTGCGATTTTCTGGACTGAAACGTAGGGCGCGCCGCGTCGAGCCGCCGGTTCATATCGGCTCGACGCATGAGTCAGCGGCATCGATACGCAGATCGTCTGAATGAGCGTCGCGATACTGAAAGAAAGATATGGAGTCCGTAACAAGGTCGTCAGGATGTTTGGGCCGATTGAAAGTGCTTGCCCATGGTGTGCCGCATCAGAGCTTGTCGCTGTGCGAGCGATCGCACGAGAGGGCAACGGTGCAGCGCGGCGCGACGCAGTGCGGCAAACGCGGCATGGGTAAAAAAACGTCTTGACTAATATTGTGTGTGGAATATTGTATATCACGAGTCACACAACGCCCCGCCAAAGAGGAGACGTCATGGCAGAAGCAGGCATCAACGAGGTACAGCAGAACCCTGTGCCCGAAGCGCAGCAAACGACCGATGGTTTTCATCTCGTCATTGACGCGCTGAAACTCAACGATATCGACACGATCTTCGGTCTCGTCGGTATTCCGATCACCGATCTCGCCCGTCTCGCTCAGGCCGAGGGCATGCGCTTCATCGGCTTCCGGCATGAGCAGAACGCCGGCAACGCCGCGGCCGTGGCGGGCTACATGACGAAGAAGCCGGGCATCTGCCTGACGGTCTCCGCGCCGGGTTTCCTGAACGGCCTCACGGCACTGGCCAACGCGACCACGAACTGCTTCCCGATGATCCTCATCAGCGGTTCGAGCGAACGCGAGATCGTCGACCTGCAGCAGGGCGACTATGAAGAGATGGACCAGCTCAACGCGGCGAAGCCTTATGCCAAGGCGGCGTATCGCGTGCTGCACGCCGAGGACATCGGCGTCGGCGTGGCGCGCGCGATTCGCGCGGCCGTTTCGGGCCGTCCCGGTGGCGTGTATCTCGACCTGCCGGCCAAGCTGCTTGCCCAGACCATCGACGCTGTGAAGGGCCAGCAGTCGCTCATCAAGGTCGTCGACGCGGCGCCGCGCCAGATTCCCGCACCGGATGCGGTGCAGCGCGCTATCGACGTGCTCAGGAATGCGAAGCGTCCACTGATCCTGCTCGGCAAGGGCGCCGCCTACGCCCAGGCCGACGCGCAGATCCGCGAACTGGTCGAGAAGAGCGGCATTCCGTATCTGCCGATGTCGATGGCCAAGGGTCTCTTGCCCGACACGCACGAGCAGTCGGCATCGGCTGCGCGCTCGTTCGTGCTGGCCGAGTCGGACGCTGTGGTGCTGATCGGCGCGCGCCTGAACTGGCTGCTCTCGCATGGCAAGGGCAAGACGTGGGGCGCGGGCGCCGGACCGAAGCAGTTCGTGCAGATCGACATTGCGCCGACCGAAATCGACAGCAACGTCGCCATCGAAGCGCCGGTGATCGGCGACATCGGTTCATGCGTGGAAGCGCTCGTTGCCGGCCTCGGCAATGACTTCCCGAAGCCGCCGGCAGAGTGGCTCGATGCCGTGGCCGAACGCAAGAACAAGAACCTGGAAAAGATGGCCGCGACGCTCGCGAAGAACCCGTCGCCGATGAATTTCCACAGCGCGCTGCGCGCCATCCGCGACGTGCTCAAGACGCGTCCCGACATCAACGTGGTCAACGAAGGCGCGAACACGCTCGACTACGCGCGCAGCATCATCGACATGTACCAGCCGCGCAAGCGCTTCGACTCGGGCACGTGGGGGATCATGGGCATCGGCATGGGCTTCGCGGTCGGCGCGGCCGTGACGAGCGGCACCCAGGTCGTGGCGATCGAGGGTGACAGCGCGTTCGGCTTCTCGGGCATGGAGCTGGAGACCATCTGCCGCTACAACCTGCCGGTCTGCACCATCGTGTTCAACAACAATGGCGTGTATCGCGGCACGGACGTCAACCCGAGCGGCGGCTGCGACGTCGCGCCGACGGTGTTCGTGAAGAACGCTCGCTACGACAAGATGATCGAGGCCTTCGGCGGCATCGGCCATCAGGCGACCACGCCCGAAGAACTCACGAGCGCACTGCTCGAAGCGATCGCGTCGGGCAAGCCCACGTTGATCAACGCAGTCATCGACGAATCGGCCGGGACCGAAAGCGGCCGCCTCACGAATCTGAATCCGCAAAGCGCGGCCATGAAGAAATAAGACCCCATAGATCAGGTAGATCAGGAGATACGAGAAATGAGCAAACCCCTCGACGGTATCAAGATCATCGACTTCACGCACGTACAGGCCGGTCCCGCCTGCACGCAGATGCTCGCGTGGTTCGGTGCGGACGTGATCAAGGTGGAGCGCCCGGGCGCCGGCGACGTGACGCGCTCGCAGTTGCGCGACATTCCCGAAGTCGATGCGCTGTACTTCACCATGCTCAACAGCAACAAGCGCTCGCTCACGCTCGACACGAAGAAGCCCGAAGGCAAGGAAGTGCTGGAAAAGCTGATTCGCGAATCGGACGTGATGGTCGAAAACTTCGGCCCCGGCGCGCTGGATCGCATGGGCTTCACGTGGGAGCGCATCAAGGAACTCAACCCGAAGATGATCGTCGCTTCGGTGAAGGGGTTCAGCGAAGGCCACCACTACGACGACCTCAAGGTCTATGAGAACGTCGCACAGTGCGCGGGCGGTGCGGCCTCGACCACGGGCTTCTGGGACGGTCCGCCCACGGTGAGCGCGGCTGCGCTCGGCGACAGCAATACGGGCATGCACCTCGCCATCGGCATTCTCACGGCGCTGATCGGCCGCGACAAGACCGGCAAGGGCCAGAAGGTGGCCGTGTCGATGCAGGACAGCGTGGTCAACCTGTGCCGCGTGAAACTGCGCGACCAACAGCGCCTGGACCGCCAGGGTTTCCTCGAGGAATACCCGCAATATCCGCACGGCACGTTCAGCGACGTCGTGCCGCGCGGCGGCAACGCGGGCGGCGGCGGCCAGCCGGGCTGGGTGCTCAAGTGCAAGGGCTGGGAGACGGACCCGAACGCGTACATCTACTTCACGGTGCAGGGCCACGCGTGGGAGCCGATCTGCCACGCTCTGGGCAAACCCGAATGGATCAACGACCCGAACTACGCTACGGCGCAGGCGCGTCAGCCGCATATCTTCGACATCTTCGCGACGATCGAAGCGTGGCTCGCCGACAAGACCAAGTTCGAAGCGGTCGACATCCTGCGCAAGTTCGACATTCCGTGCGCACCGGTGCTCAGCATGAAGGAAATTGCTAATGACCCGTCGCTGCGCGCTAGCGGTACTATCGTCGAAGTGCCGCACAAGGAGCGCGGCGCGTACCTCACGGTGGGCAGCCCGATCAAGTTCTCGGACCTGAAGCCGGAGATCACGGGCTCGCCGCTGCTCGGCGAGCACACCGACCAGGTGCTGGCCGACCTCGGCTACACGGCGCAGCAGATCGCGGCGCTGCACGAGGTGCGCGCGGTTTGAGTTCCGCCTCGAGTTCCATCAGCTGAACGCAGCACGCAGGAAGCCGGCGCGGCCAACGGTGCGCCCGCGCAGCACCGCAATACCAGACTGGCAGGCAGGACGCCGCGCGGCATGTGCAATGCGTGCCGCGCGACGACGATAAACGATCACTCACCCCACATAGTCATCGCCATGCAATCCGCCATCGATTTCGAGCAGCTCGCAAACGCCATCGGGGACGCCATCGTCATCTCGGACGCAGCCGGCGACATCACGTTCTGGAATCCGGCGGCCACGCGCATGTTCGGCTATACGCCGGAAGAAGCGCTCGGCAAGACGCTCGACCTGATCATTCCCGAGCGGCTGCGCGGCCGTCACTGGGAGGGCTATCACAAGACGATGGCGACCGGCCAGACGCGCTATGGCAACGACGTGCTGCGCGTGCCGGCCGTGGACAAGGCGGGCAAGGCGCTTTCCATTGCCTTCAGCGTGGCGCTTCTGCACTCGCCGCAGGGCGAACTCGACGGCATCGTCGCCGTGATCCGCGACGAGACGGTGCGCTTCCAGGAGGAGCGCACGCTCAAGAAACGCATCACCGAACTCGAAGCACAGGCCCAGCAATCCTGAAACCTCGGGAGCTCTTCGATGCACACCGAAAGACTCGGACATTTCGAGGTCGAACTCTCGGCCCGGCAAATGATTCACAACGGCGGCTGGGCCGCGTTCGCCGCGATCCACGCGGTCGAGCCCGCAGCCGACGCAATGGCGGCGGCCGTATTGCCCCGTCAATGGGTGGTCGACGAAACCGTATTCGAAAGCGAGGCTGCCGCCATTGCCGGTGCGCGCGAGGCGGCGCTCGCTTTTCTCAAGAGCGGCAATTCGCCGAGCCTGGGCGTGTCATAGGGCAAAGCCCTCATCGAGCCGCGGCATATAAAGCATTCCAACATGGGGCCGGAGTAAGGCGCTCAAGCGCCAACTCCGGCCGACACAGGAGACGTTTCATGAAGTCGTGGCTACGCTTTCGGCGCGCCAGATGCACTGGCGCGCCGCCGATTCCGTTTGTTCCCGCCGCAGCGCGCTCTGATGTGAAGCTCGGAGGCGCATCATGGCGTTGACGATCGCGGTCCCCCGAGAGACATACGAAGGCGAACGACGCGTCGCCGCGACGCCGGAAAGTGTGGCGCAACTAATTAAACTCGGTTACGCCGTCGAAGTGGAAACGACGGCGGGCGCGAGTGCTTCCTACCCGGACGACGCCTACCGCGCGGCAGGCGCGCGCGTCGTGGACGACGCGCAAGCGCTCCTGAGCGGCGCAGATATCGTCGTCAAGGTGCGTCCGCCTTCGAGCCAGGAAGTGCAGCGCCTGAAACCCGGCGCGACGCTGATCGGGTTCATCTGGCCTGCGCAAAACACTGCACTGCTCGAACAACTCGCCGCGCGCGAGGTAACGGTGCTCGCGATGGACTGCGTGCCGCGCATCTCGCGCGCGCAGAAGCTCGACGCGCTGAGTTCGATGGCGAACATGGCCGGCTATCGCGCGGTCGTCGAGGCGGCCCAGCATTTCGGCCGCGTTTTCACGGGGCAGATCACGGCGGCCGGCAAGATGCCGCCCGCCAAGGTGCTCGTGATCGGCGCGGGCGTGGCCGGACTCGCGGCGATCGGCGCCGCGCGCGGTCTTGGCGCCATCGTGCGCGCGTTCGATACGCGCCCTGAAGTCGGCCAGCAGGTCGAAAGCATGGGCGCGGAGTTCCTGAGCATCGATATCGAGGAGGAGGGCGGCGGCGCGGGCGGGTACGCCAAACAGATGAGCGCGAAGTTCATCGAAGCGGAGATGGCGCTTTTCGAGGCCCAGGCGCGCGAGGTCGACATCATCATCACGACGGCGCTGATTCCCGGCAAACCGGCGCCGCGCCTCATCGACGCGAAGACGGCGGCGTGCATGCGCGCGGGCAGCGTGATCGTCGACATGGCGGCCGAGCAGGGCGGCAACTGCGAACTCACTCGCCCGCGTGAGGTCGTGAATGCGAACGGCGTGACCGTGATCGGTTACACGGATCTGCCAAGCCGCATGGCGAACCAGTCGAGCCAGCTGTACGCGACCAACATCCGCCATCTGCTGACCGATCTCACACCTGCGAAAGACGGCGAGTTGAAGCTCGACATGGACGACGTCGTGCAGCGCGGCACCACGGTGATGCAGCTCGGCCGGGTGTGCTGGCCGCCGCCGCCGGTGCAGGTCTCGGCAGCGCCGCAAACGGCTGCGCAGGCGAAGCCCGTTGCCGTCGCTAATGGCGACGCGAAAGAAGCCACCGCGCAGTCCGCGCGCCGCAACGGCGTCTGGTCGCTGGCGGCGCTCGTCATTGCCGCGTTGCTGCTGCTTGCGCTCGGCGCCGTCGCGCCGCCCGCATTCGTCGCGCACTTTACGGTGTTCGTGCTGGCGGTGTTCGTCGGCTATCAGGTGGTCTGGAACGTCACGCCCTCGTTGCATACGCCGCTCATGAGCGTGACGAATGCGATCAGCGGGATCATCGTGATCGGCGCGTTGCTGCATCCGGGCAACGCCAGCACGATCGTGACCGTGCTGGCGGGCATTGCGCTCGTCGTCGCGACCATCAACATCGCGGGCGGCTTTCTCGTCACCCAGCGCATGCTGAAGATGTTCCAACGGACCTGAGGAGACGTCATGCTCAACGGAATCGGCAACATGGCGTGGCTCGGTGCGGCGACGCTCTTCATCCTCAGCCTGCGCGGGCTGAGTCATCCCGCAAGTGCGCGGCGCGGCAACCTGTATGGCGTGACCGGCATGCTGATCGCCGTGCTCGCCACGCTGCTCGTCACCGGCGGTGCGGGCCTGCAAATCGCGCTCATCGCCGCGCTGGTGGGGGGCGGGCTCGGCGCGATGCTCGCGCGGCGCGTGGAGATGACGCAGATGCCGCAACTCGTCGCAGTGCTGCACAGCTTCGTCGGTCTGGCGGCCACGCTCATCGCCTTTGCCAACTTTCTTTCGCCGCAGACCCCGATAAGCGGCGTCGAGCGAGCGATTCACGACACCGAGATCTATGTCGGTGCCTTCATCGGCACGGTCACGTTCAGCGGTTCGATTGTCGCGTTCCTGAAGCTGCAGGGCACGGTGAGCGGCAAGCCGCTCGTGCTGCCCGCGCGACATCTGCTCAACGCGGTCGTGCTGGGCGCGTGCATCGCGCTCGGCTATCGCTTCGTCAGTGCTCCTGATGGCGGCGACGCACTCTACGCGCTCATCGTGATGTGCGTGCTGGCGGCGGCGCTCGGCGTGCACCTCGTGATGGCGATCGGCGGCGCGGACATGCCCGTGGTGGTCTCGATGCTCAATAGCTACTCGGGCTGGGCAGCGGCGGCAACGGGCTTCATGCTCGACAACGATCTGCTCGTCACGACGGGGGCGCTGGTTGGATCGAGTGGCGCGATTCTCAGCTACATCATGTGCCGCGCGATGAATCGCAGCTTCGTTTCGGTGATCCTGGGCGGCTTCGGTACGGTGAGTTCCACGGCAAGCGAGGCACCGCAAGGGGAAGTTGTGGCGACCAGCGTGGACGAAGTGGGCTCGCTGTTGCGCGACGCGCAGGAGGTCGTGATCGTGCCGGGCTATGGCATGGCCGTCGCGCAGGCACAAGGCACCATCAGCGAGATCACGCGGCGGCTGCGCGCGTTGGGCATTCGCGTGCGGTTCGGCATTCACCCCGTTGCGGGGCGCTTGCCTGGCCACATGAACGTGCTGCTCGCGGAAGCGAAGGTGCCCTACGACATCGTGCTCGAAATGGACGAAATCAACGAAGACTTCACGAGCACCGACGTCGTGCTCGTGATCGGCGCGAACGATATCGTCAATCCGGGCGCACAGGAGGATGCGGGCAGCCCGATCGCCGGCATGCCGGTGCTGGAGGTGTGGAAGGCGCGCACCGTGGTCGTCTCCAAGCGCAGCATGGCGACTGGCTATGCGGGCGTGGACAATCCGCTCTTCTATAAGGACAACACACGAATGCTGTTTGGCGACGCGAAGGGAAGCGTCGACGCGCTGCTGCGGCAACTCGAAGCGGCTTGACGTTCGAAGCAAGGCGCGGCGGACGCACGTCTGCCGCGCTGGCGGTAACGCGGTAAATGGCGCACGCACCGGCGTCGAGGCGATGCGAAACAAGCCCGCGCGCAATCACAACGGATGGAGACAGACAACGTGGCATATACCGATCGTATCGATGGCGGCTACACGGCCCGGCGGCACAACCGCTGGGTGCAGCTCGTCGCCGGCATTCTCTGCATGGGGCTCGTGGCGAACCTGCAGTACGCGTGGACGCTCTTCGTCGTGCCGATGGACGCACGGCATCACTGGGGGCAGGCCGCGATCCAGCTCGCCTTCACCATTTTTATCGTGACGGAAACCTGGCTCGTGCCCGTGGAGGGCTGGCTGGTCGACCGCTTCGGCCCGCGCCCCGTGGTCATGGGCGGAGCGTGCTGCGTGGCGCTCGGCTGGGTGCTCGACGCGTGGGCGCCCGCGCTGCCGGTGCTCTACGTCGCGGCAGTGATTTCGGGCATCGGCGCGGGGTGCGTGTACGGCACGTGCGTCGGCACCGCGCTCAAATGGTTTCCCGACCGGCGCGGTCTCGCCGCCGGCATGACGGCGGCCGGCTTCGGCGCGGGCGCGGCGCTCACGGTCATCCCGATCTCGAACATGATCCAGCAATCGGGCTATGAGCGCGCGTTCGTGTTCTTCGGACTCCTGCAGGGTGCCTGCATCATGGCGCTCGCGCTGGTGATGGTGCGGCCGAAGCCTCCCGCACACGTGGCGGGCATGAAGCGCATCGTGGCGACGAAGACCGACTATACGACGAAGCAAATGGTTCGCGCGCCCGTCTTCTGGGTGATGTACGCGATGTTCGTCTGCGTGGCGGCGGGCGGCATCATCGCGACGGCGCAGATCGGCCCGATCGCGAAGAGCTACGGCTTCGCCTCGATGCCGGTCACGCTCGTAGCGGCAACGCTGCCGCTGCTCACCATGACGCTCTCGATCAACAATCTCTGCAACGGCTTCACGCGGCCGTTGTGCGGGCTCATTTCAGATCGCATCGGCCGCGAGAATACGATGTTCATCACGTTTCTCGGCGAGGGACTCGCGCTGCTGGGCTTGCGCGCGTTCGGCCACGACCCGTATCTCTTCATGCTGTTCTCGGGGCTCGTGTTTTTGTTCTACGGCGATATCTTTTCGAACTTTCCGGCAACCTGCGCCGATACGTTCGGCGCGAAATACGCGGCCGGCAACGCGGGCACGCTCTATACCGCGAAGGGGACCGCGGCGATGCTCGTGCCTGTCGCTACGCTGCTGGCGCTTCATGGTGGCTGGAACATGGTGTTCGACATGGTCGCCTGCGTGGCGATGATGGCTGGCGTGAGCGCAAAGGTGATCTTGCAGCCCATGCGCCGGCGCTGGATCTTTCGGTCGGGCGAGGAGGCGAAGATTGCCGATTCGGCGTTCGGTCCTTCGCCGCTGCGGTCGCATGAGTGAGCGCGTTTTTGATGGGCGCCCCCAAGCGCTACGGGCGGGCAGTGCGGTCGTGATCGCGGCGAGCGGATGGGGGGCGCAATGCCCGCATCACCCGCGCGGCGCCCTGTATTCTTGCGCGCACGCGTGAGCGCCGTACGCGTCGCGTATCGATGCGGGCCTGCTCGCGACGCGGGTCCGCTTCGGCGGCGCGCTCGTTTTCCAGCCCGAGATGAGCATAACGGCCCTCGCCGGCGCTTTTCTCGAGCCGGCGCTCGGGCAGCCGGGTTGCGAGCAGCCAGGTCGCGGCGGCGCCAAAGCTGACGGCGGCGATCGCTGCGACGACAACGAATTCCATTCGGCCTTCCTCAATCGACTTGTCATGGGTTTGCACGCACGCGCCGTGCCGTGCCGTGTGGCAATGTATACCATGAAACATAACGAGTGCGTGGCCGCATCGTTCGCTGCGATAGCCTTGCGATTCCAGCATCGGCGTGTGTGGAAGGAGAGTGGAGGCGGGGAGAGACAAGCGGATACCGGCCGCAAAACGAAAAAGCCCGCAGATTTGCGGGCTTTTTCGATGAATCCTGTGTGCTGCTAGTTCTGCTTGATGAGACGTGGTGCCCAAGAGAGGACTCGAACCTCCACAGTGTTGCCACCGCCAGGACCTGAACCTGGTGCGTCTACCAATTCCGCCACCTGGGCACGTCTTCAAGCTAGAACGAGATTTTGACGCGATTTCGCGCGCCTGTCAATAGTTCCTTTCAAAAAATCTTCATCTCGGGAACGCGGTTGCTGCGTTTTGCGCGATAGCAGGGCAGTTGTGCTCGTTGCCACTGCCGGAAATGAAAAAGGCCGGCATGAAGCCGGCCTTTTGAATCTGGTGCCCAAGAGAGGACTCGAACCTCCACAGTGTTGCCACCGCCAGGACCTGAACCTGGTGCGTCTACCAATTCCGCCACCTGGGCAAGGTGTCGTTTGCTGTTCAACGTGTTGTGCAGCAAAGACCGAGATTATAGCGGGCACAGAATGACTGTCAAGCGTTTTGTGGGGGGCGATAAAGCGCGGCTGCCGAAGCGTTGCAGACCGCGTCGAGCGGCCGTCTCGTCACGCTGCGAGGCCGCTCCCACGGCTCGTAGGGTGCGATGCGGGTGTTAGAATGCCTCGCAGAAGTTCCGCCGGCAAAAGTCCGTGATTCAGGTGCTGCGTGCAGCGTGGCGCACGCAGTGCAAGCGGTCAGGCAATCCACGTTACGGGCCGGCAGATTGCAGCACTCGAAGACCGGGCGCCGCCCGCATGTATCGCACATCAGGCCGCGCGAAATCCGACGTCCACGCAACGAGAACAACCATCGACAAGCCCTTGAGCAAATATCCGTATCCGATTCCCAGCCGCGAAGAGATTCTCGGCGTGCTGCGGACCAGCGACTCGCCGTGCACCGCGAACGATATCGCCGAGGCGCTCGCTATCAAGCGCCAGGAGCGTGAAGGGTTCTTCCGGCGGCTCGCCGCCATGGAGCGCGACGGGCAGATCCGGCTCGACCCGCGCGGCCACTACCAGCTTGCCCATCCTTCGAATTTCGTCGCGGGACGCGTGCAGGGGCATCGCGACGGCTACGGCTTCCTCGTGCGCGACGACGGGCAGGACGATCTGTTCCTGCCGCAAGGCGAAATGCAGAAGGTCATGCACAACGACCGCGTGCTCGCGCGCATCGTCGGCTACGACCGGCGCGGGCGGCCGGAAGGGCATATCGTCGAAGTCACCGACCGTGCGAACCGCAGTGTCATCGGGCGCCTGCTCAACGAGAACGGCGCGCTGATCGTCGCGCCGGAAGACAAGCGCATCGGCCACGATATCCTCGTCACGCAGAATCCCAAGAAGGCCAAGGTCGGCCAGGTCGTGGTCGTCGAACTCACCGATTTCCCCAGCCGCCATTCGCAGCCGCTCGGCCGCGTGATGGAAGTGCTCGGCGACATCGACGATCCGGGCATGGAGATCGAGATCGCCGTGCGCAAGTACGGCGTGCCGCACGAGTTCAGCAAGCCCGCGCTCGATGAAGCCGCGAAGCTGCCCGACGCCGTGCGTCCCACCGACATTCGTTATCGCGTGGACTTGCGCGACGTGCCGCTCGTCACCATCGACGGCGAAGATGCGCGTGACTTCGACGACGCCGTGTATTGCGAGCCGATGCAGGTCGGCCGCGGCGAGGGCTTCCGTCTGATCGTCGCCATCGCCGACGTCTCGCATTACGTGCTGCCGGGCAGCGGTCTCGATGTGGACGCGATCGAGCGCAGCACCTCGGTGTACTTCCCCCGCCGCGTGATTCCGATGTTGCCCGAGAAGCTCTCGAACGGGCTCTGTTCGCTCAATCCGCATGTCGACCGCTGTGTGCTCGTTTGCGATATGGTGATCACTGCGCGCGGCGAGATCAAGGGGTACCAGTTCTATCCGGGCGTCATGCACTCGGCGGCGCGGCTCACCTATACCGAAGTCGCCGCGGTCCTCACTAACACCAAGGGCCCCGAGGCGACGCGCCGCGCGGCACTGTTGCCGCAACTGCAGAATCTCTATGGCGTGTACAAGTCGCTCTTCGCCGCGCGCCAGAAGCGCGGCGCGATCGATTTCGACACGACCGAGACGTATATCGTCTGCAATGCGCAAGGCAAGATCGAGCAGATCGTGCCGCGCCAGCGCAACGACGCGCACAAGCTGATCGAAGAGTGCATGCTCGCGGCCAACGTGTGCGCGGCGGACTTCATGAAGCGCCACAAGCACCCGGGCCTGTACCGCGTGCACGCGGGGCCGACCGCTGAAAAGCTCGAAAACCTGCGCACCTTCCTGCGCGGCATGGGCCTTTCGCTCGGCGGCGGCGACACGCCGCACGCGAGCGACTACGCTGCGCTGATGGCGCACATCCGCGACCGGCCCGACGCGCAGATGCTGCAGACCATGCTGCTGCGCTCGATGCAGCAGGCCGTGTACAGCCCGGACAATATCGGCCACTTCGGGCTTGCCTACGAGGCTTACGCGCACTTCACGAGCCCGATTCGCCGCTATCCCGACCTGCTTACGCACCGCGCGATCTACGCGATTCTGCAGGGCAAGAAGTACCAGCCGCAGGCGCCCGAGGGCGTCGAGCTCAATACCGCGCTCTCGCCGCGCGCTCGCGCCATGCAGGCCGAGGACGAGGAAAAGCGCGGCAAGCGCGCCCGGGGCGCCAACACGGCGATCTGGGAAGAACTGGGCCTGCACTGCTCGGCGAACGAGCGTCGCGCCGACGAAGCCTCGCGCGACGTCGAGGCCTGGCTCAAGTGCTACTTCATGCGCGACAAGCTCGGCGAAGAGTACGGCGGGATGGTGAGCGGCGTGACGTCGTTCGGCATTTTCGTGCAGCTTGACGCGCTCTTCATCGAAGGTCTCGTGCACGTGACGGAACTGGGCTCGGATTACTTCCAGTACGACGAGATCAAGAACGAACTGCGTGGCGAGCGCACTGGCATTCGCTATCGCCTGTCGGACCGCGTACGCGTGCAGGTGAGCCGCGTGGATCTCGACGCGCGCAAGATCGACTTCCGCCTCGTGCGCGATACGCCCGTAAAGCCGGGCGGCAACCGGCCGATGCCGGTCGACAAGAGTGGCATGGACGGTGGCCCGCGTGTGCGCGCGCTGCCGGGCGGCGACATGGCGCGCCAGAAGAAGGCCGCGCCGGCGCCGAGCGTCGCGGTGAAGGAGGCGCGCGCGGCGCGCGGCGCCGCCAAGACCGCGAAGAAGCGCTCCGCCGTGAAGCCGACGCCCAAGAAGCAGGCGCCGCGCAAGAAACGCTGAGCGCCATGCATGCGGAGCGCCAAACGCGCTCCGCAGCCGTTTCCTATCCGGGCCGCGCCACTGTGCGCGTGCCCGGTTTTTTCACTTGCGTGCCGCGTCGGGTTTTGCCACATGGGCGCGGCTTGCATACGCCGGACCGCACAACGCGGCCGGCGACCATCGTTGTTGGCGGCGCTGTGTCTGCGCCGCAAAACGTTCATCAGGGGTTGTCTCAGTCATGTCACGTCTCAAGGTTCTTTACGGGTTTCATGCGGTGATCGCACGCTTGCGGCACGACGCGTCCACGGTCGAGGATGTCTACTACGATCCGACGCGTCGCGACCGCCGCATGCAGGACTTCCTGCACACCGCGAAGGAAGCCGGCGCGCGCGTGATCGCAGCCGACGAAACGCGCCTCTGGGGTCTCGCGCACACGGAGCGCCACCAGGGCGTGGTGGCCCGCGTGCACGATCTGGCGCTCGCGCAGAATCTCGCGGAACTGCTCGACGGCATCCAGGGCTCGCCGCTCCTGCTCGTGCTCGACGGCGTGACCGATCCGCACAATCTCGGCGCGTGCCTGCGCGTGGCCGACGCCGCCGGCGCGCACGCCGTGATCGCCCCGCGCGACCGCGCCGTGGGTCTGAACGCGACGGCCGCAAAGGTGGCGAGCGGCGCGGCGGACACTGTTCCCTACATCACCGTGACGAATCTCGCGCGTGCGCTGCGCGAACTCAAGGACGCGGGCGTGTGGGTGGTGGGCACCGCCGGCGACGCGAGCGCGAGCCTCTACCAGACGAAGCTTGACGGCCCCGTGGCGCTCGTGCTGGGCGCCGAAGGCGAGGGCATGCGCCGCCTCACGCGCGAAACCTGCGACGAAGTCATGCAGATTCCGATGGCAGGCACGGTCGAGAGTCTCAATGTTTCCGTGGCTTCGGGCGTGTGCCTGTTCGAAGCGGTGCGCCAGCGCTCGGCTGCGCGCTGATCTCCCAGCGATCGCCCGCCGGATAACCTGTCGCGCGATCCTGCGAGATGCGGGCAGCCCGTGCCCGCATCTCCGGTAAACTATGCGGATTCCGCGTTTTTCTCCTCCTCGGGCTGTACTCCCATGACTCAAGACGAACTCAAGCAACTGGTCGGCCAGGCCGCCGCCGACTATGTCAACGCGAACGTGCCGGAAGGCGCCGTGATCGGCGTCGGCACGGGCTCCACCGCGAACTGCTTCATCGACGCGCTGGCGGCGAGCAAGGGCCGCTACCGCGGCGCCGTGTCGAGCTCGGTCGCGACCACCGCGCGCCTCGAAGCGCACGGCTTCAAGATCTTCGATCTCAACGAGATCGAATCGCTGCCCGTGTACGTGGACGGCGCCGATGAAATCGACGGCGCCGGCGCCATGATCAAGGGCGGCGGCGGCGCGCTCACGCGCGAGAAGATCGTCGCTTCGGTGTCGGACGTGTTTGTCTGCATCGCCGATGCGAGCAAGCGCGTCGACGTGCTTGGCCAGTTCCCGCTGCCCATCGAAGTCGTGCCGATGGCGCGCACGGCCATTGGCCGCCGCGTGACGGCGCTCGGCGGCGTGCCGGTGCTGCGCGTGCAAAAGGACGGCTCGCCCTTTATCACCGACAACGGCAACGAGATCCTCGACGTCAAGGGTCTGCGCATCAGCGACCCGCACACGCTCGAGGCGCATGTCAATGCATGGCCGGGCGTGGTGACGGTGGGTCTGTTCGCCGCCCGCGGCGCGGACTTCTGCCTGCTCGGCGGCGAAACCGGCGTCGAACGCATCGAATACCGCAAGACCTGAGCGGCCTCGCGCGAGCGGCACGTGCAACAGGCTTCTGCCTGATTTTGCCTGTGCGCTGCCGCTCTTTATTCCGGCAGGCCTGCGTGGCCTGCCGAACCGAACGTCGCGATTAATCATTAAAAGAACGCGATTCGATTTCTGGTTGTCTGCGCATCTATCCGAAACTTCAATTCGCCTTTCGATTATTTTTGAAAGGAAATCCCCGAATTCAAGGTCTTCGCAATTCGCTACGTTGAGAACCGCACACAAAAATGCGAATGGCGTAGCAATAGTCTGACTGTCTGAGATATAAATTCACCGTCCGGCGACGTTATGCAAACGGTTCGCTAAAAGAGACGTCGAAACGACCGGGTAGGGGAAGGGCGGCGCGCAAAAATGCGCAGCGGCTCGAGGGTTTCTGTCAGGCAGTGCGTGAGAGTTCGTGGCGTACGCCGTGCGGTACACGGGGAAATAATGACAACAGCGGGTGTCGGACGATTTGTATCGGACTACTATTCAACGTGGTCCGCCAAACGTACAGGGTTTTACGGGGCATTCCTTTCTGTTCTCCGGATTTTCAATTCTGCATGACCGCCTGATTTACGCGAATGCGTAAAGCTTAATGGTGCTCTGCGCGCGAGTTTTAATCTGGTCACTCCGTTAAACGGTCTTCCCGATATCGGGTTGGTCCGCGGGATATTCGCGCGTTTTAAATGCAGTGATTTTATCGGCATTGCAATCGAAGTCGTGTTAAATGCGCCCGCGCTATCAGGGGGAGTGCGCGCGCATTCATCCAACGTTCCCCTGTTTTATCAGGAAGACCACAATCATGAAGAAGATTCAGGCCATTTCGCTCGCCGCCATGCTCTCTTTCGGTTCGGCTGCCGCATTCGCAGGCGGCGCCGGCGGCATGGGCGCGCCGTCTTCCTCCACCACGTCGGCGGTGGGCGCAGCGGGCGTCGGCTTTGGCGCTACGGCACTCACGTCGAACTCGACCTCGTCGGTCAACGGCAGCTTCACGTCGGCGCTGACGGTGCCGGGCCATATCGACGCCACCGTGTCGCAAGGCAACCAGTCGTTCTCGAACGCCAGCCTCACGTTCGGTTCGAGCTACACGACGCAAAACGGCAACTCGCAGACCTACGGCCAGACGGCTAACGGCTACGTCGGCCAGACCGGCACGACGACCACGAACCAGAATTCGTCGACGCTCGGCTTCACGAGCGCCACGCAGTCGGGTTCGCAGAACTTCAACTCGTCGGTGATCAACACGTCGTTCGACGGTTCGAGCGGCAGCTACGGTGGCTCGGGCTTCACGTCGAACGCAACCGCGAACGGCACCAGCACCGCCAATGCGGACGGCGGCGTCGGCATCGTCGCAGCGGGCGGTTCGGGTTCGCTCACGGGCGGCATGCACTGGTAATCCGAACGGGTCAGCCGTTCACTAGCGCGTCGGAAAGGGGGCGTTGCCCCCTTTCCGTTCACGGAGAGAAGAATGAGCAAGCTGAAACAAAAAATTGCCGTTGCCGGGGTGTTGCTGTTTGCAGGCGCCGCGTGGGCGCAAACCACGCCGACGATGACATCGGGGACCACGTCCACGTCGAGCCAGACGAGCACTGTCTCCAATACCGTCGTATTGCCGAGCGGCGGTACGTCGGACGTCACGTATCACGGCGGCTACGATGTGCGCACGACGCCCACGGTCTACGCGCCGGCCTTGACGGCTTCGGTGACCGAGACCTGCTGGGGCAGCATTTCCGCCGCAGTGTCGGTGGTGGGCGTGGGCGCGACGGCCGCGGGCACCATCAAGGATATGGACTGCAACAAGCGCCTGAATGCGGCCGTGGCCTGGCGCATGGACCGCAAGGACATTGCGTTCAACATCATGTGTCAGGAAGACGACTTCCGCGAGGCTGCCGCGCTGACCGATCATCCATGCGGCGACAAGCGCAAGGTCGCGAACAACGATGGCGCGCCCGTGCAATTGCGCAATGCCGAGACGACCCCGGATCCGAAGCTTCAGGAGCCGACCGACCCGTTCGTGCGCGAACGCGAGCACTTGCCCGCGTTGCCGCTTGCACAGGCTCTTGTGTCTTCGGCCCATTGAGTCCCGCAAGGCTGAAGAGAAGAGGGGGCGCTCCTGTTCTCTCCAGCTAACCCGGCGAGATACGATCGATTCGGTATCCTATGTTCCCGTTTCCTTCGACCTTGCCTGACTGATCGCGCGATGGCGCAGGCAAAGTGAGCGGGCGCGCAAAAGCGTACCGCCTCGGGCACGCTTTGTTCTGGGACGACGCAGCGGCGAACTCGCGGCGCGAAACACGCGCGCGCGATTACGCGCTCACGCGACCGTTTCCGCCTGGTGCAGGCGCGGCAGCAGCCGGTCGAATTCGCGGCGCACGAGCCCGTAGCACTCGCAGGCGCGGGCTTCGAGGCCCTCGCGATCGAGCACGCGGATATGGCCGCGGCTGTGATGGATCAGGCCTTCGTCGTGCAGCTTGCCAGCGGCTTCGGTAATGCCTTCGCGGCGCACGCCGAGCATGTCGGCGATCAGCTGCTGCGTGACGCTGAGATCGTTGGAAGCCACGCGGTCCACTTCGATCAGAAGCCAGCGGCACAGCTGCTTGCTGAGCGAGTGGTGACGATTGCACGCAGCGGTCTGTGCGACCTGCGTGAGCAGCGCGTGCATATAGAGCAGCATGAGGCGGCGCAGGAAGTCCGAGCGCGCGAATTGCTGCTTGAGAGCTTGCGCGCTCATGCGATAGGCGAAGCCCGCGCATTGCACCTGCACGCGGTTCGGCATCGTTTCGCCGCCCGTGAGCACGGGCACGCCTGTCATGCCTTCGCGGCCGACCGCCGCGATTTCGACCGAGCTGCCGTCTTCCATCGTCGAGAGCAGCGAGACGATCGCGGTAGTCGGAAAGTACACGTGATGAATGCGCTGGCCGGAATCGCAGATCAACTGTTCGGTGCGCAGATGAACAAGTTCGAGGTGCGGGGCGAGAGCCTGCCATTCATGCGACGGGAGGGCGCCCAGCAAATGGTTGCCGTGAAGATCGGATTGAAGGGTTAACATGACTGGTCCTCGTGCGAGGCGGCGCGTGCCGCCTCCTGTTTTTTGATTCCGTTCGCCGAACTCGTTGTTGTCTGCCGTTTCCCGTGCGGCTTTTGTGTTCGTCGTGCCGGCCCCATAGTCCCGCTTGTTCGTGCTCATTCCTGCTTGTTCTTGCCTGGTCCCACTCTTGCGCTTGCGTGCGCGGCATCGTTCGTCCGCGTCTGCGTTCGTGTGGCGATCTCTCTTTAGCAGGGTGTGTGCCAGTCGGTGCGAAACCACGCATTGAAGCGGCTGAGCGCGAACCGGCGATGCGGCAGCGCGGCGAAACGCCGCGTTTTTGTTTCAGTTTTGTACGGCGACTTTGCGGGCCGCTGCGCTGCGCATTACCCTTTTGAAAGTCGCAAGCCAATGATTTGATTGGATTATTTCCACTGGTAGCAGGGGTAATCAGAAATGGCTCCTCGTTGAAACATGGATCCCGGGCGATTCGGGCGGCGACCAGAAAAACAAGCGGTTTTGATTCAGTTCTGTTGCAACGCAGACGTAGCCGGCGAAAAAACGTTCGACGCTGAAACATCGCGCGTGAGCGGCTTGGCGGTGCGCACGCGGTCAGTGTGGGTATGCGTACAGATTGGCATGCCGAGGTTTGCTCCAATGAGGTCCGTAAAAAGCCTCGGGGCTTTGTGAGGCTTGAGAGGTCCGGGAGGCGCGTGACGCTTCGCGCGAGCCCGCCGGCAGGCAGGCGCGGCGTTCGTCGACGCGACCCGACATATTTCAACGGGGAGCTCACTGCATGAATCAGCTCGTGACGCCTGCCGGCTTGATCGCGGCAGCCAATGAACCCGAAGTCGCGCTCATCGTTCAGCCTGTGGTGCTGGCCGGGGGCTCGGGCACGCGGCTGTGGCCGCTCTCGCGCGAGCATTGCCCGAAACAGCTGATCGATCTGCTCGACGGCGAGTCGCTGCTCGAAGCCACGGTGCGGCGGCTCGACGGGGTGTATGCCCAGCCGGGCGCGGCGATCCGCAAGGCCGCGCCTGTCGTCGTGAGCAGCGAGGAACTGCGGCTGATGACCGTCGACCGGCTTGGCCGCAGCGGCACGCCCGCTCGCGTCGTGCTCGAACCGGTTGCGCGCAACACCGCGCCGGCACTCACTGTCGCAGCGCTGGCGGCGCGCGCCGGGCAGGAGGCGGCGCTCGCCCGCGATGGCGCGGGTGCAGTATGCGACAGCGATCCCGTGCTCATCGCCATGCCGGCGGACCACCTGATCGCGGATCGCGCGGCGTTTGCCGCCGCACTCGAAGAAGCGGTGGGGTACGCGGCGCGTGGCGCGATCGTCACGCTGGGCGTGCCGCCGCAGCGCGCGGAGACCGGCTACGGGTACATCGGCGCGGGGGCGGCGCTCGGTGCCAGCGGCGCGCGCGTGATCGAGCGTTTCGTGGAAAAGCCCGCCCCCGAACTCGCGGCGAATTACGTGGCCTGCGGCGATTACCTCTGGAATAGCGGCATTTTCGTGGTGCGCGCATCGGTCTGGCTCGCCGCGATTGCGCATTGCCGGCCGGCCATCGCGGCGCAATGCGCGGCGGCGTTCGAGGCGGCCGCAATCGACGCCGACGGCACCGTGCATCTCGATGCCGCGGCGCTCGCCGCGTGCCCGTCCGATTCGATCGACTACGCGGTGATGGAGTCGCTCGGCGCCAACGCGCGGCTCGCGGGCGTGGTCGTGCCGCTCGTGGCCGGCTGGTCCGACGTGGGCGCGTGGGATGCGGTGTGGCAGGTGTCGAACAAGGACGCAAGCGGCAACGTGGCCCGCGGGCGCGTGATGTTCGAAGACGTGACCGACACCTTCGCGCATTCGGACGGTCGGCTCGTGGCTTGCGTGGGCGTGCACGGCGTGGTGGTGGTCGAAACGGCCGACGCCGTCCTCGTCGCGGCGAGGGATCGCGTGCAGGACGTGAAGGCGATCGTGGGCAAACTCAGGCGGGAGCGCAGCGCGGTCGCGCAGCATCACCGGCGCGTGGAGCGGCCGTGGGGCTGCTACGACTCGCTCGATCAGGGAGAACGCTTCCAGGTCAAGCGTATCGTCGTGAAGCCGGGCGGGCGGCTGTCGCTGCAGATGCATTATCACCGCGCGGAACACTGGACCGTGGTGCGTGGCACGGCGTGCGTCACGCGCGGCGAGGAAGTTTTCCTGCTTTCGGAAAACGAATCGACCTACATCCCGCTGGGCGTCAAGCACCGGCTGGAGAATCCAGGCAAGACGCCGCTCGAGATCATCGAGGTGCAGTCGGGCGGTTATCTGGGCGAAGACGACATCGTGCGCTTCGACGATGAGTACGGCCGGATACAACGTTGAATAAGCGCAACGTCGAAAAGCACAACGTTGGGCCGCGCGCGAAAAGCGTGCGCAGAAGAAACATGCACGCCGGCGTCCCTGCATATGCACAGCCAGGGACTGCCGATTGATTTGAAGCCGATTGAAAGCGTGTCGATTGAAGTAAGTGGACGATCCATACGATCGCCTTACAAAAAACAGCAGCGCAAGGGCCGACGTAACACGCGTAAATACGAACAAGATGCATCCCGCAAGCATCATGTCAGGAGATATCCTGGCTGGCGAATTATGCGAAGCGCATGCAACGTAATACCTAAGTTCGACGACGCACGAGGGCCCGCGCAGTATCCGGCAAACATGGGCGATAACGCCCACATCGGGGGGGTAGGGTCATGGAACTGGGGAACAAGGAACGCTCGCTCGTCAGCAAGGTGATGGACGGGCTGATTTCAGGCATCGTCGAGGAGCGGTATGGCGCCGTGCTGCCACCGCAGGACATCCTCTCAAAGGAGTTCGACGTGAGCCGCACGGTGATGCGCGAGGCGCTCTCCATGCTGCTCGCGCGTCACATGCTCGACGTGCGGCCGAAAATAGGCACGCGCATCCGGCCCATGCGCGACTGGCGCATGATCGACGAGGACGTCGTGAACTGGCGTTTCCGTTCGAAACCGGACAAGACGTTTTTGCGCGACGTGATCGAATTTCGCGGCCTGATCGAACCGGCGGCGTGCGCGCTCGCGGCCACCCGCGCGAGCGCGGCGGAGATTACCGGTATTCGCGAGGCGTTCGAAGCGCTGCGCCAGACGAGCACCGACGATCCGAATTTCCAGACCGCCGATGCGCTTCTGCACACGCGTATCCTCGCGGCGAGCGGGAATCAGTTTTATCAGCAGATGGCGGCGATCATTCGCGGCGCGCTCTCGCTTGTGAATCCGATTCTCAGCACGCGTGACGGTGGCTGGAACAACGTCGTGGCGGCCCATGGGCGCATCGTCGAAGCGATCGAGCGGCGTGCGCCGAAAGAGGCCGAAGCGGCCGCGCTGGCGATGATCGAATACACCGCCGACGAACTCACTCGTGCGCTCGCGCCCGAGGCGTTGGAGCAGCGCTAAGCCCGTTCGCAGCGTCGCTTCGCTCGCGTCAGTCAGTGCGCTCGCTGCGCGCGGATTGAGGCGAGCGCATTGCGGCGCGCTGCGCGTGCCGGTATCGTGCGTGTCTTTGGGTGCGCCTCGCGTGACGTACGTGACATACGTTGTGCGGCGGGCCCTTGACCTCACAGCCGGAGCACGCAGCATATGAGCGAAACACAAACGATACGTTGGGGCATCGTCGGCGCGGGCCGCATTGCGCATCGCTTCGCGCAGGGCGTTGCGCACGTCCCGCATGCACGCGTCGAAGCGGTCTGGTCGCGGCGCGCGGCGACTGCGCAGGCGCTTGCCGCTTCCCGCGGCGCGCAGGCGTGCGAAAGCGTGGATGCGCTCTTCGCGAGCGGCATCGACGCCGTGTACATCGCCACCATGCAGGACAGCCACGCCCAGTACGCCATTGCCGCGCTCGAGGCCGGCCTGCCCGTGCTGTGCGAAAAGCCCGCCACCGTCAACGGCGCGCAGCTCGAACGCGTGCTCGACGCGGCGCGCCGCGCGCAGCGCCTCTTCATGGAGGCGATGAAGCCGCCGTTCTATCCCCTCTATCGAAAGTTGCGCGCGCAACTAGATGCCGATCCCATCGGGCCGGTCGGGCTCGTGCGCGCGGGTTGTTCGGTGGCAAGCGTCCCTGCCGACCATCCCTCGCTTTCGTTCGAGCAAGCGGGCGGTGCGCTGCTCGACATCGGCGTGTACGAAATGTTTCTGGCCGTCGACTGGCTCGGCGCACCACGCGAGGTGCAGACCGTCGGGCGCCTCGGCTCGACTGGCGTGGATACGTTCGCGAGTCTGAACTGCCAGCATGAGCGCGGCATTGCGCAGTTGTTCTGCGGGCTCGATCTGCACGGTTATGGCGACGCGCTGCTGGCGGGGCCGCTTGGCAACGTGACGATACACGCGAACTGGTGGAATCCGGCGCGCGCGACAGTGCGCTATGTGGATGGCCGAGTCGTCGAACTCGACGAGCCGTTCGAGGGCGGCGGCCTGAACTACGAGACCGCGCACTTCTGCGAGCTGCTACGCGCGGGCGCGCTGGAAAGCCCGGTGATGACGCATGACACCTCGCGCCGCATGCTCGCCATGGCCGACGCCGCGCGAGCGGCGCTCGGACTGCGTTTCCCCTGTGAGTGACAAGCCGAATAGCGGCCCGAAAGCGACACGGCCCGCATGTGCGGGCCGTGTATGAAAAAACGCGCGTGAGGTCAGGGACGTAATCAGTGGCGCGCAGGCAGTGCGAGGCGCCTTTCGTACCAGTGCTGCACCCATTCGAGCACCTGGCAAAGCACCCAATACACGGCGGCGGCCGCGAGATAGAGCGGCAGCGGCTGATAGGTCGAAGCGATGATTTCCTGCGCGCTGCGCAGCAGCTCCGTCACGGTGATGACCGAAACGAGCGACGTGTCCTTGATGAGGCTGATGAGGCTGTTCGAAAGACTCGGCACGGCGATGCGCAACGCCTGCGGCGCGATCACGTAGCGCAGCGTCTGCGTGCGCGAGAGGCCGAGGCTATAGGCCGCGAGCCACTGTCCGCTATGAATGCCGAGAATCGCGCCGCGCATGCTCTCCGAGAGATACGCCGCCACGTTCGCGGAAAGCGCGATCACGCCTGCGGGCGTCGGGTCGAGCGAGATGCCGACGCTCGGCAATCCGTAGTAAATCACGAAGATCTGCACGAGCAGCGGCGTGCCGCGCATCAGGCTCACATACACACGCGCGATGAACACGAGCGTGCGGTTCGAGCTGATGCCCATGAGCGCGAGCACGGCACCGCCGATGAGCCCGAAGATCATCGAAAGCACGGCGAACTTGACCGTCAGCACCGCGCCCTGTGCGAGCACCGGCAGCGACTGGATGATGAGCGTATAGATGGGCATGGGCGTAGGTAACCAATGGAAGTGGCGCGGTTTGCAATGGATGCATATGTGCGAAGGGCGGCATCGTTCGATGCCGCCCTTCGCGTCAGCCGGACTGTGCGGCGCTCTCGATCATTGCCGGATCATTGCGAGATCGGCTTCGTCACGTCGATGCCGAACCACTTGTCCGAGATCTTCGTGAAGGTGCCATCGGCTTCGAGCTGCGTCATCGCTTCGTCGATCGCCTTGGCGAACTTCGGATTGCCCTTCTTGAACGGGATGGCCGACGGGTTGCCGGCGCCGACCGTCGTGCCCGTGCGCAGCGGCAGCTGCGAGTTCTTCATCAGGTAGGCGAGCATCAGGCGGTCGTTGAGCGCCGCGTCGAGGCGGCCCGCTGCGAGGTCGCGCAGATATTCGGGGGCGCCCGGATAGGTCTTCACGTCGATGCCCGGGACCGACTTGGCCATGTCCATGTAATTGGTGCCGAGACCGACGCCGAGCTTCTTGCCTTTGAGGTCTTCGAGCGTCTTGAACTGGCGCGTGTCGTCCTTGCGCTGGATGAGCTGCGCGGCCGAGTACGTGTACGCCGGCGAGAAGTCGAGCGCGGCCTTGCGCTGGTCGGTCACGCCGACCTGATTCACGATCACATCGAACTTGCCTGCCTGCAGGCCGGCGATGATGCCGCTCCATTCGGTCGTGACGAATTCGGGCTTGAGGCCCATTTTCGCGGCCACGGCTTTGGCGATGTCGACGTCGTAGCCGACCAGCTCGCCGTTGGGCGCCTTCGAGTCGAACGGAGGGAACGTGCCTTCGAGACCGATGCGCAGCGTGCCGCGCGCCTTGACCTGGTCGAGCAGGTCGTCGGCGTGGGCGCTCGCCGCGACGAACGATGCGCCGACGATTGCAAGTGCAAGGAGTTTTTTCAGCAAACCGGATTTCATGTTTTCCTCTTGTTCTGCTGCTGCGATTCTGGTGCTAGCGCACAGCGCCTCCGATGCGCCATGACTAGCCTGCCACTATAGCTTTACGCGCGGCCCGAGGCCAGCGCCCGCGCACATTCGGCGACGAGCGCCGGGCCCCGGTAGATGAAGCCCGTATAGACTTGCACGAGCGAGGCGCCGGCCGCGATCTTCGCGCGCGCATCGTCGCCCGAAAAGATGCCGCCCACGCCGATGATGGGCACGTCGCCGCCCAGCTCGGCGCGCAGCTTGCGGATCACGTTGTTCGATGCGTCGAATACCGGGCGCCCCGAGAGGCCGCCCGTTTCGTTCGCATTCGGCATGCCTTCCACCGCCGCGCGCGAAAGCGTGGTGTTGGTCGCGATCACGCCTTCGATCTTGTGGCGCAGGAGCGTGTCGGCGATTTCCTTGATCTGCTCGTCGTCGAGATCGGGCGCGATCTTGAGCGCGAGCGGCACGAGCTTGCCGTGCATGTCGGCCAGACGCTGCTGCTTGTCCTTGAGCGCGGCGAGCAGGGCATCGAGTTCGCCGCCGCCTTGCAACTGACGCAGATTCTTCGTGTTCGGCGACGAGATGTTGATCGTCACGTAGCTCGCAAACGGATAGACGCGCTCGAGGCAGAAGAGATAGTCGTCGGCGGCGCGCTCGATCGGCGTATCGGCGTTCTTGCCGATGTTCAGGCCGAGAATGCCGCGATAGCGCGCGGCCTGCACGTTCTTCACGAACTGCTCGACACCGTGATTGTTGAACCCCATGCGGTTGATGATGCCGCCCGCCTGCGGCAGCCGGAAAATGCGCGGGCGCGGATTGCCCGGCTGCGGACGCGGCGTCACGGTGCCCACCTCGATGAAGCCGAAGCCGAGCGCGGCGAAACCGTCGATCGCGGCGCCTTCCTTGTCGAGGCCCGCGGCGAGCCCTACCGGGTTGCGGAAGGTGAGGCCCATGACGGTGCGCGGCGAATCGGGCACGCGTGGGGCGAGCAGGCCCGCCATGCCGGTGCGGCCGGCGGCGCCGATCATGCGCAGCGAGAGGTGATGGGCGTCTTCGGCGTCCATGCGAAAGAGCTGGTCGCGGACGAACGGATAAAGGGTGCTGAACACGGGAAGAAGGCGCGGGCGCCGGAAAATGGGAACCCGCTATTTTAGCGGCAACGCGGGCCCGGGGCGACGCGCCGCGGGCTCAGGCTTCGGGCGTGAGTGCGGCCCATGCGCCGTCGAAGAGGCCTTCGAGCGGCTGGAAGCGCGCCTTGTAGGCCATTTTCGGGCTCTCGCGGATCCAGTAGCCGAGATAGACGTAAGGCAGCTGAAGGCTGCGGGCCTGCTCGATCTGCCAGAGGATGTTGTAGGTGCCGTAACTCGTGTGGACCGTGTCCGGGTCGAAGAACGTGTAGACCGAGGAGAGCCCGTCGCCGAGGATGTCGATCATGCTCACCATGCGCAACGCGCCGGGCTCGTCCGGATGCGCGGGGTCCGGCTCGCGGAATTCGACCAGCCGTGAGTTGATCCGGCTTTGCAGCAGGAACTGCTCGTACTGGTCGCGGCTGTCGCGATCCATGCCGCCGCCCGCGTGGCGCGCGGACTGATAGCGCATGTAGAGCGCGTAGTGCGCCTCGTCGTAGTGCAGCGGCGCGACCGTGGCGACGAGCGCGCCATGCCGCTTCCACGCGCGGCGCTGCGTGCGGCTCGGCGTGAAGCGCTCGACCGGCACGCGCACCGGCACGCACGCGCGGCAGCCGTCGCAGTAGGGACGATAGGTGAACACGCCCGAGCGCCGGAAGCCGGCCTTCACGAGATCGGTATAGACGTCGGAGTTGATGAGATGACTGGGCGTCGCCACCTGCGAGCGCGCGATGCGCCCCTCCAGGTAACTGCAGGGGTAGGGCGCCGTTGCATAGAATTGCAGCGCGGAAAGCGGTGAAAGCGGCAGCTCGTTTGGATGCGTCACGTTGGCAGCTCTCGTAGCAGTTCGGATCGTCGCGTGGCGCGCGCGTCGCGCACCCAGCCTCGCGCGCAAGCCTTGCCAGACCACACGGCGCGCCGCACGTGGCGTGCCAGGGAAGGCCGGGCGGCGACAGGTTCGCTCTTGAGTCTAACATTGACGCCGAACATGTATCCATCGAATTGCGCGGGCTGTCGCAAGCGCGCACGCGAGCGCTCATGCGCCGTTCATGTGCCACTCATTTGCCGCTCATTTGCCGCTCATGTGCCACTCATGTGCCACTCATTTGCCGCTCGCCGGCCACTCACGCAGCGGGCAAGAACTCGTCGGGCGCGCCTGACCCGCCGAGCAGATCGGCGAGCACCGCTTTATCGAATTTCCAGGGAATGGGCGCGGCGTTCACGTGCGTGCGCACGTGGGCGATGAACGCCTTGCGCGAGATTTCGCGCCCGCCGAGCGAGGCGAGATGCGCGGTGTTCTGCTGGCAATCGATCAACTCGACGCCGTGGCGGCGCAGATGCGCGACGAGCGCCGCGAGCGCGATCTTCGAGGCGTCGGTCATGGAGGCGAACATCGACTCGCCGAAGAACATCGTGCCGAGCGCCACGCCGTAGAGTCCGCCCACACGTTCGCCGCCGAACCAGGCCTCGACGCTGTGCGCGTCGCCCACGCGGTGCAGGGTGGAGTAGGCGTCGATCACATCGCCGGTGATCCAGGTGCCGCGCTGGCCGCGCCGCGGCGCGTTCGCGCACGCGCGCATCACGGCGGCGAAATTGTTGTCGACGCGAATTTCCCACGCGTCCTCACGCAGCACGCGCTTGAGCGTTTTCCGGAACGAGGGCGAGACCTTGAATTCGTCGGGGCGCAGGATCATGCGCGGGTCGGGGCTCCACCAGAGCACCGGCTGGCCGTCGGAGTACCACGGGAAAATGCCGCGCCGGTAGGCGTCGATGAGGCGCGAGGGGAGCAGGTCCGCGCTGGCGGCGAGCAGGCCAGGCGCGCCGCTCGACGCGCCGAGTGCGCGCTCGACGGCGGGAAACGGTTCGTCGGGCGAAAGCCAGGGGACCATCGTCGCGGGCGCAGTCAGATAAACAATCAGCCGTCGCGCAGCGAGCGCAGGACGTCGCCGGTGTGCAACCCGAAGCTGCCCGACTGGCGATCGGCGAAGAAACAGCGCAGGGTCTGCCCGACCGTTGGGAACGCAATGTCGTTCCAGGGAATCTCGTGCTCTTCAAAAAGCCGCACTTCGAGGCTTTCCTCGCCTGCTGCGATGTCGATGTCGAGCAGGCGCGCGAGATAGAACAGATGCACCTGATGCACGCGCGGCACGTTCAGGAGCGAAAAGAGGTTCTGCACCTCGACGCGCGCGCCGGCTTCCTCGAGCGTCTCGCGCGCCGCGGCTTCGGCGGTCGTCTCTCCCATCTCCATGAAGCCCGCGGGCAGCGTCCAATAGCCGTAGCGCGGCTCGATTGCGCGGCGGCACAACAGCACCTTGTCTTCCCAGACCGGAACCGTGCCGACCACGTTGCGCGGATTCTGATAGTGGATGGTGCCGCAGTGTGAGCAGACGTAGCGTTCGCGATTGTCGCCGGGCGGAATGAGCAGGCTGACCGCCTGACCGCAAGTCGAGCAGAATTTCATGGGCACGATAGGGGGATGGGTGATGCGAGTTTATCACCGCTCAGTGCCTTCGCTCACGTGCCCTCATGCGCCAGCAGGGAGCGACCGAAGAAGGCGGCGAGGATGCCGCGCCTTGAAGAGGCGTAAACGGAAAAAGGGTTACAGGCCAATGACCTGTAACCCTTTCGAATTCTGCTGGTTGCGGGGGTAGGATTTGAACCTACGACCTTCGGGTTATGAGCCCGACGAGCTGCCAGACTGCTCCACCCCGCGTCCGTCGAAGAAAAGATTATATGACAGTTCGCGCCGCGTTGCAACAACTAATGACGAGCGCCTTTCCATGCGTTTGCAAAATGTTTGCAGGACGCGTGCGCAAAGGCTTTTGAACCGTCAGGATAGAATCGGGGCTCGGTCGGCGCCGTGCATGCTCTTCGCAACGTTCATGCTGCGCCTTTGCCTTCTACAGCGCACTGCGCTTCATTTGCCTCTTCCATGGACATTCCCCTCGATCTGCAATCGATAGCCGCTCAGGAGCACGCGCTGGTGTTTCCCCGTTTCGACGCCGATCGCGCCTGGCAGCTCGGCTCGCATCTGCATGAACTCGCGCGCGCTCGCGCGCTGCCCGTCGCCATCGATGTGCACACCTTCGGCCAGCAGCTCTTCTTTTGCGCGCTGGACGGCGCCACGCCCGACAACGCCGACTGGGTGCGCCGCAAGTCGCGCGTGGTCGAGCACTTCCGGCGCAGCTCCTATGCGATCGGCTTGCGCATGCAGCAAACCGGCACGACGCTTGCCGAAAAGCACGGCCTGCCCATCAGCGATTTCGCGCCGCACGGCGGTTCGTTTCCGCTCACGGTGGTCGGGGCGGGCGTGATCGGCTCGATCACGGTCTCGGGCCTGCCGCAGCGCGCCGATCACGAACTGGTGGTCGAAGCGCTCTGCGCGCAACTCGACGTCGACTACGCGCAGCTCGCGCTCGCGAAGGTCTGACACGATGCGCATTCCGCCGTTCTCGGCCTGGACCTGGCTCGTCATCGCGATCGTCGCGGAAGTTATCGCCACTTCTGCGCTGCGGGCTTCAGATGGCTTCACGCGGCTCGTACCTTCGGCGATCGTCGTGGTGGGGTATGGCATTGCGTTCTACGGGCTCTCGCTCACGTTGCGCAGTTTGCCGGTAGGCATCGTCTATGCGGTGTGGTCGGGCGTGGGCATCGTGCTCATCACGCTCGTGGCGATGGCGCTCTATCGGCAGGTGCCCGATCTGCCGGCCGTGCTCGGGCTCGGGCTCATCGTGGCCGGCGTGGTCGTGCTGAATCTGTTCTCGAAGATGCAGGCGCATTGAAAGACGGTGGCTGAAGCGGCTGATTTGCCGACTGCGGTGGCCACCGCATTGGCCACATTCGCGCCAGACATTGCGCCTCGCGCGTAACATGGCCGGTTACCGCCGTGCGCCGCGTCGTCCTCCGGCGGCAGTGCTTTCTGCTGATGTTCCCCACTGGGGCTGGATATGATCATTCGCTTTCCCGCCGACGCGCCGCTCTATCGCGACGCCAATCTGACCGTGGTGTTTCCCGCACTCGTCGACGGCACACGCGTACCTTGCGCGATATCCGTCGAGGCGCTCGAGGACCATTTCGGCGCGCTGCCCGCTAACCTCGACGCGTGGATGCAGGCGTTCGACGCCGGCCGTCCGCGCATCGAGGCTGTGGCGCGCGCTCATCTCGAACTCAGCAACGGCACGCCGGTGCTGCTCAAGAGCGGTCACTTTCCGCCCGGACGCCTCGACTCGTAGGCTTGTACTCGTAGTCAGGCACGCCCGCTCGGGCGTCACGGGAATTTTCGATTGCCTCAGCCGTCTGGCGTCACCATGGGCATTGCCGAACACAAGGACCGCGAACTCCACGCACGGCACGCAGCGCGCGCGCACGACCAGCGCGAGCGCATCCTCGAGGCTGCGCGCCGCATCGTCATGCGCGAAGGCTTCGCGGCGCTCTCCATGCGCAAGATCGCCGACGCGATCGGTTATTCGCCTGCGTCCCTCTATCTTTATTTCGCCGGCCGCGATGAGATCGCCGAGGCGCTCGGCCGCGAAGGTTACGCGCAACTGCTCGCGCAGCTCGAACCGCTCGCGTTGATCGCCGATGCGCGCGAGCGGCTTCATGCGCTTGCGCAAGCATACGTGGCGTACGGCTGCGACCATCCGCAGACTTACGAACTCATCTTCATGGCGCACAAGGCGCGCTCGGAGCACGTGGGGCCGGCCGCCCGCCGTCAGCGCGACGCGGCCGATGCGGCTGGCGCGCCTGAAGCGGGCGCCGCGCTGGCCTGCGGCGCGCAGCTGTTTGCCGCTACGCTGTCCGCGCTGACGCCGGCGAGCGGGGCGCATATCGACGGCACCCTGCTTGCGCAATCGCTTTGGGCCACGCTGCACGGCGTGGTGATGCTCACACTCGCGCGCGCCGGCTTTCAGCACACGGCGCCCGGTCCGTTGATCGACGCCACGCTCGATGCCTGGTTCGGCGCGCGCGCCGCTTCGCCTCCGTTGCCGGCCGTGCAAGCGCCCGGTGTGGCGTCGTGATAGCCTCGGAAAGCCTGTGATCGCGCTTCGGCCGATTCAGGCGCCGCTCATCGTTCTGCCTTGCCAATCGCCATGTCACACGAAGCCAACGCAAGCCCGACCGCAGCCGATGCCGACTCGCATGTGCTTACGCGCGTCGCGAACCGTATCGGCTTTATCGAACTCGAGCGCCCGCAGGCGCTCAATGCGCTCACCACCGCCATGGTCCGCACGATGCACGCGGCGCTCGATCGCTGGCGCGACGACCCGGGCGTGCTCGCCGTGATCGTGCGCACGCGGCATGCGCGCGCGTTCTGCGCCGGCGGCGACATTCGCTTTCTGTACGAGTCGTATCGCGCGGGCGAACAGGCGGCGCTCGACACGTTCTTCTCCGACGAATATCGCCTCAATCACGCCATCTTCACCTTTCCGAAGCCGTACATCGCGATGCTCAACGGCGTGGTCATGGGCGGTGGCATGGGCATCTCGCAGGGCGCGCATCGCACGGGCGGGCTGCGGCTCGTGGGTCCGGCCACGCGCATGGCGATGCCGGAGACGCGCATCGGCCTCTTTCCCGATGTCGGCATGGGCTGGTTCCTTGCGCGCACGCCTGGCGCGATCGGCCGCTATCTCGCGGTGACAGGCGAGACGCTCGATCAGGCGAGCGCGGTCTATGCGGGCCTGGCCGATGCGTCGCTCGACGAGTCCGCGTGGCCAGCGCTGCTCGATGCGCTGGAGAGCGAGCCGTTTGCGAGCGGCGCGGAACTGGTCGCGCGCATCCGCCTGGCGGCGCTACCCGCGGCCGAGTTGAAGCGTCTCGCCGAAGGTTCGTCGCTGGCCACGGTTCGTGGCTGGATCGACCGGCATTTCTCGCCAGGCGATGTACCTGCCATGCT
Source organism: Paraburkholderia sp. CNPSo 3076 (assembly GCF_026343935.1). Classification (NCBI taxonomy): domain Bacteria; kingdom Pseudomonadati; phylum Pseudomonadota; class Betaproteobacteria; order Burkholderiales; family Burkholderiaceae; genus Paraburkholderia; species Paraburkholderia sp. CNPSo 3076. The sequence continues at coordinate 98,722 of NZ_JAPMAL010000009.1, read as the reverse complement.
GGCTTCGCTCGAAGCCGCGCGCCGTGCAGACTCGGGCGAGCAAGCGCAATGGGCGGGGCAGATGATGGACGTCCTGCGCGAGCGTTCGCCGCTTTCCATGGCGGTGTCGCTCGAGGTGGTGTCGCGCGCCGAAGGCGCCATGGCCGACTGCCTGCGCCGTGATCTCGACCTCACGCGCTCGAGCTTCGCGATTGGTGATGTGATGGAGGGCATACGCGCGCGCATCATCGACAAGGACAATCATCCGCACTGGCGCTTTGCGAATATCGAGGACGTGCGCCGCGAAGACGTCGAGCGGATGTTCGAGAGTCCCTGGAGCTCGATGGAGCACCCGCTGCGCGAACTCATCGGTTGAACTGGCTGGCGCGGGGTAAGGGCGGAAGAAGTGTGAGGGGAAAACGCGCTGGGGAAACGCGGGCCGCGCATCGCGCACGGCCCTCAGGCGGGGTCAGTCTTCGGCGGTTTCGCTCATGAACGCGCGCATGAAAACCAGCGCGCCCCAGCCCCACATCGCATTCGAAGCAAAGCCCGTGGCAAGCCGCGGCAGCATGTTGCCGGTCGGCCAGATGCCGCGCAGCGGATCGACGACGAACACCATCGCCGCGGTGAGCACGATGCCGCCGAACACGAAGGCCTGAACCCACGGCGCGGGCCGCGAAGGCGACACGCGCAGTAGCCACGCCATCAGCACGGCCCAGATGGCGCTCCAGATCGCATTCACGAGGAACTCGGGCAGCCCGAGCGGCACGAACGGGTCCGTCGAAAATCCGGCCGTGTCGATGACCTGCGCGGCATGCAGGAGCGCGAGCGTCGCCTCGCGAAAGAAGAGCGACGCCAGAAAGCCGGATACGAACGGCAGAATCAGTTTTTGCATGGAGTCTTGCGAGAGCTTGCTTGGCCTCGCTGCGCAATGCGCCTTATGGAGCGTCGTGCGCGCGGCGTGCCGGTGTTTTTGTGGGTGCGTGCGCCATTATATCGGCGCGCGGTGCGCGCGAGGCGCACCGTACGCTAAAGCGTCGGGTAAAGCACGAAAGTGGAAAACCTAAGCTCAAAAAAATCGTTCTAAAGGGTGCGAGCCGTCCCTAGACTGGTTCCCCATGAAGACGGCGCCGCCGTCGCCGGGCGCTCCCGCGAGGCGCACGGAGAACGCGCCGGCGCATTCCGTCTGCTGTCGAACCCTTTCAATTGAGCCACGAGCGGCGCGTTCGTTTGCGCGGCGTGCCCGCGCGCGCCCGCTGGCCGGCAGTCACCCGATTCGTGTTTCGAATTTCCAGGCAGGAGCAATGCATGAATGTGTTCTGGTTCATCCCGACCCACGGCGACAGCCGCTATCTGGGCACGACCCAGGGCGCGCGCGCGGCCGATCTCGCGTATTTCCAGCAGATCGCCGTCGCCGCCGATACGCTCGGCTACGAAGGCGTCCTGCTGCCCACGGGCCGCTCGTGCGAGGACGCGTGGGTCGTGGCGTCGAGCCTCATTGCCGCGACGCGGCGTCTGAAGTTTCTCGTGGCGATCCGCCCGGGCCTCTCGTCGCCGGCGCTCTCCGCGCGCATGGCTGCCACGTTCGACCGGCTCTCCAATGGCCGCCTGCTCATCAACGTCGTGACGGGCGGCGATACGGCCGAACTGGAAGGCGACGGCCTTTTCGTCGATCACGACACGCGCTACGAGATCACCGACGAGTTCCTGCATATCTGGCGCAAGCTGCTCGCGGCATCGCACGCGAACGAGGCGGTCGACTTCGAGGGGCGCCATCTGCGCTCGGTGGGCGGCAAGGTGCTGTATCCGCCCGCGCAGCGCCCGCATCCGCCGTTGTGGTTCGGCGGCTCGTCGCCGGCCGCGCACACCATGGCGGGCGCGCACATCGACACCTATCTGACGTGGGGCGAACCGCCCGAAGACGTGGCGCGCAAGATCGCCGACATTCGCGCGCGGGCCGCAGAGCACGGACGCACGATCCGCTTCGGCATTCGCCTGCACGTGATCGTGCGCGAGACAGAAGACGAAGCGTGGGCCGCCGCCGACAAACTCATCAGCCACCTCGACGACGAAACGGTTGCGCGCGCCCAGGCCGCGTTCGCCAAGATGGATTCGGAAGGCCAGCGCCGGATGGCCGCGCTGCACGGCGGCAAGCGCGGCACGCGCAAGGATCTCGAGGTGTATCCGAATTTGTGGGCGGGCGTGGGCCTCGTGCGTGGCGGCGCGGGCACGGCGCTCGTCGGCAATCCTGAACAGGTGGCCGCGCTCATGAAGGAATATGCGCAGCTTGGCATCGAGACGTTCATTTTGTCCGGCTATCCCCATCTCGAGGAATCCTACCGGTTTGCGGAACTCGTGTTTCCGCTGCTGCCGGGGCGCGCGGCGAAGGGCGCCGGCGGCCCGCTCTCGGGGCCGTTCGGCGAAGTGGTCGGCAATCACTATCTGCCGAAAGTGAGCCAGAGCTGAGGCGCTGGAGAACGGCAGCAATCGTGGAGGACGCAACGATGACGCAATCCGTAGTCACGGCCGCACCGAGCCCAGGCGGCGCGCCGCGCGCCGCGCGGGCATTCGTGCGGGCGAGCCGGCGACGGCTCGCACCCTGGCTCGTGCCGCTGGCGGTGCTTTTGATCTGGGAGCTTGCCGCAAGGAGCGGCGTGCTCTCGACGCGCGTGCTGCCCGAGCCGCTCGCCGTGGTGCGGGCGGCCCGGTCGCTGATCGAGTCGGGAGAAATGTGGGCGGACGTGCGCGTGAGTACGTGGCGGGCGCTTTCGGGGTTCGCGATCGGCGGCGGCATCGGGCTCGTGCTCGGGCTGGCCACCGGGCTTTTCAAGCCCGTTGAAACCGCGCTCGATTCGACCGTGCAGATGGTCCGCAATATTCCGGCGCTCGCCATGATTCCGCTCGTGATTCTCTGGTTCGGCATTGGCGAGGAGGCGAAAGTCTTTCTCGTGGCGCTGGGCGTGTTCTTTCCCGTGTACGTGAATACGTTTCACGGCATCCGGTCGGTGGACGCCCATCTCGTCGAGATGGCGCGCAGCTACGGGCTCAAGGGTTTCGCGCTCTATCGCGAGGTGATATTGCCGGGGGCGTTGCCTTCGATTCTCGTCGGCGTGCGCTTTGCGCTCGGTCTGATGTGGGTGACGCTGATCGTCGCCGAAACGATCTCCGCGCAGTCGGGCATTGGCTACATGACGATGAACGCGCGCGAATTCCTGCAAACCGATGTGGTGGTGGTCGGCATCCTGCTTTATGCGGCGCTTGGCAAGCTCGCCGACTGGCTTGCGAAGTCGCTCGAGCGCGTGGCGCTGCGCTGGCACCCCGCTTATCAACAGGAGAACGAAGCATGAGCGCGAGTCAACTGGCGCCGAACTACGGCGTGGGGCGGGATGGTTTCGAGCGTGTGCAGGCGCGCGAACGCAACGACAGGGCGCAAGCGGCGCGCGAGGGCGTGGCGCTGCGTACGCCTACACCCGACATGGACGCCGCCGTTGCCCTTCGCGGTGTGGGAAAACGCTACGGCGAGCGCGCCGTGCTGGACGGCTTCGATCTCGCGATCGAGCGCGGCAGTTTTGTATCGATCGTCGGACGCAGCGGTTGCGGCAAGTCGACGTTGCTGCGCCTGATCGCCGGCCTCGAAACACCGGACGAGGGCGCGGTGGAGCGGCGCGGCGCAGGTGGCGCGCCGCTCGATACGCGCATCATGTTTCAGGACGCGCGCCTCTTGCCGTGGAAGACTGTCTTGCAGAACGTGATGCTAGGCCTCGGACGCGGCGCGCGTGACGACGCCCGCGCGGTGCTCGACGAAGTGGGCCTGCTCGCGCGCGCCGACGAGTGGCCCGCGCGCCTCTCGGGCGGCCAGCGCCAGCGCGTGGCGCTCGCCCGCGCGCTCGTGCATCGTCCGAGCCTGTTGCTGCTCGACGAGCCGCTCGGCGCACTTGACGCGCTGACGCGCCTCGAGATGCATGCGCTGATCGAGCGACTGTGGCGCGAGCATCGCTTCACCGCGCTGCTGGTGACGCACGACGTGCACGAAGCCGTCGCACTGGGCGACCGTATTTTGCTCGTCGAGGCCGGGCGCATCGCACTCGATCAGCGCGTGCCGCTCGAGCGCCCGCGGGCGCGCGTCGATGCACGCTTCGCCGCGCTCGAGGAGCGCGTGCTGCAGCGCGTGCTCGGCCACGGTTCACAGCAAGCCGCCGGGCGGCCAGCGGGTGCAGTGGCTTGAATCATTCATCAGGAATCCTCTTGTTTATACTCGAACTGACGGAGTCGAACTTATGAGTATTACCGCCATCAACGTGCGCAACCAGTTTCGCGGCAAGATCAAGGAGATTATTCGCGGGCCCGTCGTTTCGGAAGTCGATGTCGACACGGCATTCGGCATCGTCACATCGGTCATCACCACGCGCTCGATCGACGAACTCGAGCTGAAGGTGGGCTCGGAAGTGGTCGCGCTGGTGAAGTCGACGGAGGTGTCGATCGCGCGCCTGTGAAGCGCGTCTGTGAAGTGTGCCCGCGCGTCGCCGCCGCCTTCGAGGCGCGGCGCCCGGAAGTGCTAGCATGAACCGTCAGCAGCAGACGAAAGAGGCGAGCATGGAGCCGAAGGGCATCGACATGGGCGACTACCAGGAGCGCTACAAGGACTACGACATCGAAGTCGCGGTCGAGCAGGTGCTCACGGGCGTGAAGGCGCACTATCGCGTGCTGAAGGGCGAGACGGTCGTGGAGGACTGGCAACTCGTGCATATCACGCGCCTGTGGTCTACCGAGCACGCGGCCGCGGAAGCGGGCTTCGAGGCAGCGCGCGCGTGGATCGATGCGCGCGGCACGCAGGCGCGCTAGCGTTTGCCCTGCGAGCCCGCGCCAGCCGACTGGCTTGCCCGGCGCTCTGCATCGGCGAACATGTCGCGTAGTTGCTGGCGCTCGGCGCCGGTCAAATGTGCGGCGGCTGCCGGCATCGTGAGGACCAGATGCAGCGTAAGGTTGCCGCGTGCGCCGTTGCGGTCCGCGAGTCCAACACCGGGTAGACGGATTGGCGTGCGCACATTCGCGTTCGCCGGAATTTTCACTTCGAACGTGCGGCCGAGGACCCTTGCCTGAACGCCGCCGCCCAATATGGCCGTCATGAAGTCGATTGGAAGCTCGCAAGCGAGATCAAGCCCGTTGCGCGTGAAGCCCGGGCCGCAAACGATGGAGACCGAGAAAGTCGCGTCTCCCGGCGGGCCGCCGTTCACGCCGGGATGGCCGCCACCGGCTACCACGAGACGCTGACCGTCCCATGCTCCGCGCGGAATCTCAACCACTTCCGACTTGCGCCATGTCTTTACGCCGGTGCCGTGGCATTGTACGCAAAGCGCGCCGCGATCTTGCTGTTCGCACGCTGGGCACGGACCTTTGACAGGGTAGTGGGCCTGAACGCCGCCGCCATTGATCGCGACGTCGAGCGGCACGAATAGCTCGAGGAGGCAGTTGGCGCCGCGCATGGGCGGCGCCGCGCGGCGCTGGCGCGGTTGAGCTTCGTCGTTGCGCGTCTTGGTGGCTGAACTCGCGGCGCCCGTTGTTCTGGCCGTTGGGGCGATGCGCCTGCCGCTCAGAATCTCGAAGGCCTCCTGAATGAGCTTGAACACCGGCTCGACTGCCGCCTCGCGACCCTTGTTGCGGTCGGGGTGGTACTTCGCACGCAGTTGACGGTAGGCGCGCTTGATCTCTGCCGGCGACGCAGTCTCCGGCAGTTGCAGCCGCCTGTAGTATTCCTCGAAGCTCAAAGGCGTTCCCGGGTGTCTCTCGTGCACAGACGCAAAAAAGCCCGCAACCAGTGCGGGCTCATTTGTTCACTGCTGAATTCTTTGGGGTGGCTGATGGGACTCGAACCCACGACAACAGGAATCACAATCCTGGACTCTACCAACTGAGCTACAGCCACCGCTGTTTTCCTCAACTAGCGCTGCTTCGAAAGCGGCGCCAATCAAGAAGGAAGATTATATACATACCAAAGCTAGCTTGCCTAGCCCTTTATTCAAGAATTTCGTCCGGAACGCGCAGATATTCGCGGGCCTCGTCGAAGATCGCGAGGTCTGCTGTCGCGAGCTTGCGGCTGTCTGAGAGGATGCGGCGCCAGCCGCGCGCACCGGCTACGCCGCGGTACAGACCCAGCGCATGGCGCACGATCGCGCCCAGGTAAGTGCCGCGCGCGATTTCGCTCGCGCAGTACTCGATGAGCCTCGCTTCGACTTCCTCGCGCGTGAGCGCGGCACCGGTTGCGCCATAGAAGCGCGCATCGACGTCGGCGAGCACGTAGGGGTTGTGGTAAGCCTCGCGGCCGAGCATCACGCCATCGACATGCTGCAGATGCTGCTCGACTTCGTCGAGCGTCTTGATACCGCCGTTGATGATGATTTCGAGCTGCGGGAAATCGCGCTTGAGCTGGTACGCGTAGTCGTACTTGAGCGGCGGGATCTCGCGGTTTTCCTTGGGGCTCAAGCCCTTCAGGATCGCGTTGCGCGCGTGCACGATGAAAACCTCGCAGCCCGCTTCGGCAATCGTGCCGACAAAGTCGCGCACGTACGCATAGTCCTCGACTGTATCCACGCCGATGCGGTGCTTGACCGTCACGGGCGCGGATACGACATCGCGCATCGCCTTCACGCAGTCCGCCACCAGTTGCGGTTCGTTCATCAGGCACGCGCCGAACGCGCCGCGCTGCACGCGCTCGGATGGGCAGCCGCAGTTCAGATTGATCTCGTCGTAGCCCCACTGTTCGCCGAGCTTCGCGGCGCGCGCCAGGTCGACGGGTTCGCTGCCGCCCAGTTGAAGCGCGACCGGCGCCTCGGCCGGCGTGAACGCGAGATGGCGCGGCACGTCGCCGTGGAGGAGGGCGCCCGTCGTCACCATCTCCGTGTACAGCCAGGTGTGCCGGGAGATGAAGCGATGCAGCGAGCGGCAGTGGCGATCGGTCCAGTCCATCATCGGCGCGACGGAGACGCGGCGGGGGCTGGCTTGACGGTTGGCGGACATGGCGATGGAAACCGATGAGTAACGGCTGGCGTGGAACAACCTTGCATTTTAACGCATACCGGGCTGGCCCTTCGTACCCTTTGCGCACTGCGCCAATTTGCCGGATATCTCTGCAGGAAGCGCGCCCAAAGCCCCTTTTTGGCCGAAAAACCCTACCGGCGTTATGTAATCCGCGTGGAATTTGCTGCGTTGCGCAAATTCTTTTGTGGGCGCTTTTAGGGTCTGTTCGTCGCTCAGCCCCGTCAGAACTGCCTGACGGGATTGTTGTGGAACGGAGAATAGTAAATTCGGATTATCGCGATTATTTTCCAATAGTAGGTGTATACACTGAGTTTCGTTGACGCAGCTCGTGGGCACTGACCTCCCAGGCGCGGCGCCTTCCCGATCCGCAACTGAACCTGATATTGGAGTCCACCATGAAGACCAAACTCATCGCAGCGCTGCTGGTCGCAGCTACCGCTTCTGTTGCCGCTCCGGCGTTCGCCAGCGGCTACGGCCCGGCGCCGTTCTATCGCCCGGACGTCGGCGCGCCCGCTTCGCAGCGTGGCCAGAGCGTCCAGACCGTGGCCGCCGAACGCGTCCAGGAGCAAGGCGCCCAAACGGCTTACGGCGGTGTCGCCGGCTCGGCTTCGCAGTCGGGCAGCCACGCGAAGGCCACGGGCCCGCAATCGGTCTTCTTTGGCCAGTAACTCGCGCCGAAGTTTCCGCTTCGTTGCCGGGCCGCCTGCTAGACGGTCGGCCTGAAAGCCGGATGTCGATTCGACGTCCGGCTTTTTGCATTTCTGCGCCCGATCTAATTTGTCCCTCGGGCGACGCTCAGGAAGCGGCGCGCACGCGCTTGTCGATCGCCTCGCGAATACGGTCGAAGGCCGCGTCGAAGGCGTTGTCCTGGGTAGGAAAGCGGCCGGCGGCGATGCCGTCGACCGGCACGTTGGCGTTTTCGGCGTCCGTGAGGCTCTGGATGGTTTGCGTCGAGACAAAAAAGCCGGCTTCGTGGTCGCCGTCCACGCCGGCTGTCATGTCGAAACCCATGTATTCGTAGCTGCGTCGGTTTTCCATGCCGATTTCTCCTCGTAGGCGCCTGTGCGGATTCTGGCACGTCTCCCGCTGAACGGCGTCACGACCGGCCGCGGCGCATGCGGCCGCGTTCGGCGGAAAGCGGCCGTATTCTGCAACTCCTGAAAAAATTCCCGCGCCGTGGTAGTTTCGGCGCTCCCCAACCGAACTGATGGACAACGTTTCCATGGAATACCGCACACTCGGCGATACCGACGTCAAGGTAAGCCTGATCGGGCTCGGCACGATGACGTGGGGCGAGCAGAACACGGAGCGCGAGGCGCACGAGCAGATCGACTACGCGCTCGACCAGGGCGTCACGCTGATCGATGCTGCTGAAATGTACCCCGTGCCGCCGCGTCCGGAGACGCAGGGACAGACCGAGCGCTTCATCGGGACGTGGCTCGCGCAGCATCGCGCGGCGCGCGAGCGCATCGTGCTCACCACCAAAATTGCGGGCCCGGCTCGCCAGCCGCACAACCCGCAGCACATTCGCGGGCCGCAGAACCAGTTCGACCGCAAGAATCTGACCGAAGCGCTCGACGGCAGCCTGAAGCGCCTGCAGACCGATTACGTCGACCTGTATCAACTGCACTGGCCCGACCGCAGCACGATGACGTTCGGCCGCGGCATGTATCCGTATCTCGACGATGCCTACACGGTGCCGATCGAGGAAACGCTCAGCGTGCTCGCCGATTTCGTGAAGGCGGGCAAGATCCGCCATATCGGCGTATCGAACGAAACGCCGTGGGGCGTTGCGCAGTTCCTGCGCGCCGCCGACAAGCTCGGTCTGCCGCGCATCGTCAGCATCCAGAATCCGTATAGCCTGCTCAACCGCACGTTCGAAAGCGGCCTGTCCGAATTCACGCACCGCGAAGGCGTGGGCCTGCTCGCGTATTCACCGCTCGCGTTCGGCTGGCTTTCGGGCAAGTACGAGGGCGGGGCGCGTCCGCAAGGCGCGCGCATTACGCGGTTCGAACGCTTCAAGCGCTACAGCAAGCCGGAATCGGTGGCCGCGACGACGCGTTACGTGGAACTCGCCCGCGCACACGGCTACACGCCCGCGCAGTTTGCGCTTGCGTTCGTCAACAGCCGGCCGTTCCTCACCAGCAATCTGATCGGCGCGACCTCGCTCGAGCAGTTGAAGGAAAATATCGCCAGCGCCGACGTCGAGCTCACCCCCGAACTGCTCGCGCAGATCGACGCGCTGCACGAGCAGCAACCTAATCCGGCCCCTTAAAGGGAAAGCGGGAAACCGACCGGTCCCGTGCCGGGCCGCGCGGCGCCGCGCGAACGCCGACGCCGCAAAATCGTTGGCGATTCGCAAGGCATACACTACGATCCAGCATGCGCCGCCCGGGGCAGCCATCACGCCTCGCGTGACGGCGCCCCGGCGGCCGTCCATACGCTCAATCCCGGAGAATTTTTACAATGACGAGCGCACGTCCAGCGCAATCGCCCCCGTCTTACGGCTGGCCCATTTTCATTTTGCTGGCGGTGGCCGGCCTCTTCTACGTGAAGTGGTTTCCGTACTATCACCGCGCATTCACCGCCGAGGAAACCCACTCCATCGGCAAATCGATCCTGATGGGCGGCGCGGCCACGGCCCCCGACCCCTCGTTCTCCGCTGCGCTCGATTACGCCTTCGCCTACGGCCGGGCGATCTGGCAGGCCATGGTGCTCGGCCTGCTGCTCGGCTCCGGCGTGCAGGCGCTCCTGCCCGTGCAATGGGTCGCGCGCGTGCTCGGCCGGCGCGGCTTTGGCAGCGTGGCGGCGGGCGGCCTGCTCGCGGTGCCCGGCATGATGTGCACCTGCTGCGCCGCGCCCGTGGTCGTGGGCCTGCGGGCGCGCAATGCGTCGGCCGGCGGCGCGATCGCGTTCTGGCTCGGCAACTCGGTGCTCAATCCCGCCACGCTCGTGTTCATGGGCTTCGTGCTCGGCTGGCAGTGGAGTGCGCTGCGTCTCACGCTGGGCCTGCTGATGGTGTTCGGCCTCGGCTGGGTCTGCAACCGGCTCGTTACACCCGAGGAATCGCGTGCCGCCGACGACCGCCTCGCGCAACTCGCCCAGCAGCAGGCCGAAGGCGGCAACGTCTTCGTGCGCTGGGCGCGTATCTTCGCGCGCATGGCCGTGCGGCTGGTGCCGGAATACATCGTGCTGGTGCTGTTGCTCGGCGCCGCGCGAGCGTGGCTGTTCCCGCACATCGGCCCGGAAGTCACGAGCAGCCTTGGCTGGATCGTCACGTTCGCCGTGGTCGGCATGCTGTTCGTGATTCCCACGGCCGGCGAGGTCCCCATCATCCAGGCGATGCTCGCGCTCGGCATGGGCGTGGGGCCCGCGGGCGCGCTGCTGATGACGCTGCCGCCCGTGAGCGTGCCGTCGTTCGCGATGCTGGCGGGCTCGTTCCGGCCGCGCATGCTTGCCGTCGTGGGCACGACGGTGGTGTTCTTCGGCATCGCCGCCGGGCTAGCGGCGGTGGCCCTCGGCTTCTAGGGACGCCGGGACGAGGCAGGCGCCATGCGCTCAGCGTTGGCATTCTTGTAATACGCGGGCGGTTCGCCGTCCGCCACGGAGCGGGCCGCGGCCCGAAAACCAGCATGGCAAAGCAAAAAACCAATCCGAAACTCGAGCAGGCGCTCACGCGCGGCGATCTCGCCATTCGCCAGGCCAATTCGGCCCGCGCCACGGCGGTGCTGCGCGCGCTCGGCAAGATGATCGTCGAGGCTTCGGCCACCATCGGCGTCGAGGCGGATACCTCGATTCCCGACGGCGATCGCATTTACGACCCGGCCGACGGTCTCTGGCCGCAGTCGCTGCTGGTTTCGCTCGATGGCCCGGTGGAGGAGTCGGATCCCGAAGAGGTCCGCACGGTGCGTTTGCTCGCCCAGACCCAATCGACGATGTTCCGCGTGGAATGGCATCGCGCCGACGGCAAGGTCGGCCGCCAGGAAGGCGGCCCGTTCGCGACGGTCGCGTTCATTTCGGACGTCGATATTCCCTGGGGCGATGACGAGGACTGAACGCCGCGCGGTGCGCTTTCAGCGCATCATGCGCCGGCGGAACAGCACGGAAGCGATCGCGAACGGCACCACCACGTAGATCGCGAGCACCAGCAGGTGCAGGCCTGCCTGCTCGACAGGCCGGTCGAGCATGGCGGGGCGGATCAGCGCAACGGCATGCGCGAGCGGCAGCATCAACGTGATGTGTTGCGCGGCCGCGGGCAGTTGCGCAATCGGAAAGAACACGCCGGAGAGCAGCAGCATCGGCGTGAGCACGAGCGTCTGATAAAACATGAAGAAGTCGTAGGACGGCGCGAGCGCGGTGACGATCATGGCGCAGCTCGCGAACGCGAGGCCCGCGAGCGCGATCACGGGCAGCGCGAGCAGCATGGAAGGAAAGCTCGCGTAGCCGAGCAGGCCCGCCACCACCATGATCGCCAAGCCCGAGAGCATCGACTTGCTCGCGGCCCACATCACTTCGCCGAGCACGACGTCGCCGAGCGTGAGCGGCGTGTGCATGATCGCTTCCCACGTGCGCTGCACGTGCATGCGCGAGAAGCCCGAGTACATCGACTCGAAGCTCGCCGACATCATCACCGAAGACGACACCGTGCCCGCCGCGAGAAACGCGATGTACGAGACGCCGTCGACGTGCCCCACCATCAGCCCGAGCCCGAAGCCGAGACCGAACAGATAAATCATCGGATCGGCGAGATTGCCGAACATCGACGCGAGGGCGAGCTTGCGCCAGACCAGATAGTTGCGTCGCCACACGGCCATCCAGTGCGTGGCGTTCGAAGGCAGCGCAGCGCGCGGCTCGCGCACGCTCGCATGCTTGGGGCGCGAGGGCGTCGGGTTGTTGGTGCGTGTCTGCATGGTGTCCTTGGCGATTCGTCCGCCGCCGTCGATCTTGCCGCCGTTAATCTTGCCGCCGTCAATCCTGCATCTCGCGGCCCGTGAGCCGCAGGAACACGTCTTCGAGATTCGCGGGCCGGTGCAGGTAGCGCAAATCGGAACGATGGCGCAGCTTCGCATGAACGGGCGCGGGGTCGTCCACATAGCAGAACAGCGTCTCGCCGCTGATCTCCGTGCGCTTCGCATCGGCCGCGAGTTCGTCGCGCAACGCGACCGGGTCCGGTCCGTACACCTCGATCACATCGCAGCCGATTTCCGATTCGATCAGCGCCTTGGGCGCGCCCTCGGCGATCTTGCGGCCTTCCTCGATCACGCAGACGCGATTGCAAAGCCGTTCGGCCTCCTCCATGAAATGCGTGGTGAGCAGAATCGTCTTGCCGCGCGCGAGCAGCGAGCGTAGCCGCTCCCAGATCAGATGCCGCGCCTGCGGATCGAGGCCCGTGGTGGGCTCGTCCATCACGAGCACGTCGGGGTCGTTCACGAGCGCGCGCGCGAGGGTGAGACGACGGCGCATGCCGCCGGAGAGTTCGCCCACGCGTGCGTCGGCCTTGCTTTCGAGGCGCGCGAATTCGAGCAGCGGCGCGACGAGATCGCGCGTTTCACGCGCGGACAAGCCGAAGTAGCGGCCGAACACGAGCAGATTCTCGCGCACGGTGAAGTCGGGGTCGAGATTGTCGAACTGCGGCACCACCCCCACGCGCTGGCGGGCGTGGCGCGCACGCGCCGGCACCGGCTCGCCGCACAGGCTGATGCGCCCTGCATCGGGCGAAACGATGCCGAGCAGCATGCGCAGTGTCGTGGTTTTTCCCGCGCCGTTCGGACCGAGCAGTCCGAAGCACTCGCCGGGAAGAACGTCGAACGACAGGCCGTTGACGACCGCCCTGTCTCCGTAATGTTTGATGACCTGCTCGAATTCGATGGCGGGTGCGGGCATGGACCGGTTGAACGTGAGTCGAACGGGCATCGCGCGAGTCGATCGAAGCATCGAACGGAAAATCGCACGAAACAAGGCGGCCCATTTTAGTGCATTGCTGCCTGGCGGGTCAGGCCTCGCTTCGAGGCGGTTTGACGATGCGCGGGCAAATGCATGTCGCGGCAAGCATTCGCCAGTGCACAAGATGCGTGCGCCGTTCGGGGCGCATCTGGCGTTTTTCGATGCACACCTGGCGTTTTCCAGCCCTTGCGTGTGGAATTGCGGCGCACCATCATGAGAATCGCACAGCCTGCAAATCACGCGGGCGGGGAGAAGCGATCATGGCGAGCTATAAAAAAATTCTGCTCTGTTACGACGGCTCGCGCGAAGGCCGCAAGGCACTGCGCTGCGGCGCCGACCTTGCGCTCGATCTGCAGGCTGAGACGCACCTGCTCTCGGTCGTCGACATGCGTTCGACGATCGCCCAGAGCGCCGGCCTGCTGACCGACGTGGCCTGCGGCCGCTTCGAGGAAACGGCGCGCGAGATTCTTCAGGAAGGCGTGGACTGGCTAACCGAGCGTGGCGTGCGCGCCCAGGGGCACTTCGCGTTCGGTCATCCGATCGACGAAATCGCGAATCTGGCCAACGAGCTGAATGCGGACCTCGTGGTGGTGGGCCACCGTTGCCGCACGGGGCTCTCGCGCTGGTGGATGGGCGCGGGCAACACGCCGCTGCTCGACCGCGTATCGTGCAGCATTCTCGTGGCGTGTTCGTCGGCGGCTGAGGAAAAGAAGCAGCAAGCCGCCGCGTAAGGGATCAAGCAGGCCGGTTCGCGCAGAACCGGCCTGGCTCCGCTGTCACTTCCGAACTGTCTCAGTTCGAGACGTTTCCTTCGTTTAGCTCGACCGCCGAGAGCTTCCACGAGAAGAGCCCGTGACGCTGCAGGATGGCGGCGTAGTGCTCGCCCGTATTGCCGCGGTCCCACGTGAGCGCGAACTCATTGAGGCCGCGATAGCCGGCCGTGGTCACCGGCCGAGCCTCGGGCGCGGGGTTGCCGGATGCCGCCGGAGCAGGTGGCGCGGCGGGTGCGGGTGCCGATTGAGCTGGTTCTGCCGATTGCGTGGATGGCGCGCCGGATTCTGCTGGTGGCGGCGCGTGCGGCCGGTCGCCGGGCTTGCCCGTCGGCGGCATGCCATCGAGCAGGGCGGCCACGCCTTCCGGTGTGGCGTAGGCATCCACGAGCGGACTAATCAATGCCGCGCCAATCACGGCGCCGAGGATCAGCAGCGGATTGCTGCTGTGCTGCCCCTCGACGCGCCGCTGCAGCATCTCGCCAACCTGCTGTTTCAGGCTCAGGCGCAGTGCAGGGTAATCGACGTACTCGTTGAGCGCGACGGCGTCACGCGCGTCGGCGGCGGCTTTCATGTGTTTCACCGCGATATAGGGCGACGCATAGGCGTAGCCGATCGCGGCAACCACCATGGCGAGCGCAACCGTGATCGCGACCGGCTTTTTCCAGCCTTGGGTCTTACGCGGGGTCGAGAGAGATTCCGTCATCGGCATAGGGCAAATCGTTTAGACACGGTGTTGACCGCAAACCAGGCCAAACGATCCCGCCCGTAACCTCTTCTCACATTTGAGCAGCGTTGCGGCTTACTTCGCGAGTGCAGCCGGCAGGTCGCTGTGCTGCTCGGCGATGCAGCGGTCGATCGCGCGGCAAACCGCGTCAACCGTGCCGACGAGGATGAGCCGCGACGGACCCTGATAGACGCGCACGGGCGCGCGGCGCATGGGCTGTTCGGTGTTGAGCGTGCTGTTGAGCGACACGCGCGCAAACGCTGGCTGGGCCGAGGGCAGCACCGGCAGGTCGGCCGTGCTGGCCGCCACCATCTCTGGCGAGTCTTCGAAGAGCGAGCCGCTCAGTGCGGTAGCCGAATCGCGGACTTCGCGGACCGCGCACGAGGCGATACCACGGAGATGGCGAAGACGGCCGAATTGGCGGAAGGGCAGCAAGCGGGCAAGACGTTCCATGACTCTCTCCAGGTAGTGCGCAGAGGGTGCGCAAACAATGTGCAAACAATGTGCAAACAATGTGCAAACTGCGCGCAGACGGATTGCTCAGAATTCGGTGGGGCGGATCAGCCCAACCGCGATGCCTTCGAGCGCGAATTCCGCGCTGCCGGCCTCGACAAAAATATTGTCGTAATCGGGGTTCTCGGCGATCAGCTCGAGCCCGTTCGGACGGCGCTTCAGGCGCTTCACGGTGACGTCGTCGCCAAGACGCGCCACGATGATCTGGCCGTCTTTCGCTTCGGCCTTCTTCTGCACGGCGAGCAGGTCGCCGTCGAGGATGCCGGCGTCGCGCATGGAAAGGCCGCGCACCTTCAAGAGGTAGTCGGGGCGGCTCGAGAAGAGCGCCGGGTCGCACATGTAGTTCTGCGAGATGTGCTCCTGCGCGAGGATCGGGCTGCCCGCTGCGACACGGCCAACGAGCGGCAGCGAGAGCTGCATGATGCTCGCGTGCGGAAGCGTGAACTGATGCGGCAGGTCGTCGGGCCCCGGCATGAGGCGGATGCCGCGCGAGGCGCCCGCAGCCAGTTCGATCACGCCCTTGCGCGCCAGCGCGCGCAGATGCTCCTCCGCGGAGTTCGCCGAGCTGAAGCCGAGTTCCGCCGCGATCTCGGCGCGCGTGGGCGGGAAGCCCGTGCGCTCGATGGCCCGGCGAACCAGATCGAAAACCTGCTGCTGTCGTGCGGTGAGTTTGGTCATGGCGCCACTGTATGTTTGAACAGGTAACTGTATTTTTATACAGTACTCGCCACTTTTCAAGTGTTACTTGAAGTTCGTCGACTGAGCGTTGCCATCAGGCCGCTTTCCCGCGTTTGCGCGGATGAAACCGCGCTCCAGCAGCGACTTCCTCTGTCCTTACCACTTTTGCGTATTAAAAAATGAAAAAACATCATTTTTAATAATGTAAGCAGATCGCTAGACTGGCCTCCATCGTTCGCTGCACTTCACCAAGGGGCGCAAACGAGCACACACGAGAACGGAGAACAGATAGATGGGCACGACACATACGGGGCGCGCGGGCTGGCTGAAAACACTGGCGGCAAAACTGGTGATCGGCGTTGCGCCGCTCGTCGGCGTCGCGACGATGGCGGCCATGGCGCCGGTGGCTGCTCACGCGGATACATCGCTGCTCAATGTCTCCTACGATCCGACGCGCGAACTGTACCAGGACATCAACGAAGCCTTCATCAAGCAGTGGAAGGCGAAGACGGGCGAAACGCTCACCATCAAGCAGTCGCATGGCGGCTCGGGTGCACAGGCGCGCTCGGTGCTCGACGGCCTGCAAGCCGACGTCGTGACGCTCGCGCTGGCATGGGACATCGACGCGCTCGCCAACAAGGGCATCGTCGCGAAGGACTGGCAAAAGCGCCTGCCCGACAACGCGTCGCCGTACACGTCGACCATCGTGTTCCTCGTACGCAAGGGCAACCCGAAGCACATCAAGGACTGGGATGATCTGACCAAGCCGGGCGTCTCGATCGTCACGCCGAATCCGAAGACCTCGGGCGGCGCGCGCTGGAACTATCTCGCGGCGTGGGCGTATGCGCTGCACCAACCGGGCGGCAACGAGCAGAAGGCGAAGGACTTCGTCTCGAAGCTCTACAAGAACGCGGGCGTGCTCGACTCGGGCGCACGAGGCGCCACGACGAGCTTCGTGCAGCGCGGCATCGGCGATGTGCTGATTGCATGGGAGAACGAAGCATTTCTCTCGCTCAAGGAATTCGGTCCGGACAAGTTCGAGATCGTCGTGCCTTCGGTGAGCATTCTGGCTGAGCCGCCGGTGACGGTGGTGGACAAGGTGGTCGACAAGAAGGGCACGCGCAAGGAGGCCGAGGCCTACCTGCAGTTCCTCTATAGCGAAGAGGGTCAGGAGATCGCCGCGAAGAACTTCTACCGTCCGCGTTCGGACAAGGTCCCGGCGGCGCTCACGGCGAAGTTTCCGAAGCTCAAGCTCTACACGGTCGACGACACCTTCGGCGGCTGGCCCAACGCGCAGAAGACGCATTTCGCGGATGGCGGCGTGTTCGATTCGATCTATCAACCGCAGTAAAGCTGTCAAGCAGCAAGCGGTCCGCATAGCGACGTGACCGGATAACAACGAAGCGCGCCTACGGGCGCGCTTTTCGGCGCCGCTTTGAATACAGGAAGCGCGCAACCCATGTCTGGATGATGAGCATGACCACGTTTAGATTCCGCAAGCCTAGTGCGCTGCCCGGATTCGGCTTGACGCTTGGCATCACCGTGGCTTACCTGAGCCTCGTGGTGCTCATTCCGCTCGCCGCCACCTTTCTCAAGACGGCGACACTCGACTGGAACCAGTTCGTGCGCGCAGTGTGGTCGCCGCGCGTGATCGCGTCGTACCGGCTCACGTTCACCGCCGCGCTCGGCGCGGCGTTGATCAATGCCGTATTCGGCTTCCTGCTCGCATGGGTGCTGGTGCGCTATACGTTCCCGTTCAAACGGGTGATCGATGCGCTCGTCGATCTGCCGTTCGCGCTGCCGACTTCCGTGGCGGGCATTTCGCTCGCCGCCGTGTATGCGGGCAATGGCTGGATCGGCCAGTTCCTGCAGCCGCTCGGTCTCAAGATCGCCTTCACGCCGCTCGGCGTGCTCGTGGCGCTGACCTTCATCGGCTTGCCGTTCGTCGTGCGCACGGTGCAGCCGGTACTCGAGGACTTCGAGCGCGAACAGGAAGAGGCCGCCGCGTGCCTCGGCGCCTCGCGCTGGCTCACGTTCCGCCGTGTCGTGCTGCCCGCGGTACTGCCGGCGCTCCTCACCGGCTTCGCGCTCGCATTCGCGCGCGCGCTGGGCGAGTACGGCTCGGTCATCTTCATCGCTGGCAACGTGCCGATGAAGTCGGAGATCACGTCGCTGCTCATCATCACGAAGCTCGAACAATACGACTACGCGGGCGCAACGGCGCTCGCCGTGATGATGCTCTGCGTGTCGTTCGTCATGCTGCTCCTCATCAATTCACTCCAGTGGTATTTGCAACGCCGCACGAGCCGGGGTGTAACGGCCGGCAGCGCGCCGAATGCCGTGGTGGGCGCAACCGTCGCGGGAGGTGCGCAATGAGCCCGCTGCCGCAACAACGAAGCACGCGCCGGCCGGACCCGGTCACCGAAGCAGCGTGGGTGCGCTGGCTCCTGATCGGCATCGCGCTCGCGTTTCTCGCGCTGTTTCTCGTGGTGCCGCTCGTCGCCGTGTTCTGGCAGGCGCTGTCGAAGGGCATCGGCTTCTACTTCACGTCGCTCGTCGATCCCGACGCGCTCGCCGCGATCAAGCTCACGCTCATCACCGCGGCGATCGCGGTGCCGTTGAATCTGGCTTTCGGCCTCGCGGCTTCGTGGGCGATCGCGAAGTTCGAGTTTCGCGGCAAGGCGCTGCTCACCACGCTGATCGACCTGCCGTTTTCGGTTTCGCCCGTGATTTCGGGTCTCATTTACGTGCTGCTGTTCGGCGCGCAGGGCTGGCTCGGGCCGTGGCTCGAAGACCACAACGTGCAGATCATCTTCGCGGTGCCGGGCATCGTGCTCGCCACGATCTTCGTGACGTTCCCGTTCGTCGCACGCGAGCTGATTCCGCTGATGCAGGCGCAGGGCAACGACGAAGAAGAGGCCGCCCACGTGCTGGGCGCCTCGGGCTGGCAGATGTTTCGCCGCGTGACGCTGCCCAATATCCGCTGGGGTTTGCTGTACGGCGTGATTCTCTGCAACGCGCGCGCGATGGGCGAGTTCGGCGCGGTTTCGGTGGTGTCGGGCCATATTCGCGGCCAGACCGACACGATGCCGCTGCACGTCGAGATTCTTTACAACGAGTACAACTTCGCGGCGGCGTTTGCCGTGGCATCGCTGCTCGCGTTGCTCGCGCTCGTCACGCTCGGCCTGAAGCTGCTCGCGGAGCGCCGCCTTTCGTCGGAACTGCGCGGCGCGGATGAGATTCCCGCCTATGCGGGCCCGCAACCCGTGGCCGTGCAACATGTTTCACAACACGCAGCGCCTCGCGCCGTGCGCCAACCGATTCAAGTAGGGGAGCAGTAAACATGGGCATCACCGTCAGCAATCTGCACAAGCGCTTCGGCGACTTCACTGCCCTCGACAACGTCTCGCTCGACTTTCCGCCCGGCGAACTGGTTGCGCTGCTCGGACCTTCCGGTTGTGGCAAGACCACGCTGCTGCGCGTGATCGCGGGCCTCGAATACGCCGACGCGGGCCAGGTCGTGCTGCAAGGCCAGGACGTGGGTGAGGTGGGCGCGCGCGAGCGCCAGGTGGGCTTCGTGTTCCAGCATTACGCGTTGTTCCGCCACATGACGGTGTTCGAGAACGTGGCGTTCGGCCTGCGCGTGAAGCCGCGCAGCGAGCGGCCCTCGGAGGCCGTGATTCGCGAGAAGGTGCATGAGCTGCTCAAGCTCGTGCAGCTCGACTGGCTCGCGCAGCGCTATCCGTCCGAGCTTTCGGGCGGGCAGCGTCAGCGCATCGCGCTTGCGCGCGCGCTCGCCGTGGAGCCGAAGGTGCTGCTGCTCGACGAACCGTTCGGCGCGCTCGACGCCAAGGTGCGCAAGGAGCTGCGCTCGTGGCTGCGCCGCCTGCACGACGATCTGCACATCTCGACGATCTTCGTCACGCACGACCAGGAGGAAGCGCTCGAGGTGGCCGATCGCATCGTCGTGATGAATCATGGGCACGTGGAGCAGGTGGGCAGCCCGCAGGACGTCTATGATCATCCGCAGACCGCCTTTGTCTACGAATTCCTCGGCGCCGCGAACCGGCTGCGCGGCAGC
Organism: Paraburkholderia sp. CNPSo 3076; assembly: GCF_026343935.1. Lineage (NCBI taxonomy): Bacteria > Pseudomonadati > Pseudomonadota > Betaproteobacteria > Burkholderiales > Burkholderiaceae > Paraburkholderia > Paraburkholderia sp. CNPSo 3076. The sequence continues at coordinate 78,996 of NZ_JAPMAL010000009.1, read as the reverse complement.
GTGGATGCGCGCGGTTTCGTCGCCGAGGGCGCGGCGCAGCCGATCTCGGTGCACGCGAGCTTCGAAGGCCCGGCGCTCGCCTACGTGCGGCCGCACGACCTCGTGCTGCACCGCGAAGCGAGCGATCATCGCGACGGCATCGTGGTCGACGTGCGCCGCGTGGTGACGCTGGGCGGTTCGGTGCGCGTGGAGCTGGAAAGCCGCACGGGCGGCGCGCTCGAAGCCGAGCTCGACCGCGAGTCGTGGCGCGCGCTGGGCCTCGCAGTGGGCGAGGGCGTGACGGCGGTGCCGCGCGGGCTGCGCGTATTTCCGGCGCAATGAGCGTTACAGTGCTCACATCGAGAAAAACGAACAATCGGTCAGCAGTCCCGGAGAGAAGACCATGAATTTTCAGCAGTTGCGTTTCGTGCGCGAAGCCGTGCGGCAGAACATGAACCTGACCGAAGTGGCGAACGTGCTGTATACGTCGCAGTCGGGCGTCTCCAAGCAGATCAAGGATCTCGAAGACGAACTCGGCGTGGACATTTTCATTCGCCGCGGCAAGCGCCTGACCGGCCTCACGGAGCCGGGCAAGGCCGTGCATCAGCTGATCGAGCGCATGCTGCTCGACGCCGAGAACCTGCGCCGCGTGGCGCGCCAGTTCGCGGACCAGGACAGCGGTCACCTCGTGGTCGCGACGACGCACACGCAGGCGCGTTACGCGCTGCCGAAGGTCGTGCACCAGTTCCGCGAAGTGTTTCCGAAAGTCCACCTCGCGCTGCGCCAGGGCAATCCGCAGCAGATCGCGCAGATGATCATCAACGGCGAGGCCGACCTCGGCATCTCGACCGAGGCGCTCGACCGCTTCCCCGATATCGTCACGTTTCCGTGCTACTCGTGGCATCACGTGGTGGTCGTGCCGAAGACGCATCCGCTCGTGGGCCGCGAAAATCTCACGCTCGAAGACGTGGCCGAGTACCCGGTCATCACCTACGACCAGGACTTCACGGGCCGCTCGCATATCGACCAGGCGTTCGCGAAAGCGAGCGTGGTGCCTGACGTGGTGTTGACCGCCATCGACGCGGACGTGATCAAGACCTACGTCGAACTCGGCATGGGCGTTGGCATCGTCGCGGCGATGGCCTACGACCCGAAGCGCGACAGCGAACTCGTCGCGCTCGACACGGAGCATCTCTTCGATGCGAGCACGACGCGAGTGGGCCTGCGCAAGGGCGCGTTCCTGCGCCAGTACGCATACCGGCTCATCGAAATGTTCGCGCCGCAGCTCACCGAGCAGCAGATCGCGAGCCAGTTGCGCGAGGCAACCTGAAAGGCGGGCTGATTTTCCCGGCGGGCGGCGGATCGCTTAAAATCGCCGCCATGAATACTTCCACTTCCTCTTCAGCGGCGACGCCAAAGGCGCTGCCGCGTATCGCCGTGCTCGCCACCGGCGGCACGATTGCGGGCTCTGCCGCAGACGCTGCGAACACCGCCGGCTACCAGGCCGGCGTGATCGGCGTCGCGCAGCTGCTGGCCGCCGTGCCGGGCCTCGACGCCATCGCGCAGATCCATGCCGAGCAGGTCGCGAGCATCGACAGCAAGGACATGTCGCTCGCGTTGTGGTCCACGCTCGCGCAGCGCGTGAACGAACTGCTGGCCAGCGACGAGATCGACGGCGTGGTGATCACGCACGGCACGGATACGCTCGAAGAAACCGCGTACCTGCTGCATCTCACGGTGAAGAGCACGAAGCCATGCATCCTGACGGCCGCCATGCGGCCCGCCACGGCGCTTTCCGCCGACGGCCCGCTCAATCTGCTCAATGCCGTCACGCTCGCGGCGAGCGAGGCGGCGGCCGGGCAGGGCGCGCTGGTGGCGTTCAATAACCGCATTCATTGCGCACGCGACGTCGCGAAGGTCAGCACCTATGCGGTGGATGCGTTCCAGTCGCCGGAAATCGGCGCGCTGGGCTGGGTGCAGGATGGGCGCGTGGAATTCCAGCGCCGCGCGCTGCGCCCGCATACGGTCGATGCGCCGTTCACGGCATCGGCGCAATGGCCGCAGGTCGAGATCGTGACGAGCTACGCGGGCGTGTCGCGCGCGGCGGTCGAAGCGCTCGTTGCCGCCGGCGTGGATGGGCTCGTCGTGGCCGGCACGGGCAACGGCTCGATACACGGCGCGTTGCAGCAGTCGCTGGCCGAGGCGGCCGCCAAGGGCGTGGCCGTCGTGCGCGCCTCGCGCGTCGGCTCGGGTCACGTGATGCACAACGGCGCGGCCAAGGACGATACGCTCGGCTTCGTCTCGTCGGGCACGCTCAGCCCGTACAAGGCGCGTGTGCTGCTGCTGCTCGCGCTGGCAGCGGGCACGACCGACAAGGCAGGGCTGCAGGACGTGTTCGACACGTACTGAGGCGGGCCGCGCACAGGGAAGAACGGGCCTGGCGGATCGCTCCGCCAGGCCCGTTTCGTTTCTGGCCGTGTTTGCGAGTTGCCGCGCTTACTGCAGCGGCGGAATCACGAGCACCTGACCCGGATAGATCTTGTCCGGGCTCTTGAGCATCGGCGTGTTCGCCTGGAAGATCGCGTCGTTTTTCGCGCCGCTGCCGTAGTACTTCTCGGCGATCTTCCAGAGGTTGTCGCCAGAAACGACCGTGTGGTGCTGCGCTTCGGGCGCGGGGTTCGTCACCGTCATCTGGTCGTCGACCTTGTCGACGTTCTGCACGTTGCCGGCCGCGACGAGGATCTTCTCCTTCGTCGGCTGGTCGGCGGCGTTGCCGGTGACCGTCACCGTGTGCGAGACGCCGTCGTAGGTCACCCCGAGGTTGTCGGCGTCGAGGCCTTGCGAGCGGATATAGGCCGCGATCGCCTCGCCGGCCTTCTGGTTCAGTTCGGCGAGATTCGCAGCGGGATCTGCCGGTGCGGCAGCGGGTTCCGCGGCGGCGGCGGGCGCTGCAGCCGTGCCGAACAGTTTTTCGCCTGCTTCCTTGATGAAATTGATAATGCCCATCGATCACACTCCTCACGTGCTGGAAATGACTGGGTGGTCACGCGTCGTGTCCACCTTGACCCGTCTGCGTGACAGCCGGATGAAAGCACAATTTTGGAAACGCGGCCGCGAAGGCGTCCATCGGGGCAGCGTCAAAGAGTGTGAAACCTGCGAGAAAAAAGAAGGCAAAGAAAAACGGGCATCCGACACGCGGACACCCGATGACGACGTCTGACCGACCAAGGCTTCCCCGCCGTCACCGGGCGCCGCTTTCGGACCCCACTGGCCGCCCTCAGCCCAGAGCGGCACCGATTTGCCTCGCGACGGTTGCCGCCGCCGCGAAGCGCCCCACGGGAGGCTCGTGCGCTTGTGTTGCTTCGCGCGAGCCGGTATGCGTGATCCGGTTCTGCGGGCGGTCCGCACGTTGCGTCGCGCGAACCGCCGTCCTGCAACCGCTAGTGCTCAAGCCACCTTCGCCTGCGCTTGCGGTTCGGCGATCTCGAAGTTCGCCATGATCTCCAGCGCGCGGATCATGGCCGAGTGGTCCCATGCCTTGCCGCCGTTCGCGGCGCACACGCTGAAGAGCTGCTGCGCGCTCGCGGTGTGCGGCAGGGCGATGCCCAGCTTGCGCGCGCCGTCGATCGCGAGGTTCAGGTCCTTCTGGTGCAGCTCGATGCGAAAGCCCGGATTGAACGTGCGCCTTGTCATGCGCTCGCCGTGCACTTCGAGAATGCGCGACGAAGCGAAGCCGCCCATCAGGGCCTTGCGCACGCGCTCGGGGTCCGCGCCCGAACGTGCCGCGAACAGCAGCGCTTCGGCCACGGCCTCGATGTTCAGCGCGACGATGATCTGGTTCGCCACCTTGCAGGTCTGGCCCGCGCCGTTGTCGCCGATGAGCGAAATGTTCTTGCCCATCAAGTCGAACAGTGGCTTGGCAAGATCGAACGACTTTTGCGGGCCGCCCACCATGATCGTGAGCGTGGCTTCGCGTGCGCCAACTTCGCCGCCCGAGACCGGCGCGTCGAGATAGTCGCAGCCGAGCGCGTTGATCTGCTTGGCGAACTGTTGCGTTTCGAGCGGCGAGATCGAGCTCATGTCGATTACGAGCTTGCCGGCCGAGAGACCCTTGGCGACGCCGTCGTCGGAGAACAGGACGTTGGCGACATCAGGCGTGTCCGGCACCATCACGATGACGATGTCCGAGACCTTCGCCACAGCCGTCGAATCGGCGACGACTTCGGTTTGCGTGCGCAGGTCGTCGGGCACGGGGTACTTGCCGTTCACGGCGAGCGTGTGGCCGCCCTTGATGAGGTTGCGCGCCATGTGCGCGCCCATGATGCCGAGTCCGATAAAGCCAATCTTTGCCATCTTGTGTCTCCGTGAAAGCGAATGCGTGAATGTGCGTAGGGGCTCAGGCGAGTTCGGCGGTGCGCAGCTTCGCGCTGCGCAGCCAGCCGAGGCCTTCGACGGTCGTCGTGCGCGGCTTGTATTCGCAGCCGATGTGGCCTTCGTAGCCGAGCGTGTCGAGCAGATCGAACAGGAACGGGTAGTTGATTTCGCCCGTGCCGGGTTCGTTGCGGCCAGGATTGTCGGCGAGCTGGATGTGGGCGATCTTCGCGAAGTGCTTCTTGATCGTCGCGGCGAGTTCGCCTTCCATACGCTGCATGTGATAGATGTCGTACTGCAGGAACAGGTTGTCCGAGCCGGTCTTTTCGATCACGTCGAGTGCTTCGGCCGAGCGGTTCAGCGCGAAGCCGGGAATGTCGTACGCGTTGCATGGCTCGACCAGCAGGCGGATGCCTTCGCGTTTCAGAGCGTCTGCGGCGTAGCGCAGGTTCTCGACGATGGTGGTGAGTGCCGTGTCGCGATCGACGCCGGCCGTCGGAATGCCGACGAGGCAGTTGAGTTGCGGCACCTTCAGCGCCTTCGCATATTCGATCGCGCGGCCCACGCCTTCCTGGAATTCGCCGCGGCGCTCGGGCAGGCAGGCAATGCCGCGCTCGCCCGCTTCCCAGTTGCCGGCGGGCAAGTTGTGGAGGACGAGCTTCAGCCCGTTGACGTCCAGACGCTCGGCCAGTTCGGCGGCCTTGTACGGATACGGGAACAGGAACTCCACGGCGTCGAAGCCCGCTTGTGCGGCCGCTGCGAAGCGGTCGAGGAAGGGCACTTCGTTGAACAGCATGGTGAGGTTCGCGGCGAATTTTGGCATGGTGCTGGGTCTCGCTGGTCGGTCAGTAGAGGAAGTCAGGCGGGAAGTCACGCGGTAAATCACGCGGTAAATCGGTCAGGCAGCGCGCCGATGCCGTGTGCGCTGCCAATGCTGCGGTGATGCGTGGTCGAATACGCTCAGTCGAGGGCATTCAGCGCGCTGATGGCAGTCGGCGCGTGCTCGGGCTTTTCGGCCAGTTCCTCGAACTCGTTGATCGCGTCGATTTCAGCGCCCATCGAGATGTTGGTCACGCGCTCGAGAATCACTTCGACGACGACCGGCACGCTGTGCTCGGCGGCGAGCGCCTGGGCCTGCTTGAGCGCCGGGGCGATCTCTTCCGGCTTGAACACGCGCAGCGCCTTGCAGCCGAGGCCTTCGGCGACCGTGACGTGATCGACGCCATAGCCGTTCACTTCAGGCGCGTTGATGTTCTCGAACGCGAGCTGCACGCAGAAGTCCATGTCGAACGCGCGCTGCGCCTGGCGGATCAGGCCGAGATACGAGTTGTTCACGACCACGTGCACGTACGGCAGTTTGAACTGCGCGCCCACGGCCAGCTCTTCGATCATGAACTGGAAGTCGTAGTCGCCCGAGAGCGCCACGATGGGACGCGTCGGATCGGCTGCGCGCACACCGAGCGCGGCGGGAATCGTCCAGCCGAGCGGGCCTGCCTGGCCGCAGTTGATCCAGTTACGCGCCTTGTACACGTGCAGGAACTGCGCGCCGGCGATCTGCGAAAGGCCGATGGTGCTCACGTAGCAGGTGTCGCGGCCAAACGCCTTGTTCATCTCTTCGTACACGCGCTGCGGCTTGATCGGCGTGTTCTCGAAGTGCGTCTTGCGAAGCATCGTGCGCTTGCGTTGCTGGCAGTCGGCCACCCACGCGCTGCGATCCTTCAGCTTGCCCGCGGCCTTCCATGCCTGCGCGATTTCGACGAACAGTTCGAGCGCGGCCTTCGCGTCCGAGACGATGCCGAGATCCGGGCCGAACACGCGGCCGATCTGCGTCGGTTCGATATCGACGTGCACGAACTTGCGGCCCTTCGTGTACACCTCGACGCTGCCCGTATGGCGGTTGGCCCAGCGGTTGCCGATGCCGAGCACGAAGTCGGAGGCGAGCATCGTGGCGTTACCGTAGCGGTGCGAGGTCTGCAGACCGACCATGCCGGCCATGAGCGGATGGTCGTCGGCAATCGCGCCCCACGACATGAGCGTCGGGATCACGGGCACGCCCACCGTTTCGGCGAACTGCACGAGCAGGTCTTCGGCTGCTGCGTTGAGCACGCCGCCGCCCGAGACGATCAGCGGCTTGTCGCTCGCGTTGAGCAGTTCGAGCGCGGCTTCGATCTGCTTGCGCGTCGCGCGCGGCTTGTAGACGGGCAGCGGCTCGTACGTGTCGATGTCGAATTCGATTTCGGCGAGCTGCACGTCGATCGGCAAATCGACCAGCACCGGACCCGGACGGCCCGAGCGCATCAGATGGAACGCCTGCTGGAACACACGCGGCACGAGCGCCGGCTCGCGTACGGTGACGGCCCACTTGGTGACGGGCTTGGCGATCGACTCGATGTCGACGGCCTGAAAGTCTTCCTTGTAGAGGCGGGCGCGCGGCGCCTGGCCCGTGATCGCGAGGATCGGAATCGAATCGGCCTGGGCCGAGTAGAGGCCTGTGATCATGTCAGTGCCCGCGGGGCCCGAGGTGCCGATACACACGCCGATGTTTCCCGGCGTGGCGCGCGTAAAGCCCTCGGCCATGTGCGAGGCGCCTTCGACGTGGCGCGCCAGCACGTGCGTGATGCCGCCCGCCTTTTTCATCGCCGAATAGAACGGATTGATGGCGGCGCCCGGCACGCCGAAAGCGGTATCGATGCCTTCTTTCTCGAGCACCAGAACGGCGGCGTCGACGGCTCTCATTTTGGCCATGATTGTCTCCTGAATGTCTCGTATGCGAGGAATGGCGATGTGTTGAGGCCCACTTTAGGGGCGCAGGAAAGGTTTGATAAGATCAGTCCAGGTCGTTTATTCCGAAACAAAAAGTATGGAATGTCCGTGAGGCGGGGCTTCCGGCCGCGCCGGGGCCTGCGGCGCGCGGCATGGGCATCACTAAGCGCTGAAGCGCCAAGTGCTGCCGACACAGGAGACAAGCAATGGACCGCTTCAAGCAGATCGAAACCTTCGTGCGCGTCGCAGAAGCGGGCAGCCTCGCGGCGGCGGCGCTCGAGGAAGGTGTTTCGCCGGTGATCCTCGGGCGGCGTATTGACGCGCTGGAAAAGCGCCTCGGCGTGAAGCTCATTTACCGTTCTACGCGGCGGCTCGTGGTGAGCGAGGAGGGCGCGGCCTTTCTCGAACGCTGCCGCGGCCTGCTCGCCGACTGGGATCAGGCCGAAAACGAGCTGTCCGCCGGGCGCCAGGTGGTGAGCGGCCATCTGATCGTTTCGGCGCCGGCGGCGTTCGGGCGCAAGCACGTCGCGCCGCTCGCGCCCGAGTTTCTCGCCGACAAGCCCGAACTCCAGGTGTCGTTCAACCTCACCGACCGCGTGGTCGATCTGGTGCGCGAGGGCTATGACCTGTCGATTCGCATCGGCGGCGCGGTGGACCCGAACTTCGTCGCCGTGAAGCTCGCCACGAACCGGCGCGTCGTGTGCGGCACGCCCGAGTATTTCCGCAAGCACGGGCGGCCGAAAACGCTCGAAGATTTGCCGAACCACAACTGCCTCGCGTTCAACCTGCAGGGCGGCCAGAACCGCGGCTGGTACTTCAGCCGCGGCGGCAAGCTCGTCACCGTGCGCGTGGGCGGCACGCTCGACTGCAACGACGGCGAGCTGCTGCACCGCTGGGTGACCGAGAGCCTCGGCCTCGGCTGGCGTTCGACCTGGGAGATCGACGCCCAGCTCGCGCGCGGCGAACTCGAAACGGTGCTCGACGAATACGCGCTGCCCGATTACGACATCCTCGCGGTGTATCCGCAGCAGCGCTACGTGCCGGCGCGCGTGCGCTACTTCATCGACTATCTCAAGGAGGTCTACGCGCGGCCGGGGTACTGGACCGGCGCGTAATTGCGCACTTCGAATTATTTTTCGTTTTCGTGTGCACAGAGCGGGAATAAACTGGCCCGAGCTTCGGTAGTGCCTGTATGCGGCCACGGTCGCGCAAGCCAAATGAAGAGGCGAGGGGACGACGTGGGCGAAACCGCGTACGAGCAGGATGAGGCCGGGCGCAGCCGCCGCTTTCAGGCGCTGGCGCTGCCGCATCTCGATGCGGCCTACAACCTCGCGCGCTGGCTCTCGCGCAACCCGGGCGACGCGGAAGATATCGTCCAGGAGGCGTTTCTGCGCGCGTTCCGCTTCTTCGACGCGTTTCGCGGCGACGAGGCCCGCCCCTGGCTGCTCGCGATCGTGCGGCGTGTCTGGTACGACGAATGGCGGCGGCGCGCGGGCGCGGAAGAGGTGGCGCCGTTCGACGAGTTGCGCGACGACGCGCCGCTCGAAGGCTGGGAAACGGGCGGCGTTGATCCCGAGACGCTCGCGATCCGTGCCGAAGACGCCCGCCACGTGCAGGACGCGCTCAGGCGCCTGCCGGTGGAGTATCGGGAAGTGCTGGTGCTGCGTGAACTGGAGGAACTGGGCTACCGCGAGATCGCGGCGATCGCCGATCTACCGGTCGGCACCGTGATGTCGCGGCTCGCACGCGGCCGCAGGCGTTTGGCGACGCTGCTGGCGGCGTACCGCGGCGGCGAGCGCGACAGGACAGCGGCGGGTAGTGCAGTCAACGAGACTGCGAGCGATTCGGTTGTCCGCGCCCACGGCTGCGCGGACGACAGGGCCGGAGTCGGGGGAAGCAATCAAGCCAGGAGACCATCCGGCCGGGGGAACGGCGGTCGGTTCCGCGAGGAGCCGGCCGCCGACGGCGGAGCGCCGTTGCGCTCTCGCACCGAAGGCCGAACGACGGAGGCGCCCGATGAACTGTAACGAAGCGCGCCCGCTGGTCGACGCGAGCGTCGACCGCGAACTCTCTGCCGCCGACGAATGGCGTGTGCGCGAGCATCTCGCGGGGTGCGAGACGTGCCGCCATGTCGCCGACGACGTGCAGGCCATCTCTCAAATGATCCGCTCCGCGTCATACCACCGCGCGCCGGCTGGGCTGGCTGCGCGTATCGTCGCGGCATTGCCGGCGACGGACGTGCCGCCTGCGAAGGCAGCGCCTTCGCCAACCCCCGTGCGTGACTCGGGAGGCTGGCGCGAGTGGGTGCGCAACTGGTGGCCGGGCAGTGGAGGCCGGGAGCGAGGCGATGTGGGCGGGCATGGCTGGGGCGCTGCGTCCGTGAACGCGGGTCCGCGCGCGGCCACGTTCGCGTGGTTCGGCTGCGCGGTGCTGATCCTTTGTGCGCTGGCTGTGATCGCCACGTTGCATCTACGCCGCCCGGCCGCTGAGACGGCCTTCGTCGACGATCTCGTGTCGAGCCACGTGCGGGCCCAGATTTCCGGCCGCGATATCGACGTGATCTCGACGGACCGCCATACCGTGAAACCGTGGTTCAACGGTCGCATCGACTACGCGCCACCTGTCTTCGATCTGGCGCAGCAGGGCTTCGCGCTGGCGGGCGGACGTCTCGATTATGTGGGGCGCGAACGGGTTGCCGTGCTGGTCTATCACTATGGCAAGCATGTGATCGACGTCTATGTGTTCCCGCCGGGCGCGAGCGGACCGGCCGTCTCGGGCATCGCGCCGCCGGGTTCGAGCGAAGGCTACGCGCTCCGGCGCTGGCAGGCGGCGGGCATGACCTGGTGGGCGGTGAGCGACGCCGGCGCGGACGCGCTCGACGGCCTGCGCGCGGCGCTCGACGCGAGGCTCGCGGCGGGCGCGAGCGAGGCGGCAGGCAGCTAGGCCGTCGTCTCACACGAGCGCGGCGAGGAGCGCTCCGGGCGCTTCTCGCCGCGCAAGTCATTGAAAACACGCCCGATTCATCGCCCCAACGCACGATCTGTCTTGCGTGCGTAGCCCATCCGCGCTACAATCTTCGGCTTCTCACTTGCCACACCGGTTCCGACGCCCGGGTGGCTTATATCCACAAGTAAGCACAAGGAGTGATACATGCGTCATTACGAAATCGTCTTCATCGTGCACCCCGATCAGAGCGAGCAAGTTCCCGCCATGATCGAGCGCTACAAGGGCACGATCACCTCGCACGGTGGTCAGATCCACCGCATCGAAGACTGGGGCCGTCGTCAACTGGCCTACATGATCGAGAAACTCGCGAAGGCTCACTACGTCTGCATGAACATCGAATGCGACCAGACCACGCTCGACGAACTGGAACACGCGTTCAAGTTCAACGACGCTGTTCTGCGTCACCTCATCGTCAAGATGAAGAAGGCCGAAACCGGCCCGTCGCCGATGATGAAGGAAGTGCAGCGCGAAGAAGCCAAGAAGGCGGCTGCCCAGCCGACCGAAGCGCAGGCTTAAGTACACAAGCCATCAGGATTCAAGCTCATTTGCCTGAGTTAGCCCCGTGAACAGGCTGCAGCTTACGGCTAGCGTCGTCGAACGCGAACCGGTGCGGTACACCCCCGCCGGCGTTCCGATCGCAAGTGTCACGTTGCAGCACCGCACGGAGGTCGTCGAAGCCGGCATTCCCCGCTTCGTCGAGCTCACGATGCCCGCGGTGGCGGCCGGCAAGGCCTGCGGTCTCGTGGAAAGCTGTGAGATGGGCGTGGAAGCGCTCTTCACCGGTTTTCTGGCGAAAAAGCACCGCAATGCGCGAACCCTGGTGTTTCACATCACCGAAATGCAAGGCACAGGAAAGGACTAATCATGCCCCGCCCGACTGGTAAGAAATTCGACAAGCGTCGTCAGCAACAAAACCCGCTCTTCAAGCGCAAGAAGTTCTGCCGCTTCACGGCTGCAAACGTCGAACAAATCGACTACAAGGACCTTGACACGCTGAAGGACTTCATCGGCGAAAACGGCAAGATCACGCCGGCTCGTCTGACGGGTACGAAGGCCCACTATCAGCGTCAGCTGGACACGGCTATCAAGCGCGCGCGTTTCCTCGCGCTGATGCCGTACACCGACCAGCACAAGGCCTAACAAGACGACGCGATAAGGAGCAATAGAATGCAGATCATTCTTCTGGAAAAAGTCGTCAACCTGGGTAACCTCGGCGACATCGTCAAGGTGAAGGACGGTTACGCACGTAACTTCCTGATCCCGAACAAGAAGGCACGCCGTGCTACGAAGGACGCAATCGCTGAATTCGAAGTCCGCCGCGCAGAACTCGAAAAGGTCGCCGCTGAAAAGCTGGCAGCAGCGCAAGCCGAAGGCGAAAAGCTCAACGGCCTGACCGTCCAGATCGGCCAGAAGGCCGGCGTGGACGGCCGCCTGTTCGGTTCGGTCACGAACGCGGACATCGCCGTTGCGCTCACGAAGCAAGGCTTCGCAGTGGAAAAGGCGCAAGTGCGTCTGCCGGAAGGCCCGCTGAAGATGGTGGGCGACCACCCGGTGCACGTTGCGCTGCACACCGACGTCCTCGTCGACGTCACGGTGTCGGTGCTGGGCGAGCACGCCTAAGTACCCACGTGCGGCCCTCGCGGGCCGCGCGGTTTGACGCAAGACTCAGGAAGGGCAGGAGCCGCAGGGCTTCTGCCTTTTTTGTTGTGCGCTGCCTGGACGCTCCGCTCGTTGCAAGTTTTCAAGCTTGTTCGAGGCACCCCCATGTCCGATAATTGCCCTCCATGAACGCTCCGAAAGATCCCCAACTCGACTCGCTGAAAGTCCCGCCGCATTCGATCGAAGCCGAGCAATCGGTGCTCGGCGGCCTGCTGCTGGATAACGCGGCCTGGGACCGGATTGCCGACTTCCTCTCGCAAAGCGACTTCTATCGCTACGACCACCGCATCATCTTCGAGCACATTGGCCGGCTGATCGCCGCCACGCGCCCGGCCGACGTGGTGACGGTGTACGAGGCGCTCGGCACCTCGGGCAAAGCGGATGACGTGGGCGGCCTCGCGTACCTGAACGCGCTCGCGCAGAACACGCCGAGCGCCGCGAACATTCGCCGCTACGCGGAAATCGTGCGTGACCGTGCGGTGCTGCGCCGGCTCGTTTCCGTCGCCGACGAAATTTCCGCCGACGCCTTCAACCCGCAGGGCAAGGAAGTGCGGCAGCTGCTCGACGAGGCCGAGTCGAAGGTGTTCTCGATCGCCGAGGACGGCGCGCGCGGCACCCAGGGCTTTCTCGAGATCGGGCCGTTGCTCACGCAGGTCGTGGAGCGCATCGACACGCTCTATCACACGGCCAACCCGAGCGACGTGACGGGCACGCCCACGGGCTTCATGGACCTCGACCGCATGACGTCGGGCATGCATGGCGGCGAGCTGATCATCGTGGCAGGGCGCCCCTCGATGGGTAAGACCGCGTTCTCGATGAACGTCGGCGAGTACGTGGCCGTGGAGTACGGCCTGCCGGTGGCGGTGTTCTCCATGGAAATGCCGGGCACGCAGCTCATCATGCGTATGCTCGGCTCGGTTGGCCGTCTGGATCAGCACCGCATGCGTACGGGGCGCCTCACCGACGAGGATTGGCCGAAGCTCACGCACGCCGTGCAGAAAATGAGCGAGGCGCAGATCTTCATCGACGAAACCGGCGGCCTGAACCCGATGGAATTGCGCTCGCGCGCGCGGCGTCTGTCGCGCCAGTGCGGCAAGCTCGGGCTCATCATCATCGACTACCTGCAGCTCATGAGCGGCTCGTCCACGGGCGAAAACCGCGCGACCGAAATTTCGGAAATTTCGCGCTCGCTCAAGAGCCTGGCGAAGGAACTAGACGTCCCGGTGATCGCGCTGTCGCAGCTGAACCGCGGTCTGGAGCAGCGTCCGAACAAGCGGCCGGTGATGTCGGACCTGCGTGAATCGGGCGCAATCGAACAGGATGCGGACGTCATCCTGTTCATCTATCGCGACGAAGTCTACAACCCCGACAGTCCCGACAAGGGCACGGCCGAAATCATCATCGGCAAGCAGCGTAACGGTCCGATCGGACCCGTTCGCCTCACGTTCCACGGCCAATACACGAAGTTCGATAATTTTGCCGGGGCGCAGACCTTCTACGCCGAATAACGCAAATCGTTGCGCGGCTTGCGCCAAAGTGGCGCAAATGCCGCGTTGGCGGCTGCCGATCCATGCGGCAGATCTCGCCTGGCGATACAATGTTGCCGTTTTATGACAGCCATCTCTGTCGCTTATTTTGCCGCCCGATTGCCGCGAAGTGACCACGAAGTCACTGCTTCGTGACGGCAATCCGAGACCAATTTCCGGGATACCAATGTTCGGTCGATTCATGCCCACCGAGGGCAAGTTCTTCGAAATTTTCAATGCGCATGCGAAATGCATCGTTTCCGCGAGCCGCGAACTCGAACTCCTGATCGATAACCTCGCCGACGCCGAGATCCACAAGCAGAACGTGCAGGCCTCCGAAAAGGCCGCTGACAAGCTCACGCACGAGGCGATCGACCTGCTGCACAAGACCTTCATCACGCCGCTCGACCGCGACGAGATCCACAAGCTCATCACGACGATGGACGACTGCCTCGACCTCATGGAGGACGTCGCTACGGCCATTTCGCTCTACGACGTGCAAGCCGTGACCGCCGAGGCGAGCCAGCTGGCGCACGTGGTGACGGCCACGGCCGAGCGCGTGCAACTGGCGGTGGGCCTGCTCTCCGACATGAAGCAGGCGCGCGAGATCCTGCAGGCCTGCGAAGACATCGACCGCCTCGAATCCGACGCCGACCGCTTGCTGCGCGCGGCCATTTCGAAGCTCTTCCGCGAGGAAGACGACGTCAAGAACCTGATCAAGCTGAAGGCAATCTACGAACTGCTCGAAGCGATCACGGACAAGTGCGAGGATGTCGCAAACATCATCGAAGGCATCGTGCTAGAGAACGCCTGAGCTCACTGCGATGCAATCGATACAACTCGCTCTCTGGGCGGTCGCGACGCTGGTCGCCATCGCACTCGTGTTCGACTTCATGAACGGTTTTCACGACGCGGCGAATTCCATCGCCACGGTCGTGTCCACGGGTGTTCTGAAGCCGCAGCAGGCGGTGGCGTTCGCCGCCATGTTCAACGTGATCGCCTATTTCGTGTTCCACCTGAAGGTGGCGCAGACGGTAGGCAAGGGCACCATCGACCCCGATATCGTCGACCACTACGTGGTGTTCGGCGCGCTGATGGGCGCGATCGGCTGGAACGTGCTCACCTGGTACTACGGCATTCCGTCGAGTTCGTCGCACGCGCTGATCGGCGGCCTCGTGGGCGCGGCGCTCGCGAAGTCGGGCTGGGCCTCGCTCAACTTCGACGGCCTCATGAAGACCGTGGCGTTCATCTTCATCTCGCCGCTGCTCGGTTTCATCCTCGGTTCGTTCTTCATGCTCACGGTGTCGTGGCTGTACTTCCGCACGCCGCCAAGCAAGGTCGACCGGCGCTTCAGGCGCCTGCAGCTGCTTTCCGCTGGCCTCTATAGCCTCGGCCACGGCGGCAACGACGCGCAGAAGACCATCGGCATCATCTGGATGCTGCTGATCGCAACGGGCTACTCGGCGATCGGTTCGGACGCGCCGCCCATCTGGGTGATTGGCGGCTGCTATCTGTCGATGGGTCTCGGCACGCTGTTCGGCGGCTGGCGCATCGTGCGCACGATGGGTCAGAAGATCACCAAGCTCAAGCCGGTGGGCGGTTTCTGCGCGGAGGCGGGCGGGGCGCTCACGCTTTTCACGGCTTCGTCGCTGGGCATTCCCGTTTCGACCACGCACACGATCACCGGCGCGATTGTCGGCGTTGGCGCGACGCAGAAGCTCAGCGCGGTGCGCTGGGGCGTGGCGGGCAACATCGTCTGGGCCTGGGTGCTGACCATACCGGCCTCGGCCACGCTGGCCGCGGCCGCGTGGTGGCTCGGTCACCGCTTCATGTAAAAGCTGCGGCGCCTTCGGGCGCCGCAGTGGCTTTGAGGCCTCGCCCACGCGCTGGCGGGCGCTTCAGATCAGCGGCGTGCTCGCCCCATCCATCGGAATGAGCGCGCCCGTGACGTAGCTCGCGCGGCGGCTCGCGAGGAAGAGCGCGACATCGGCAATTTCCTCAGGCTTCGCGTAGCGCCCGAGCGGCACCTTCGATTCGCCGCTCGCCAACGCCTCCTGCGCGCCGACGCCCGTGCGTTGCGCTTCCAGCTGAACGGCCTCCTGCAGGCGCTCCGTAAGCGTGGCGCCGGGGTTGATCGCGTTGATGCGGATGCCGTAGCGCGCGTGATAGTGCGCGAGGCCCACGGTCGCGAGCATCAACGCCGCGTTGGCCGCGCCGCCCGCGATATGAATGTCGCTCGCGAACTTGCCGCCCATGCCGATGATATTGACGATCGCCCCGGGCTCCATGCTCTCGCCCGACTTGATCCGCTGCACCATGCGCCGCAGCACCTCCTGCTGCGGGTAGATGTAGGGGAAGTATTTCGCCTCCATCGTGGCCCTGAACGCGTCCGCATCGAGCGTTTCCGGGTCGTAGCGGCGCGCCGCGCCCGCGCTGTTGATGAGGATGTCGATGGGGCCGACCGCGGTGGAGACTTCTTCGACGACGTCGGCCGCGCTATGCGCTTCGTGCAGGTCCGCGCGCGTGAGGTGCACATGCAGGCCTTCGCTCGCCAGTTGCTCGCGGGCGCGCGCGAGATTGGCGGGGTCGCGCGAGACGATCGCCACGCGGGCGCCTTCCTGCGCAAAGGCGCGCGCGCAGGCAAGGCCAATGCCCTTGCTGCCGCCCGTCACGAGTACCACCTTCTTGCTGAGTCCAAGATCCATCGTCGCCTCGCTGCGCGAAAGTATGAAAAACGGTCCCAAAACGATAGCAGAGGCGCGGGGCGCCGCAAACCGCTGCAAGCATGCTTAGCCGTGCGGCCAGGGGCAACGTGCCGCTCAGCGCCGCGGCGGGGCTGCTTCAGTCGCCGCTGTTGGCAAAGCGCGCAATGGGGTCGTCGCTTGACTGGGTCGGGGCCGGCGAAGCTGGGCCGGCTGTCGAGGCGCGTATGACCTGCGCGCCACCCGCGGCCGGCGACGCCGCCTGGATCGGCGTCGAGCCCACCTGGCCGGCCTGGCGCGCCGCTGCGCTTGCCGTGGGCGGCGGGGGCTCGAAGGCGTCGGCGGCGGCGTTGATGGCGTCGCGCGGGGCGCTGGCGGCGGGGCTGGCAGCGTAGGCAGGTGTGTTGTTGCCGGGCGCAACCGCGGGTGCGAGCGCGCCCGCATCGCGTGCCTGCGTCTGCGCCGCGCCGAGCGAGGCGGGCGGCGGCTCGAACGCGTCGGTCGGGGCGACGGCGGCCGTGGAAGCCGTCGGCGTGTTGGCCGGCGTTGCCGCGTAGGCCGGTTGCGGCGCGGCGACGATGCGGTTCTGGCTCGCGGCCACGGCTCGCGGCGCGGGCTGCGCCGCCGCAGCCGGCGAGACGCTCGCCATTGCCGCCGCCGGTGGCGCGGCGTTCGCGCCAGGCACGCGTTCAGCCGGCGCAGACGCTTCCCAGGTCGGCGTCTCGAAAGGCGTGCGCTTGGGCGCCGCCATGCGGCGAATCCCGTCGAAGCGCTTCGCCCAGTAGGGATTGGTCAGATAGTCGAGTCGCACCGTGCCGCCGGTCGAAGGCGCGTTAACGAAGCGCAGGTTGCCGACGTAGATCCCGACGTGCGAATGCGGCCGCCCCGTCGTATTGAAGAAGATGAGATCGCCGGCGGCAATCTCGTCGGGCTCGATCGTTTCGCCGCGCGTGCTCATTTCGGCCGTGGTGCGGGGCAAGTCCACCGAGGCCGAGCGTGCTAGCACGTATTTGACGAGACCGCTGCAATCGAAGCCGCTATCAGGCGTATTGCCGCCCCAGCGATACGGAATGCCGACGAGCCCCATCGCCTGGATCGAGATTTCCTCGCGGCCCACGCTGTGGTCGACGAAATTGGGAAAGCCCGGGGGCCTTGTGCGCCCCCCGTTTTCGCTGGCAGACGAACCGCTGCGCGATACCCTTTGCGGCGCGCTGGAGCACGCGGCAAGCAGGACTGCGATCAGAAGCGGAAGCCAGAGTCGACGCATGAAACGGATGTGGCGCGCGCGACGCTTGCGCCATTGGGAAAACGGGTCATGGGCGGATGGTAGCCCGCCCGTCAGGGCTTTCGCAAGAATTCTTCACAACTTACTTGAAGTTCGCGCGCCAACTGTTGTGCTGGGGGACGCCCGGCCAATAAAAAAGGACCGTATCCAGTTCCCCGGATACGGTCCTCGCCATATGCATGGGCGCCCCCGAAAGGCGGCGCCCAGCGAATGGATTACAGGATATCGGATGCGTAATCGGCAAGCCGCGAGCGTTCGCCGCGTGCGAGCGTCACGTGGCCGCTGTGCGCCCAGCCCTTGAAGCGATCCACCACGTAGGTGAGGCCGGAACTGCCTTCGGTCAGATACGGCGTGTCGATCTGCGCGATATTGCCGAGACACACGATCTTCGTGCCCGGACCCGCGCGCGTAACGAGCGTCTTCATCTGCTTCGGCGTGAGGTTCTGCGCCTCGTCGATGATCAGATACTTGTCCACGAATGTGCGGCCGCGCATGAAGTTCATGCTCTTGACCTTCAGGCGCGAGCGGATCAGCTCCTGGGTCGCGGCGCGCCCCCATTCGCCGGCGGCGTCATCGGTCTTCTGGAGGACTTCGAGGTTGTCATCGAAGGCGCCCATCCAGGGCTGCATCTTTTCCTCTTCGGTGCCCGGCAGGAAACCGATGTCCTCGCCAACCGGCACGGTCGCGCGCGTGACGATGATCTCGTTGTAGCGTTTCTCGTCGAGCACTTGCGCGAGGCCCGCCGCGAGCGCGACGAGCGTCTTGCCCGTGCCGGCCTGGCCGAGCAGCGTGACGAAGTCGATCTCCGGGTTCATCAGCAGGTTCAGCGCGAAGTTCTGCTCGCGGTTGCGCGCCGTGATGCCCCACACGTTGTTCTTGTGGTGGCCATAGTCGCGCAGCGTCTGCAGGAGCGCCGTCTTGCCGTTGAGCTCGCGCACGATCGCGTGGAACGCCGGTTCGCCGTTCTGCGGCTCGAGATAGACGAACTCGTTCACGAGCATCGAGAGGCACTCGGGACCCGTCACGCGGTAATAGGTCGTGCCGGTCTTGGTGTCCTGCCAGGACTCCATGCCCTTGGCGTGCTTCGACCAGAAGTCCTGCTGGAGGGCGCGCACGCCCGAGTAGAGCAGGTCCTTGTCTTCGAGAACCTGGTCGTTGAAGTAGTCTTCCGCGGGCAGGCCGAGCGCATGGGCCTTGATGCGCATGTTGATGTCTTTCGACACCAGCACGACGAGGCGGTCAGGCCGGTCACGCTGCAGCGCGCGCACCACGCCGAGGATCTGGTTATCGGCTTTGCCCTGGGGCAGGCCGTCGACCGGATCGATATGCGTGAGCGTGGTCTGGAAGTACAGGCGCCCAAGCGCCTCGCGGCTGCCGAGGCGGCCAAGCGAAATGCCTTCCGAGATCGGGCCCGCATTGGCGACCAGCTGGTCGAGCGTGCGGCTCACCTGGCGCGCGTTGCGCGCGACTTCCGACATGCCCTTCTTGTGGTTGTCGAGTTCTTCCAACGTCATCATCGGCAGATAGACGTCGTGTTCCTCGAAACGGAACAGGCAGGTCGGGTCGTGCATCAGCACGTTCGTGTCGAGTACGAAGAGCTTCTGGACTTCGGTGCTCTCTTCGGGATGCACGCGTTTTTTCGCCCCGGCGCGCGTGGCGGGCGCAGCGGCGCCGCCGGAGGCTTTTGCCGAGGCGGGTTTGCCGCCGCGCGCAACGGGCGTGTCGTCCGCGCCGGTGCGGGCCTCGAGAGGCTGCAGCAGCGCGGCCGTGACTTGCTTGTTGTTGTTGCGCCTGTTGCGCGCGGGCGCCGGGGCGACCGGTTCGAGCGCAGCCAGTTCGGCGCTGGCGCTCGAAAGCGGCACCGTGCGCAAGGTGGTCGCGGCGTTGGCGGCCAGCGTCATCGGCTCGGCGACACTGCCGGGGCCGTATTCTGCAACGTCGGCCGCGTCGTTCTCGCTCGCGGCCTTGCGTGTGCTGCGCGTCGTGCGGGCACGCGCCTTGTATTCTTCGGGCGGCAGGAGGTTGCCGAGCTTGCTGGGGGGAGTAGGCAAAGGCATGGTGTCCCTCGAAAAAATCGGGTCGAGTGGTCGCGGGGTTACCCAGTAAGGCGCGCTTTCGGGCGGTGCGTGCGGGTGCCGGGTAGGCCTCCGCCGTTACTGCGCAAGGTGCGCGCTCAGGTCAGAAAATGCCGGTTCGCCTGGTTTTCGATCAGCTCCTTGACGATTGCGCGCGCCGGGTCGCAAAGCCGGCACGAACGGGGAGAAAAGCGGGAGAGAACAGCATGGAACAAACAAAAAAGCCGCCGCCCCGGATGACGAGGCAAGCGGCTTCACTTCGGTGGTGTCCCGTTGCCTCGGATACGCATTTCCGGTCATTCCATGACCGGCTGCGAAACCGCCGCAACGCGACGTAAAAAGGGTTGGACAGGCACTCATTGCAGCCCAATATAACGCTCCTCAAAGCGCTTGTACAGCCTCCAGAACTTCGTCGACGTGGCCCGGGACCTTGATGCCGCGCCACTCCTGGCGCAGCACGCCGGTCGCGTCGATCAGGAAGGTCGAGCGTTCGATCCCTCGTACCTGTTTGCCATACATTTTCTTCAATTTGATGACGTCGAAGAGCGTGCACAGCGCTTCGTCGGCATCCGATACCAAGGTATACGGCAGTTCGAGCTTGGCCTTGAAGTTATCGTGCGAGCGCACGCTGTCGCGCGACACGCCGACGATCTGCGCGCCGGCCTTTTTGAACTTCGGATAGAGATCGCGGAACTGCAGGCCTTCGGTCGTGCAGCCCGGCGTGTTGTCTTTCGGATAGAAGTACAGCACCACCTTGCTGCCCTTCAGGCTCGACAGCGTGAAGTCGCCGCCGGTAGCGGGGGCGGTGAAGTCCGGAACGGGGTGGTCGACTGCGATGGTCACGTCAGGCACGTGGCTCTCCCTTTGTTTTTGGCTGGCATTGCCGCTGCGCACGGTGCCGTTTCGCCGGGACGGCGTGTCGCCCGCGGCGGGGGCGTTGCGCGGGCGAGGGTCCTGGCAGGCACTGAGCGGCGCGCAGGCGGCGGATTCAGTCGGGCTGAACGATCAGCTGGCCGGAGCGGCCGGCGATCTCGCCCCAGGTGACAGGGTACGATGGCAGCGAATCCGGGTCCAGCGTCGCATGGTAGTCGCCCATCGTGGCAAACGTGTGGCCTTGCGCGCGCCAGCCGGCGAGCAGCTGCTCGAACACCGGTGCGAGCTTCTGGCCTTCGAGTTCGGCGTGCAGCGTGAAGACCTGGTCGTGCGGGTTGTTTTCGGTACGCTTGAGCATCCATGCCGCGACCGTATCGGTATCGACGCCATCGACGCCGAGCACCTCGTCGAGCGTGGGCAGCGTGGTGGGCATTTGCACGTGATTCAGCGTGCGGCCCGCCACCACCGGACGGTAGGGCGAATGACCGCGCCCGTCGGAGGCGTAGCGCATGCCCCACGTGTCGATCTGCTCGAAGGCGGCCTCGTTCATCTGCCAGCCCGCCGCGCCGTGCGTGACGGGCGGCGTGCCGAAGATGCGCGTGAAGCGGTCGTGGCTCTTCTGCATCTGGCGCGCGGTCCACTGTGCGTCGCGCTTGCGCACGTTGTCCTGCCAGTACACGTGATCCCACGTATGGATGCCGCACTCGAAGCCGGCTTCGTGGATCGCGCGCATTTCCGCCGCGGCTTCCACGCCGATGTCGGGGCCCGGCAGCAGCACGCCGTACATCAGCTGCTTCACGCCGTAGTGCTCGACCACCGACGTGCGCGAGACCTTCTTGAGGAAGCCCGGCCGCAGCACGCGGCGCAGCGCCCAGCCCGTGTGATCGGGGCCGAGGCTGAACAGGAACGTGGCGCGCGCCTTGTAGCGGTCGAAGATACGCGCGAGATTCGGCACGCCTTCGCGCGTGCCGCGCAGCGTGTCGACATCGATTTTCAGGACGATGCGGGCCAAGTGGCGAAGTCCTTTCTCTAGCGCTTAATGTTGCTCGACGAGCGCACGCGCTTCGGCCACGTGGCCGCGGTACGCTTCGAAGATCTTGCGCAGCGCTTCGTCGAACGTCGACTTCGGCGCCCAGCCGAGTTCCTGCTTCGTGTTGTCGATCTTCGGCACGCGGTTCTGCACGTCCTGATAGCCCGCGCCGTAGTACGCACCCGACGACGTTTCGACGAGCTGCACCTTCTTTGCCATTTCCGCGTATTCCGGGAATTCGGCGGCGAGCGCGAGCATCTTGTGCGCGAGTTCGCGCACCGAGAAGTTGTTGGTCGGGTTGCCGATGTTGTAGATCTTGCCCGTGGCGACGCCGTCCTTGTTCTCGATGATCTTCATGAGCGCTTCGATGCCGTCGTCGATGTCGGTAAACGCACGTTTTTGCGCGCCGCCATCCACGAGGCTGATGTTCTCGCCGCGCACGATATGGCCGAGGAACTGCGTCACGACGCGCGACGAACCTTCCTTCGGCGTGTAGATCGAGTCGAGGCCAGGGCCGATCCAGTTGAACGGACGGAACAGCGTGAAATTCAGGCCTTCCATGCCGTAGCCCCAGATCACGCGGTCCATGAGCTGCTTCGAGCACGCGTAGATCCAGCGCGGCTTGTTGATCGGGCCGTAGGTCAGCGCCGAGGCGTCCGGGTCGAACTGCTCGTCCGGGCACATGCCATAGACTTCCGACGTCGACGGGAAGACGAGGTGCTTGCGGTACTTCACGGCCGAACGCACGATCGGCAGGTTCGCTTCGAAGTCGAGTTCGAACACGCGCAGCGGCTGCTGCACGTAGGTGGCGGGCGTCGCGATGGCGACCAGCGGCAGGATCACGTCGCACTTCTTGACGTGGTACTCGACCCACTCCTTGTTGATCGTGATGTCGCCTTCGAAGAAGTGCATCCGCTCATGCTTGACGAGGTCGCCGAGGCGATCCGTCTGCATGTCCATGCCGAACACTTCCCAGTTCGTGGCTTCGAGGATGCGTTTGGAGAGGTGGTGGCCGATAAAGCCGTTCACACCCAGGATCAGAACTTTTTTGGTCATGGACGGGGGACAGATGAAATGAGTTCGGAGAACGCGGCGGGGCTGATGACGGTCTCCTGACCGTCATGCGCATGCCGCAGTTCGTGGATCGCGATGGCGCGTGCGTCGCCGCAGACGGCGAAAAGCGCATTATCGCTTACGTGGATGCCGGCGGGCAATCCGGCGAGCGGGCGGACCCTTTCGGCGTCTTGCGAGCCGGGGCGCACGAGACGCGCACGGGCAATCACGAAACGCGCGTTGCCGATGTCGGTGAACGCGCCCGGATACGGCGGCGCGACGGCGCGGATCAGGTTGTACACGTGCTGCGCGCTCTCGCCGAAATCGATGCGGCCGTCCTCGGGCTTGCGCCCGCCGTAGTAGCTGCCCCGGGTGAGATCGTTCGGCAGATGCGGCGCCTCGCCCGCGATCAGCGCGGGCAGCACGCGCCAGAGCGTCTGCTCGGCGGCGACCGTCACCTTGTCGAAGACCTGCGCGGCGGTGTCGTCGGGCAGGATCGGCACCGGGGTTTGCGCGACGATTGCGCCCGCGTCGGGCTTCGCGGCCATTTCGTGCAGCGTGGCGCCCGTTTCGGTTTCGCCGTTGAGCACGGCCCAGTTCGTGGGCACGCGGCCGCGGTATTTCGGCAGCAGCGAGCCGTGCATGTTGTACGCGCCGCGCCCGGCGAGGGCGAGCAGGTCCACGGGCAGTATGTGCCGGTAGTAGAACGAGAAGATGAAGTCCGGGCGCGCCGCGGAAACGGCCGCGCGCAGTTCGGCGCTCGTCGGGTCGGCGGGCGTGACGACCTCGATGCCATGCTCCTCGGCCACCGACTTCACGCTGCCGAACCAGATGTTTTCAGTCGGGCTGTCTTCATGCGTGACGACGAGTGCAACATCGACGCCGCCCGCGAGCAACACCTGCAGACAGCGCACGCCCACGTTGTGATACGCGAAGACTACGGCGCGCGGTTTCATTGGCCGGCTCCTTCGTTGGCCGGGTTCGTGGTGGCGGGCCGTGCAGCAGCACCTGCCGCTCGCGCGGGTTCAGCCGGCTGCGCGAATGCGGCGGCCTGCATGAAATCCTGGCGCGGCGTATCGGCGACGGCGCGGCCATTGCGCTCCTCGAGGATCGTCTGGATCAGGTAACGCGGACGCGCGCGCACCTGCTGGTAGATGCGGCCGATGTACTCGCCGAGCAGACCGAGCGCGAAGATGATCACGCCGAGCAGGAAGAACGTGATGGCGAAGAGCGTGAACACACCTTGCACTTCCGCGCCGAGGATGAAGCGGCGAATCAGCAGCAGCAGGAACAGGCCTGCCGAGCCGAGCGAGAGGATCACGCCGATGAACGAGAGCCACTGCAGCGGCACGACGGAGAAGCCCGTCACGAGGTCGAAATTCAGGCGAATGAGGCTGTAGAGCGAGTACTTCGATTCGCCCGCGAAGCGCTCCTCGTGCGCCACCTCGACCTCGACCGGGTTCTGCGAGAACGTGTAGGCGAGCGCCGGGATGAAGGTGTTGATTTCGCCGCAGCGGTTGATCGTGTCGATGATGCGGCGGTTGTACGCGCGCAGCATGCAGCCCTGGTCGGTCATCTTGATGCGCGTGATGCGCTCGCGCAGACGGTTCATCGCCTGCGAGGCCTTGCGCCGCCAGAGGCTGTCCTGGCGCTGCTTGCGGATGGTGCCGACGTAGTCGTAGCCCTCGCGCATCTTCTCGACGAGCTTGCCGATTTCCTCGGGCGGATTTTGCAGGTCGGCGTCGAGCGTGATGACGATCTCGCCGCGGGCCTGCTCGAAGCCCGCGAGAATCGCCATGTGCTGGCCGTAGTTGCCGTTGAGCAGGATCGCGCGCGTGGTATCGGGCCGCGCGCGGAACTGCTCCGCGAGCATCGCGGCCGAGCGGTCGCGGCTGCCGTCGTTGATGAAGATCACTTCGTACGAGGTGCCGAGCTTGTCGAGCGCCGGATACAGGCGCGCGAACAGCGCGGGAAGGCCAGCTTCCTCGTTGTAGACCGGAATGATGACCGAGACTTCCGGCGTGTCCGGGGTCAAGGTGACTTGTTCCGTTTGACTCATGTGTGCGTCGATTCCGTTATTGGATGCTTCGGTTTGCTGCATGCGCAAATCGGCGGCGCGTGCGCTGCGCCGTCCGCCTGCGTTTCCCCTGTGTCGACCAGCGTTGGCGCTTTCGCGCTTATTCTGGTCCCATGCCCGTCAGGGCGGCTCCATCCAGTCCCCGACTTCCGTTACTGCCTGTTTTGCCAGTTACCTGGCGAACTTTGCGCAAATCTCGTTCACGGCACTGCACACGCGTGCCACGTCGGCTTCGCTCATCTGCGTGAAGAGCGGCAGCGTGACCGTGCTCGCGCCGAAGCGCTCCGCGTGCGGGAACATGCCCGCCCTGAAACCACGTTCGCGGTAGAGCGTGAAGAGGTGGATGGCCGGGTAATGCACGCCCGAGCCAATCCCGCGCTCCTTGAGTTCGCCCATGAAACCGGCGCGGTCGATCGCGAGCTTGTCGAGCGGCAGCGTGATCTGGAACATGTGCCAGTTGCTGTTGGCGAAATCGGCGAGCGGCAGGCCGACACCGAGCTTAACCGCCGCGCCGCCTTCGAAGCCCGCGAAGTAAGCCCGCGCAAGCTCGCGGCGCTGCCGGATGAAGCGCTCGATGTGCTTGAGCTGGCCGAGCCCGACACGCGCCGCCACATCCGTGAGATTGTACTTGCCGCCAAGCACGTCGCAGTCCATACCGTCGAAGCCCGTGCGTGTAATGCCCTGGAGGCGGTACTTCTGCGCGAGCACGGCCTCGGCTTCGTCGTTGAGGACGAGCGCGCCGCCTTCGATCGACGTGAGGTTCTTGTTGGCGTGAAAGCTGAACGAGACGATGTCGCCGATCGCGCCGATGCGCTTGCCGTTCCAGCTCGAGCCGAACGCCTGTGCGGCGTCCTCGATCACGCGCAGCTTGTGCTGGCGGGCGATCGCGTAGAGCCGGTCCATGTCGACGGGCAGGCCCGAGAGATCGACCGGGATGATGGCTTTGGTCTTCGGCGTGATGGCGGCTTCGAGCTTGTCGAGGTCGATGTTGCGCGTGACGGGATCGATGTCGGCGAACACCGGCGTCGCCCCGACTTCATAGACTACATTGCTGGTCGCGACCCATGAGGCGGGCGTGGTGATGACTTCGTCGCCGGGACCCACGCCGGCAATGCGCAAACCGACTTCGAGCGTGGCCGTTCCCGAGTTGAAGGTGCGCACGGGACGGCCGCCGCAGTATTCGGAGAGCGCCGCCTCGAACGCCTGGTTCTGCGGGCCGGTCGTGATCCAGCCCGAGCGCAGCACGTCGGCGACGCCCTGGATGGTTTCCTCGTCGATTTCGGGGCGCACGAACGGCAGGAACGGAAGGGTCGACTGCGGGGATGACTGGGTCATGAGTGCCTTGCTCTTTGCTCGTCAGAAAGTGGGGCCGGGCAGCAGGGCTGCCGCGGCGCATCTTACGAAATGCTTATATGGGCGCAATACGCTGCGCTGCAAGCGGTCTCGCCACGCGCGCCACAATCGCGCGCGCCGCGGCGCGTTAGCTGCGCGCCAGCACGAACACGCCGATCAGGATGATGCCGATACCCACGAGCCGCTGCACGCTCAGCACCTCGCCGAACAGATACCACGCCGCGAACGCGTTGACCACGTAGCCGAGCGAGAGCATCGGGTAGGCGATCGAGACGTCCACGCGCGAGAGCCCGACGATCCACACGACCACGCTGAATACGTAGCAGGTGAGGCCGCCGAGAATCGGCACTTGTGTCGCGAGCTTCAGGCCAATGGGCAAGATGTTCGCACGGCTGAATTCGAAGTGTCCAACGGCATTGACACCCGCTTTCAGCAACAGTTGCGCACACGCGTTGAGGCCGACGCCGGCGAGGATGCAGATGAGGGAAATCGGATTCATCGGAAAGGGTGGTTCAACGGATTATCGGGTTGGGGCGGGAGCCAGGCCGCGCCGCGCAGGCGGAGCCTCGCCGGCCAGGCCGCGCCGGCTCGTGCCTGCGCGGCCCGGCCAATTATCGCCCATGCGTCAATCGGGGCCAGGGAGGGGGGCCAGCAAGCGCTCAGGATTGCGGCTTTTCAACGATCACGCGCCGCGCGTCGCGGGCGATCACCCGCATCGGCAGGCCTTGCGCGGCCAGTTCTTCGTAGCGCTTCACCGGAATCAGCGCGAGCGCATAGCGGTCGGACTTCCAGCGCGCCTCCCAGTCGGCAATGGTCGGCACCCATTTTTGTGGCTCCTCGGAGATGCCGAAGGCCAGCTCGTCGGTGACCTCGACCATCGTCATCGTATGGCGCACGTAGAAGGGCATGGTGTGGTCGAGCACGCCCACCGAGTAGAACGGCGTGTCGGGCGGCAGCTTCGCAATCGCGGCGCGCACCGCGGGCGCGAGCGGCGCGCCGGAACTCAGCGTGCCGAACACGTCGTGGCCCGTGCCCGCAATGGTCGCGAGCAGCAGCCACGCGGTGCCGAGCGCAACCGCCGGCACGCGCGCACCGGTTTCGGGTGTGCGCTTCGCGCGGTTCAGGCGCAGGCCGGCCATGGTGACGACGAAGGCGACCGCGGCCGCGGCGAACACCCACACCTGGAACGCCCGGTAGAGGGCGTTCGGATTGCGCGCGTCGCCAAGCCGCGTGAGCACGAACGAAGCCGCCATCAGCACGACGGCGAACAGCGCGTAGCCCGCGAGGTGCCTGTTCCACTGGGCGCGCGTCATGACCGGCAGATACATGCCGATGATGAGCGCGATGGGCGGCGCGATCGGCAGAACGTAGGAAACGAGCTTCGAGTGCGAGGCGCTGAAGAACAGGAAAATGAACACCGTCCACACGAGCATCAGCATGACGGGCGAGAAACCGTTGGGCTGACGCGGCGCGCGCAGCGCATGGCGCACACTCTGCACGCTCACCGAAAGCCACGGCAGGAAGCCTACCAGCATGACCGGCACGAAGTAGTAGAACGGGCCGGGGCGGTTCTGCGCGGGCGTGAGGTAGCGCTGGAACTGCTGGACGATGAAGAAGAAGTTGAAGAACTCGGGGTTGCGCTGCTGCACGAGGATGAACCACGGCGAGACGATCGCGAAGAACACGATCAGGCCGCTCACGAGATAGAGGCGCTTCCAGAGCGCCCAGTCGCGCGAGACCGCCGTATAGAGCACCAGCACGGCGCCCGGCAGGATCAGGCCGACGAGGCCCTTGGACAGCACCGCCATCGCCATGGCGGCCCAGCACACCCACATCCACAGGCGCGCGTGCGTCGTGGGCAGGTTCGGGCGCTGCGCGAGCAGCAGCGCGCACAGCGTGAGCTGCATCCAGAACGCGAGGCCCATGTCTAGCGTGTTGAAGTGGCCCATCAGGTTCCAGTACGGCGCGCAGGCGAGCACGACCGCGGCGAAGAAGCCCGTGGCGGCGTTGAATACGCGCGCGCCGGTGAAGCCGATCACCAGTACGCCCGCGAAGCCGGTGAGCGCCGTGTAGAGACGCGCCTGCCACTCGCCGATGCCGAACCACGCGAACGTGAGCGCGTTCATCCAGGTTTGCAGCGGGGGCTTTTCGAAGTACTTGTAGCCGTTGTAGCGCGGCGTGATCCAGTCGCCGCTCGCGAGCATTTCGCGCGCCATTTCGGCGTAGCGGCCTTCGTCGCTCGGCAGCAGGTGGCGCCAGCCGAGCGGCAGGAACCAGATCACGGCGAGGGCGAGGATCAGGAGCAGGATCGCGCTGCGGTTGAGCGGTAGCCTCGATGGCGTATCGTTCATGGGTTTCAGCCTGTTCTTGTTGCAGTCGTTGCGGTCGAGGTGCGGAGCGCGCATTGGCCGCGCGCGGCATGCGGGCCAGGTCCGGCGCGCGCTTCACACGCGGCGCGCAAGTGTACTACGCCGCTGCGCGGCGACCTGATGGCAAGCTTAAGGCGCGTCAGCTTTCGATCAGAAGCGCAGCCGCCACGCGGCGGCCTTCGGCCATGAGAATGTTGTAGGTGCGGCAGGCGGCCTTGAAGTCCATCGCCTCGACGCCGATACGCTTCGCGGCGAGCGCCGCAGTCAGGCGCGGATGCGGGAAGCGCAGCCGCTCTCCGCTGCCGAATACGACCACTTCGGGGTTCAGCGGGAGAAGCATCTCGAAGAGTTCGGGCGTGAGGGCGTCGAACGCCTGCACCGGCCAGGGGGTGACCGGCGATTCGGGCATCACGATGATGCTGCCCATATGGCGTTCGAGGTTCACTTCGACGTAGTCGGCGCCGTAACCGGTCACGGTGTTCAGCGCGGCGCTGGAGTCCTGGTGTAGTTTCAAAACGGGGTTCCGGGGTAAGGGCAGGTCGGGTGCGCAAGCGAGGGGGCGCATATCCTGTGCCGACGCCGGACTCGGCGCGAACGGCTTTGCAGCCCGCCTTGTCACCCGCTTCGCGACCCGCCTCCTGGCCGATTGCGCATTGCGGAAGTTGGTCAAAATCCGCTAAATTATAGCTTTTTAGCCGCCGCTGCGGCGGCGCCCGCGGGTAGACCGCGCCGGCAGGCCGCTACGTGCGCCATCCGCGCATCGGGCGAGGGCAGCCACAAGCTGCCGGGGCGGTATTGGGGTGGTCGGGTTGGCGAGCGCACGCTTTCTTCCGAAGCGTCGTGTGCACCCCGCGCTCCCCTCGCAATCGTGCACGGCTTTTGTCCCGCCGGGGGCGCCCTCCGGCCCCCTTGCCTGTCTTGTCCGCCAAGGCGCCATCCGCCGGCCGGCCAACGGCATTTCAGCCTGTTCCAGCCCTTTTACCGCGTCTTACTCGCCTCTGACGCCCTGACTGATTCTCTGACCGCTTCTCTGACCGCTTCTCTGACCGCTTCTCTGACCGATAGCCCGCCGTGAAACCGATTCTCAAATCCAACAAGCTGCAGAACGTTTGCTACGACATCCGCGGGCCGGTGCTCGAGCACGCGAAGCGCCTCGAAGAAGAAGGCCATCGCATCATCAAGCTGAACATCGGCAATCTCGCGCCGTTCGGTTTCGACGCGCCCGACGAGGTCATTCAGGACATGATCCTGAACCTGCCGGGCTCCTCGGGGTATTCGGATTCGAAGGGCGTGTTCGCCGCGCGCAAGGCGATCATGCATTACGCGCAGCAAAAGGGCATCAAGGGCGTCGAGCTGGACGACATCTACATCGGCAACGGTGCGTCCGAACTGATCGTCATGGCCATGCAGGCGCTCCTGAACGACGGCGACGAAGTGCTGCTGCCCGCGCCCGACTATCCGCTGTGGACGGCGGCGGTGAGCCTCTCGGGCGGCACGCCCGTGCACTACATCTGCGACGAGTCGAACGCGTGGATGCCGGACCTCGACGACATCCGCTCGAAAATCACGCCGAACACGCGCGCGATCGTCGTCATCAACCCGAACAACCCGACCGGCGCGCTCTATTCGGACGACCTGCTGCGCGGGCTCGTGGCGATCGCGCGCGAGCACGGTCTGATCCTGTTCGCCGACGAGGTCTACGACAAGATCATTTACGACGACAAGACGCACACGGCGCTCGGCTCGCTCTCGGAAGACGTGATCACCGTCACGCTCAACAGCCTTTCGAAGAGCTATCGCGCGTGCGGCTACCGTGCGGGCTGGATGTTCCTCTCGGGCATGACGGGGGAAAACCGCCGCCGCTCGAAGGACTACACGGAAGGGCTCGGCATTCTCGCCTCGATGCGCCTGTGCGCGAACGTGCCGGGCCAGTACGCGATCCAGACGGCGCTGGGCGGCTACCAGAGCATCAACGAGCTGATCCAGCCGGGCGGGCGCCTGTATCGCCAGCGCGAACTCGCGTACAACATGCTCACGGCCATTCCGGGCGTGACCTGCGTGAAGCCGGAGGCGGCGCTGTACATGTTCCCGCGCCTCGACCCGAAGCTCTATCCGATCGAGAACGACCAGCAGTTCATCCTCGATCTGCTCCTGCAGGAGCGCGTGCTGCTTGTGCAGGGCACGGGCTTCAACTGGAAGCAGCCGGACCACTTCCGCGTGGTGTTCCTGCCGAACGTCGACGACCTGACCGATTCGATCAACCGCATCGCGCGCTTCCTCGACGGTTATCGGCAGCGCCACGGCACCTGAGCCAGTCACACGCATTCCCTTTTCAAACACTTGGACGAACACACGCTGCATGGATCCGATCAAAGTAGGTCTCTTGGGCTTCGGCACGGTGGGCAGCGGCACCTTCACGGTACTGCGCCGCAACCAGGAAGAAATCAAACGCCGCGCGGGCCGCGGCATCGAGGTGGCGCGCATTGCCGTGCGCAACCCGGCCAAGGCTACAGCGGCACTCGGCAGTGAAGCCGGCAGCGTCGAGCTGACGACCGACTTCAACGCCGTGGTCGACGATCCCTCGATTTCGATCGTCGCCGAGATGATCGGCGGCACGACGCTCGCCAAGGATCTCGTGCTGCGCGCCATTGCCAGCGGCAAGCATGTCGTCACGGCGAACAAGGCGCTGCTGGCGGTGCACGGCACCGAGATCTTCGAAGCGGCGCGCGCCAAGGGCGTGATGGTCGCGTTCGAGGCGGCGGTGGCGGGCGGCATCCCCATCATCAAGGCGCTGCGCGAAGGCCTCACGGCCAACCGCATCCAGTACATCGCCGGCATCATCAACGGCACGACGAACTACATCCTCTCGGAAATGCGCGAGCGCGGGCTCGACTTCGCGACCGCATTGAAAGCCGCGCAGGAACTGGGCTATGCCGAAGCCGATCCGACCTTCGACATCGAAGGCGTGGACGCCGCGCACAAGGCCACGATCATGAGCGCGATCGCGTTCGGCGTGCCCGTGCAGTTCGACCGCGCCTACGTGGAAGGCATCAGCAAGCTCGACGCGATCGACATCAAGTACGCGGAAGAACTGGGCTATCGCATCAAGCTGCTCGGCATCGCGCGCCGCACCGATCGCGGCATCGAGCTGCGCACGCATCCCACGCTGATTCCGGCCAAGCGCCTGCTCGCCAACGTGGAAGGCGCAATGAACGCCGTGGTCGTGCACGGCGACGCCGTGGGCACGACGCTGTACTACGGCAAGGGCGCGGGCGCGGAGCCGACGGCATCCGCCGTGGTGGCCGATCTCGTCGATGTGACGCGCCTGCACACGGCCGACCCTGAGCACCGCGTGCCGCATCTGGCGTTCCAGCCGGACAGCCTCTCGAACACGCCGATCCTGCCGATCGACGAAGTCACGAGCGGCTACTACCTGCGCCTGCGGGTGGCGGACCAGACCGGCGTGATGGCGGCCATCACGCGAATCCTCGCGGACAGCGGCATCTCGATCGACGCGCTGCTGCAAAAGGAAGCGGAGCAGGTCGACGCGCAAGGCAAGGCGGAAACCGACATCATCCTGATCACGCACGAGACGCTCGAGAAGAACGTCAACGCGGCGATCGCGCAGATCGAAAAGCTCGCGACGGTGAAGTCGCAGGTCACGAAGCTGCGTATGGAAGGACTGAACTAAGGCAAGGGCTATGAATTACGTATCTACGCGCGGCGCGGGCGCCGGCGAGCATCATTCGTTTTCCGACATCCTGCTGGGCGGCCTCGCGCGCGACGGCGGCCTGTATCTGCCGGCCGAATATCCGCGCATCAGCAAGGAAGAACTGGCGCGCTGGCGCGGCCTGTCGTACGCGGATCTCGCGTTCGAGATCCTCTCGAAGTTCGCCGGCGACATTCCGGCCGAGGACCTGCGCGACATCACGCGCCGCACCTACACGGGCGAGACGTACCGCAACGTGCGCCATGGCGAAGACGCGAGCAAGATCACGCCGCTCACCACGCTCGGCGAGGAAAACGGCGCGCAGCTTTCGCTGCTCGAACTCTCGAACGGTCCGACGCTCGCGTTCAAGGACATGGCGATGCAGTTGCTCGGCAACCTGTTCGAGTACGCGCTCGCGAAGGCCGGCCAGGAGCTGAACATTCTGGGCGCGACGTCGGGCGACACCGGCAGCGCGGCTGAATACGCCATGCGCGGCAAGAAGGGCGTGCGCGTGTTCATGCTTTCGCCGCACAAGAAGATGAGCGCGTTCCAGACGGCGCAGATGTTCAGCCTGCAGGACCCGAACATCTTCAACCTGGCGGTGGAAGGCGTGTTCGACGACTGCCAGGACATCGTCAAGGCGGTTTCGAACGACCACGCGTTCAAGGCGCAGCAGAAGATCGGCACGGTCAACTCGATCAACTGGGCGCGCGTCGTGGCCCAGGTCGTGTACTACTTCGCCGGCTACTTCGCGGCGACGAAGTCGAACGACGAGCGCGTCTCGTTCACGGTGCCCTCGGGCAACTTCGGCAACGTGTGCGCGGGCCATATCGCGCGCATGATGGGCCTGCCGATCGAAAAGCTCGTGGTCGCGACCAACGAGAACGACGTGCTCGACGAGTTCTTCCGCACCGGCATTTATCGCGTGCGCGGCTCGGCCGAGACGTATCACACGACGAGCCCGAGCATGGACATCTCGAAGGCGTCGAACTTCGAGCGCTTCGTGTACGACCTGCTCGGCCGCGATCCGGCGCGCGTGACGCAGCTGTTCCGCGACGTCGAGGAGAAGGGCGGTTTCGATCTCGTGGCGAGCGGCGACTTCGTGCGCGTGAAGCAGTTCGGCTTCGTTTCGGGCCGCAGCAGCCACGACGACCGCATCGCCACGATTCGCGACATCTACTCGCGCTACAAGACGATGATCGACACCCATACGGCCGACGGCGTGAAGGTCGCCCGCGAACACCTGCAGCCGGGTGTGCCGATGATCGTGCTCGAAACCGCGCAGCCGGTGAAGTTCGGCGAGACGATTCGCGAAGCGCTGGACCGTGAGCCGGAGCGTCCGCCGGCGTTCGAAGGCCTCGAGGCGCTGCCGCAGCGCTTCGAAGTCGTGCCTGCCGACGCGCAGCGCGTGAAGGACTATATCGCCGCTCACACGGCGGACTGATCGACGCGGCCGGGGCCGGATCGGCTCGCAGTCCCGCCGCGTCGGCATCGCATCGGTTTTTACGCGGCGGCGGGTTGCCCGAACCCGCCCGCTGCAACGCTTCAGCCGATCCTGCGCACCCGCACGGATTGCGCGCCAGGGATATCCACGGCATAAGGCACAGCGCGCCGGTCGCGCCGCTACAATAACGGCAGACCAACCGCTGCTGGCGGCCCCGCCGCCCAAGTCCGAGACGACCTCGATGTCCACGCCTACGTCCCCGTCTTCCGCTGCGCCGGCGCCCGTGCCGCGCGCGCCGATGCTCTCCACCGCCGACGCCCTTGCCGAGCTGCTTGCTGCGGCGAAGCCGCTCGACGGCACCGAAACGATTTCGACGTTCGACGCGTTGAACCGTGTGCTCGCCGCGGACGTCGTCTCGCCGCTCGACGTGCCGC
Organism: Paraburkholderia sp. CNPSo 3076; assembly: GCF_026343935.1. Classification (NCBI taxonomy): domain Bacteria; kingdom Pseudomonadati; phylum Pseudomonadota; class Betaproteobacteria; order Burkholderiales; family Burkholderiaceae; genus Paraburkholderia; species Paraburkholderia sp. CNPSo 3076. The sequence goes on along the minus strand of NZ_JAPMAL010000009.1, from coordinate 45,288 downwards.
CGATGCATACGAGCGCAATGGACGGCTACGCGGTATGCGTGGCCGATCTCGCGCAAGGCAGCCGCCATCTGCCGGTTTCGCAGCGCATTCCCGCGGGCCATGCGCCACAACCGCTCGCGGCGGGTACGGCCGCGCGTATCTTCACCGGCGCGACGGTGCCGCCGGGCGCGGACGCCGTGGTGATGCAGGAGCAGACCGAGGCCGCGCAAGGCGCCGTCACCTTTCTGCACGCGCCCAAGGCGGGCGAATGGATCACGGCGCAGGGCGCCGATATCCGCAAGAACACCGTGATCCTGCCGGCGGGCACACGCCTCACGCCGGCGGCGCTCGGGCTCGCGGCGTCGGTTGGGTGCGCCACGCTCACCGTTGTGCGCCGCGTGAAGGTCGCGGTGTTCTTCACCGGCGACGAACTGACGATGCCCGGCGAGCCGCTCAAGCCCGGCGCGATCTACAATTCGAACCGCTTCACGCTCACGGGCCTCTTGCGCAACCTCGGCTGCGAAGTCACCGACTACGGCATCGTGCCGGATCAACTCGACGTCACGCGCGCAACGCTGCGCGAGGCGGCCGCCGCCCACGACCTCATCCTTACCTCGGGCGGGGTCTCGGTCGGCGAGGAGGATCACGTGAGGCCCGCCGTCGAGGCCGAAGGCCGCATCAACCTGTGGCAGATCGCCATGAAGCCGGGCAAGCCGCTCGCGTTCGGCGCGGTGCGTCGGGTGCAGGGGGCGGCGGACGCGGAAGCCGGCGTGGCGTTTTTCATCGGGCTGCCGGGCAACCCAGTGTCGAGTTTCGTCACCTTTCTGTTGTTCGTGCGCCCGTTCCTGTTGCGACTCGCGGGCGCGACGCAGGTGAGCCCGCGCGCGCTCTCGCTGCGCGCCGACTTTACCCAGGCGAAGAGCGACCGCCGCAACGAATTCCTGCGAGCGCGCGTGAACCCGGCTGGCGGTCTCGACCTGTTCTCGAACCAGAGCTCGGCGGTCCTCACCTCCACGGTCTGGGGCGACGGTCTCATCGACAATCCACCCAATCATGCGATCAGCGCCGGCGAGACCGTGCGCTTTATTCCGTTCACCGAATTGCTGTACTGAAAAGCCTCGAGCGATGAAGATCCAGTTGAAATTTTTTGCGAGTGTGCGCGAGGCGCTGGGCGTCGCGGACGAAACGGTCACGCTGCCGGACGGCATCGCGACGGTCGGCGACGTGCGCGGCTGGCTGCGTGCGCGCGGCGGTGTGTGGGCCGAGACGCTGGCGGAAGGCCGCGCGCTGCGCATGGCCTGCAATCACGTGATGACGGATCCGCGCACGCGTATCACCGAGGGCTGCGAAGTGGCGTTTTTCCCGCCGGTGACGGGCGGCTGAGCGCAACAGGAGACTCACGATGCCCGTGCGCGTACAAACGGAAGATTTCGACCTCACTAGCGAGGTGGCGCAGCTGCGCGCGCGCAATCCGGCGATCGGCGCGGTGGCCTGCTTCGTCGGCACGGTGCGCGATCTGAACGACGGCAGCACGATCGCCTCGCTCGAACTCGAGCACTACCCGGGCATGACCGAGAAGGCGCTGGAGGCGATCGTCGGGCAGGCGCAGCGGCGCTGGACGGGCATCGAGGTGCTGATCGTGCACAGGGTGGGCAAGCTCGCGCCGCTCGACCAGATCGTGCTGGTTGCGACCACCTCGAAGCATCGCGGCGACGCGTTCGCGTCCTGCGAGTTCGTCATGGACTACCTCAAGACCGAGGCGCCGTTCTGGAAGAAGGAAGAGACGGAGCAGGGCGCGCGCTGGGTCGATGCCCGCGAGAGTGACGATACGGCGCTGGCGCGCTGGGGCGTGGCCTCGGGGAATGCTTCGCGGGAATCCGGCTAGGTGCTCGTCCGCCGGGATGAAGGGACGGACTCAGCTCACCCGCGCCCCTGTCTAACGCAACTAACCGCCTATACCGGCACCTCGCCGAAAGCAGAGGTGCTCACTCTGCCGGCGTTCTCTCGTCGACATCCATCTGGCGGCCAACGAAACGGGCCGGAAACGGCTCGCCGGTCGGGCGCGTGGGCAAGTCGTGGCCGTGCCCGGCGGGGCGCCTGCGCGGCGCTACGCGATCGAGAAGCGCCTGTTGCTCAGGCGGAATCGTGTAATCCCAGCCAAAGCGGCTCAGTTGCAGGCTTTGCGCAATACGCAGCGCGGGTTCCATGAACTGCACGGCCGCAGCGGGCTCGTAGCGGGCCTGAACCGTGTCGAGGAAAAGATAGAGCCAGCGGCTGAAATGCTGCGGTTCGACGCCCGGCACCGGATCGTGCGCCTGCTGCACATTGCCGCGGTAGCTTTTGGTGCCGAGCACGAGGCTCGACCAGAAGCGGCACATCTTGGGCAGATGTTCGTCCCAGCGCCCGGCGAGCACGCCGTCGAACACCGGGCCGAGCATGACGTCGCCGCGCACGCGGTCGTAGAACGCGTAGACGAGTTCACGGATGTTCTCTTGAGTTGGCTGGGCGTGCAGCGCGGCGGCGGGGCGGGTGTCGGGGCGAGTCATTTGGGGCCTGGGTGATACCTGGAGTGCCTGGGGTGTAGTCGGCGGCGGGGCGCCGGCCCGATGCGGCAACGGGCCGCATGCAAGCTGCCAGGCACTGCGAAGCGTCCATCGAAGTGCCAATCATACCCAGTCCAGGCAAAACCTGCATGCTACCTGCATGTTATTGTATGGGTTTCTGTCACCCGCACCACCTCTGTCATTGCGACCGCCATGAGACTGACCGACTACACCGACTATTCGTTGCGCGTGATGCTGTATCTCGCGCTGCGTCGCGACAGCCTGGCCACGATCCAGGAGATTTCGGACGCCTACGGCGTGTCGAAGAATCATCTGATGAAAGTCGTGCAGCGCCTTGGCGAGCTTGGCTGGGTCGACACTGTTCGCGGGCGCAATGGGGGCTTGCGGCTCGCGCCGGCTTCGCTCGATCTGAGCGTTGGCGCAGTGGTCCGTGAGACCGAGAGCGACTTTGCGCTCGTCGGCTGCTTTCCGGACGAGCATGGCGACCGGCGTAGGTGCGTCATCGAGCCGCAGTGCCGGCTCAAGCACGCACTGGCCGCGGCGCGCGATGCGTTTCTCGCGGAACTCGACCGCCATACCATCGGCGAGCTGGCGCAGCCGGCAGGCGAACTGACCGGGCTGCTTGGCCTCGCGCCGATCCAGTTCGTGCCGCACGCGCAGGCGGCTCGACTCGCGCCTTCGCGCGAGCATTGAAGGGCGCGTCAGCGTCATCTTCGTTTTTTTTTCTTCTCTTTCGTGCCGCGGCGCGCTGCCTCGCGCCTGAATCCCCAAAATCGGAAAAAATGACGCCAGAGCGCTTGAAACCGGCGCGTCCCCCCTCAAATTTGGTGACAGTCTAGAAATCTGGAGGTCTCGCATCAAATGAGAATCGACAAACTCACCACCAAGTTCCAGGAAGCCATCGCCGACGCGCAAAGCCTCGCGGTGGGCCACGACAACCAGTACATCGAACCCGTTCACCTGCTGGCTGCGCTCGTCGCGCAGCAGGACGGCTCCGCGCGCTCGCTCATGTCGCGCGCGGGCGTGCAGGTCCAGGCGCTGCAGAACACGCTGAACGACGCCATCAACCGCTTGCCGCAGGTGCGGGGCACCGACGGCAACGTGCAGATCGGCCGCGAGCTCACGGGCCTGCTCAATCAGGCCGACAAGGAAGCGCAGAAGCTCAACGACACGTATATCGCGAGCGAGATGTTCCTGCTCGCCGTTTCCGAAGACAAAGGCGAAGCGGGTCGTCTCGCGCGCCAGCACGGCTTGACGCGCAAGGCGCTCGAAGCCGCGATCGTCGCGGTGCGCGGCGGCGCGCAGGTGCACAGCCAGGACGCCGAGAGCCAGCGTGAAGCGCTCAAGAAGTACACCGTCGACCTGACCGAGCGCGCGCGCTCGGGCAAGCTCGACCCCGTGATCGGCCGCGACGACGAAATCCGCCGCTCGATACAGATCCTGCAACGCCGCACCAAGAACAATCCGGTGCTGATCGGCGAACCGGGCGTGGGCAAGACGGCCATCGTCGAAGGCCTCGCGCAGCGCATCGTCAACGGCGAAGTGCCCGAGACGCTCAAGGGCAAGCGGGTGCTCTCGCTCGACATGGCCGCACTGCTCGCCGGCGCGAAATATCGCGGCGAGTTCGAGGAGCGCCTGAAGGCCGTGCTCAACGACATCGCCAAGGACGAAGGCCAGACCATCGTCTTCATCGACGAAATTCACACGATGGTCGGCGCGGGCAAGGCCGAAGGCGCGCTGGACGCGGGCAACATGCTCAAGCCGGCGCTGTCGCGGGGCGAGTTGCACTGCATCGGCGCGACCACGCTCGACGAATATCGCAAATACATCGAAAAGGACGCCGCGCTCGAACGACGCTTCCAGAAAGTGCTCGTCGATGAACCGTCGGTCGAGGCGACCATCGCGATCCTGCGCGGCCTGAAGGAGAAGTACGAGCTGCATCACGGCGTGGAAATCACCGACCCGGCGATCGTCGCGGCGGCGGAGCTGTCGCATCGCTACATCACCGACCGTTTCCTGCCCGACAAGGCCATCGACCTGATCGACGAAGCGGCTTCGAAGATCAAGATGGAAATCGATTCGAAGCCCGAAGCAATGGACAAGCTCGATCGCCGCTTGATCCAGCTAAAGATCGAGCGCGAGGCCGTCAAGAAGGAGAAGGACGAAGCGTCGCAAAAGCGTCTGCAGCTGATCGAGGAAGAGATCGACCGGCTGAGCCTCGAATATAAGGACCTCGAAGAGATCTGGACCACCGAGAAGGCTGCGGTGCAGGGCGGCGCGCAGATCAAGGAAGAGATCGACCGCGTGCGCGCGGAGATCAATCGCTTCCAGCGCGAAGGCAAGCTCGAGAAGGTGGCGGAATTGCAGTACGGCAAGTTGCCGGAACTCGAAGCGCAACTCAAGCAGGTGACGCTCGCCGAGGCGAACGAGCAGAACAACCCCACGCGTTTGCGCCTGCTGCGCACGCTCGTGGGCGCTGAGGAAATCGCGGAGGTCGTGTCGCGTTCGACTGGCATTCCCGTTTCGCGCATGATGCAGGGCGAGCGCGAAAAGCTGCTGCAGATCGAAGAGAAGCTGCACGAGCGCGTGGTGGGCCAGGACGAGGCCATTACCGCCGTTGCCGATGCGATTCGCCGCTCGCGCGCCGGTCTCTCGGACCCGAACCGGCCGTACGGCTCGTTCCTGTTCCTCGGGCCGACGGGTGTGGGCAAGACCGAGCTGTGCAAGGCGCTGGCGGGCTTCCTGTTCGATTCGGAAGATCACCTCATCCGCATCGACATGAGCGAGTTCATGGAGAAGCACAGCGTGGCGCGTTTGATCGGTGCGCCGCCGGGATACGTGGGCTACGAAGAGGGCGGCTATCTGACCGAGGCCGTGCGTCGCAAGCCGTATAGCGTGATCCTCCTCGACGAAGTCGAAAAGGCGCACCCGGACGTGTTCAACGTGCTGCTGCAGGTGCTCGACGACGGCCGCATGACCGATGGTCAGGGCCGCACCGTCGACTTCAAGAACACCGTGATCGTGATGACGTCGAACCTCGGTTCGCACCTCATTCAGGCGATGGCGGGCGAGCCGCAGGAAGCGGTGAAGGACGCCGTGTGGAACGAAGTGAAGCAGCAGTTCCGCCCCGAGTTCCTGAACCGGATCGACGAGGTCGTGGTGTTCCATGCGCTCGATCGCTCGAATATCGAGTCGATTGCGAAGATCCAGCTGCAGCGTCTGCGCGAGCGTCTGGAGAAGCTCGACATGGAACTCATGGTGTCGGACGAGGCGCTGGGCCAGATCGCCAAAGTCGGTTACGACCCGCTGTTCGGTGCACGGCCGCTCAAGCGCGCGATTCAGCAGGAGATCGAGAACCCGGTCGCCAAGCTGATCCTCGCGGGCAAGTTCGGACCGAAGGATGTGATTCCGGTCGGCGTGCACGACGGCAAGTTCGTGTTCGAGCGCGTGGTGCACTAAGGCTAGCAGCAAGCCTCGGCTGAGACACGTGCCGGCAGGCGCGCGCTAAGCCGAAACGAAAAGGGCAGCGGAGTGATCCGCTGCCCTTTTTTCATTCCCGCAACGAAGCGCTTATGCCTGCTTGTTGCCGCCGCCGAACAGCGACGCAAGCCCGCCGAGCGTGCCGAGCACGCTCTCGGCGTTGATCTGGCCGCCTTGCGGCACTTCGCCAGTCGGCGTGCCTGCGTTGACCACGTGCGGCAGCACCTGGGCGAGCAGCCCGCTCACCTGGTCGGGCTGCATGCCGACCTTCTGGGCGAGACCCGAGACGACGTCCGAGCCAAGCACGTTGTGCAGTTGATCCGCCGAAACAGGCTGGTTCTCGCCGTTGCCGACCCACGACTGCACGATGTCGCCGAGGCCGCCTTGCTGGAACTTCTCGATAAGGCCGTTCAGCCCGCCGGGCTGGTTGTTGACGAACTCCATCGCCGCGGCGAGGAGCTGGGCCTGGCCGCCGCCTTGCTGTTGCGACTGCGAACCGAGCAGGGAACCGAGGGTATCTAGCAGACTCATGACGATCTCTCTGAGTGATGGCCGCGTCGGGAGACGCGGCCGGTAAGTCGGACGGCGCACGCGATGGCGGCGCCGCGTTTTCGAGGTCCGGTGCCCGGCTTGCGCGCGCCGGACGATGGCGGCAATCAGGCGCCGGAAGCGGCCGCGGCGGAAGCGGCCTTGTCCTTCTTCGACTTCCTGGGCTTTTTCGCCTTCGTATCGGATGCCGTGGCCGGCGCAGCCGCTGCGGAGCCCGCTTCGGGCGCGCTTGCAGCCGCGGCTGCCTTGTCCTTCTTGCTCTTGTGCTTCGACTTGCCCGCGGCCGTCTCCGAGGCGGCTTGCGCCGTGGTCGCGGCCGCCGGCGTCTGCGCCGTCATCGGATTGGCCGTGGTCGCAGCGGGCGCGGCGCTCGTGGCAGCGGCGCTCTTGCCGCTCTTCGCGCTAGCCGCCTTGCCCGCCGGCGGCGCCGAGGAGCCGTTGATCGTGAGCCCCGCCGCCTCGAGGTTCTGCACCGACTTCGGGCCAATGCCCTTGACGCGGCTCGCGAGGTCGTCGGCGTCCTTGAACGGGCCGTTCTTCGTGCGTTCGTCGATGATCGCCTTGGCGTGGGCGGGGCCGATGCCCTTGACCGATTCGAGCGCGGTTTCGTCGGCGGTGTTCACTTCCACGGCTGAGGCGAGCACGGTGGACAGCGACAGGCCGATGGCGAGGAACAGCATCAGCAGCTTCTTGAGCATGGCAATCACTCCATTGAGGGCATTTCAGTTAGCCGGGAACGGACGACGCATCCAGCGGAGGGGGCTGCGGTACAAGAATAGGCCAGATGGCGTATCCGTGGATCGCGAGCGCTCGATTTATACCGGTCGATGTGTGGCAAGTAAATCGCGCCGCACAATATTTAATACTTCTGTGCAATCTGGCGACGCGAAACGCGGGGTTGTCGGCGCAATCCGGCTCAAACGCGATGAGGCCCGACGATGGCGAGCTTCGCCATGCGCCGGTAGAGCGTCGCGCGCGAGATGCCTAGCGCCTGCGCGGCGGCGTTTGGACGCCAGCGGTGCGCCGTGAGCGCCGCGACGATGCGTGCGCGCTCGTCTTCGTCCGAGAGCGGCGACGTTGGCGGAATGCCGGCTGGGCAGCGGGACGCGGCGGGCGCTGCGAGTTCCGGCAGGCGCGCCGCGAGGTCGGCGCTCAGGTGCCGCGCTTCGACCCGCACGGTGTCGCATACGGCGCATGCGTAGCGCATCGCATTGCGCAGCTGCCGCAGGTTGCCGGGCCACGCGAACGTCGCAAGCCGCGCCGCGAGCGTGGCGTCGAGCGCGAGCGGGCGGCCAGCGGTCTGCGCTTCTTCCGCGAAGACCGTGTCGATGAGCATCGCGATGTCGCGCCGCTCGCGCAGCGGCGGCAGCGTGAGCACCGCGCCGCTCAAACGATAGTAAAGATCGTCGCGGAATGCGCCCGCGCTGGCCATCTGCGCGAGGTCCCGGTGCGTTGCGCAGACCACGTCGATGTCGACGCGCACCGGCGTTTCGCTCCCGAGCGGCAGGACTTCGCCCTCGGCCAGCACGCGCAACAGGCGGGTCTGCAGCGCGAGCGGCATGTCGCCGATCTCGTCGAGAAAGAGCGTGCCGCCGTCGGCCATTGCGATCTTGCCGCGCGCGCCGTGGCGGCGCGCGCCCGTGAACGCGCCCGGCGCATAGCCGAACAGTTCGCTCTCGATCAGCGACTCGGGCAGCGCCCCGCAATTCACTGCGATGAATGGGCGATTGCGTCGCGCGCTGGCGTCGTGAATGGCGCGTGCGAACACTTCCTTGCCGGCGCCGGTTTCGCCGAGCAGCAGGATCGGCAGGCGCTTGCCCGCCACACGCTGCGCAATGCGCGCGTTCTCGGCCACGCGCGCGTCGGCGCTGCGCAGGAAAGGGCCGAGCGCGCTGCGATCGTATTCGTGCGCGTCGGCGGCGTCGCGCCGCAACGGCATGGCGCCATGCGCCGCGCTGCCACCGCTGTGGCCGCTCCGTACGCTGTGTCCGCCGTAACCGCTCGTCCCGAGCGGCGCGCGAATGCGCGCATGCAGCATCGAGCCGTTCGCGCGCAGGCGCAGCGCCGCTATGGTCTCGATGCGCCCGATGTCGCGCAACTGCACGTGCGACGAATCGAAGATCTCGTCGATATGACGGGGGCCGTCCAGGCACGGCATGCATTCGCGCGCGCGCCGGTTCGCGGCGACCACGTTGCCGTTCTCGTCGAAGGCGATCAGCAGCTCGGGCTGCGCTTCCACGTAATTGCGATTCTGGTGACCGAAGAGTATCCAGCACGACGCGAGGCGATGCAGGAAATAGCCGTCTTCGATCAGCGTGGCGCTCTGGCGCACGAGCTGGTTGACGATGCGCTGGCTCTCGCGATTGTCGGGCGACTGCACGGCCGACGCATCGAGTACGCCGATCAGCTCGCCGCCCGGCGCGAAGATCGGCGCGGCGCTGCACGTGAGCGTGGTGAATGCGGCGCGGAAATGGTCGGTCTTGTGCACCGTGATGGGCGCGAGATCGGTGAGCACGTTCGCGATGCCGCAGGTGCCTTCCTCGCTCTCGGACCAGCACGAGCCGATATAGAGCCCCGCGTGCTTGAAGTCGTTGCGGCGCTCGCGGTCGAGGCGGTAGTCGATGGTCACGCCGTGCGCGTCGGTCAGCATCACGCAGTAATCGGCTTCGCGCACCATATCGTGCAGCCGCGTGAGGCATTGGCCCGAGGCGCGCAGAAAGGACTCCTCGCGATCGCGGATCTCGCGCAGCTCGGCGGCGCTCAGCACGCGCGGGCCGATCACGGAGCCGGGGTCCAGCTGATAGCGCTCGAACGAGCGCTGCCACGACGAGACGAGGCGCGGCGAATCGGACGGCGCGGGCAGCCGGCCTTCGACGGCGCCACGCACGCGCTCGGCGTGCCGGGTAGACGCAAGGGCGTAGGGCATGAGCGGTTCCAGACGGTGGCGCGCGGTGAGCGTCGGGATAACGTCGGGTTACGTCGGACCGGAAAGCGTTCGGCGGGAGTCTTTTGTAGCACATCCTTTGCGCGCGATCACACCGCAGCGCAGCATGCGAGACGGCTGAGACGAACGTCTCAGCGGCTCGTGTCTCGCATTTCGGTGCGGCGGATGGGAGCGTTCAGTCGCCGCTCAGGCAGGCCACGCGGGGCTGTGCGCGTTTTCCTTCATGCGGACGGCTGATGGTGCGACCGGTGCGTCGCTCATCCGAGACGACGGCTGAGACGCCGCGCGCGACGCAGAGCGTGCCGGCGCCACGGCGTGTATTTGCCGCGCAACCCCGCCACGCGGCCTTCTGCGCGGACGCGACGCGTCGTCGACGTCATTGGCATGACGCTTGCAGAGTCTGCTGGCAAAAGCGGCGCACGGCCATTTACGGTACGACGCCAACAGGAGACAAGACCCGTGACGACGCCCGTGACCGTAGGCGTGATCGCGAACCCCGCGTCGGGTCGCGACATCCGCCGTCTCACTTCGCATGCATCCGTCTTTCCCACGGCAGAGAAGGCGAACATGGTCGTGCGCCTGCTCGCGGGCCTGGGCGCGCTCGGCGTGGCGCGCGTGCTGACGTTGCGCGACAACACCGGCGTGGCCGCGCTGCTCCTGCGCGCGCTCGAGACGCACGCGGCGATTGCCGCGCACGAGCCCTGGCCCGAGGTCGTGTTCGTCGATCTGCCGGTGAGCGAAAGCGTTGCCGATACGCACGCCGGCGTCGCTCACATGGTGCGTGAGGAGGTGGCGCTGATCGCGGTGCTGGGCGGCGACGGCACCCATCGCGCCGTCGCGGCGCATTGCTGCGCGACGCCGCTGCTCGCGCTCTCTACCGGCACCAACAACGCCTTTCCCGAACTGCGCGAGGCCACCGTGGCGGGCCTCGCGGGCGCGCTCGTCGCGACCGGCGCGGTGCCGGCCGAGTCGGCGCTCTCGCGCAACAAGCGGCTCGTCGCGCGCTGCGTAGAAGGGCCGTCGCGCGGGCGCGAGGAAATCGCGTTGGTCGACATTTGCGTGGCGCGTCAGCCGTTCATCGGTGCGCGTGCGATTTCGGAAAGTTCGGATATCGAATCACTTTTTCTGACCTTTGCGCCGCCCGACGGTATCGGTCTCTCGTCGATCGGCGGGGCATGGGCGCCGGTCGGGCGCGACGCGGCACACGGCCTGCATATGACGTTCGCTCAGGCGGGCGCGCCTGAGGGCAGCGGCGCGGGCGTGCCGTTGCTCGCGCCGATTGCGCCGGGCCGGGTCGAGCGTCTGACGATGCGCACCTGCCAGCGCCTCGAAGTCGGCGTGGCGCTGCCGCTCGAAGCGGACCACGGCACGCTCGCGTTCGACGGCGAGCGTGAGATCGAACCGGCGCGCGGCGACCGCTATGAAGTGACGCTCGACTGGCACGGTCCGCTGACAGTCGATGTCGCGCGCACGCTGCGTTACGCGGCGTCGCATCAGTTGTTGCGCGAGGCCGCCGCGCGCGCGTAGCGATCTGGCTTGCTTCCTCCACGCTCAACCGAAACAAGGAGACATTGGCATGGACACACCCTTGAAAGGCCAGGTCGCGATCGTGACCGGCGGCGCGCGCGGCATCGGCCGCGGCATTGCGCTCACGCTCGCGCAGGCCGGCGCGGACGTGCTGCTTGCGGATCTGCTCGAAGAACCGCTTGCCGCGACTGCGGATGAGATACGGGCTCTGGGCAGACGCGCCGCCTTCGCCAAGGTCGACGTCACCCAGGCCGTCCAGCTCGAAGGGATGGTCTCGCAGGCGCTCTCGGAATTCGGTGGCCTCGATATTCTCGTGAACTGCGCTGGTGTGATTTCCATTAGCCCGGTATCCGAATTAACGGAGCGGGACTGGGACTTCGTAATGGGCGTCAACGCGAAAGGCGTGTTCCTCGGCTGCAAGGCCGTGTTGCCGCATTTCCGTACGCAAAAGCGCGGGCGGATCATCAACGTCGCGTCGATCGCGGGCAAGGAAGGGTTCCCGAATCTCGCGCACTACAGCGCCTCGAAATTTGCGGTGGTCGGCTTCACCAACGCGCTCGCCAAGGAAGTCGCGCGCGAGGGCATCACCGTGAACGCGATTTGCCCCGGCATCGTGCGCACGTATATGTGGGACCGGCTCTCCGACGAATGGAAGACCGAAGGCGAGAGCGTCGAAGAGTCCTGGCAGCGCCATCAACTCACGCTGATCCCCCAGGGCCGCGCGCAAACGCCTGAGGACATGGGGCGGCTCGCCCTGTTCTTCGCGACGATGGACAACGTCACGGGCCAGTCGGTGAACGTCGACGGCGGCTTCACTTTTCATTAGGAGCAGTGGCATTCCCCGCAGCGGGCTTTATCCAGAGCGGTAGAGCGTCATACACCCAGGAGACAACCATGTCAGTTCAGTTGAACAAGGAGCAGTTGCTCACCGCGTATCGCTCGATGCGCACGATTCGCGAGTTCGAGGAACGGTTGCACGTCGAGTTCGCGACCGGCGATATTCCGGGTTTCGTGCACCTGTACGCGGGCGAGGAGGCCTCCGCGGTCGGCACGATGAGCCATCTGAGCGATGCCGACTACGTCGCCACCACGCACCGCGGCCACGGCCACTGCATCGCCAAGGGCGTGGACGTGCGCGAGATGATGGCCGAGATCTATGGCCGGGCCACGGGTTCGTGCCGTGGCAAGGGCGGCTCGATGCATATCGCCGACCTGTCGAAAGGCATGCTGGGCGCGAACGGCATCGTGGGCGCGGGTGGTCCGCTTACGTGCGGGGCCGCGCTCGCCGCCAAACAGAAGAAGACGGGCGGCGTGGGCGTGTGCTTCTTCGGTGACGGCGCGTCGAACCAGGGCGTGATCTTCGAGTCGATGAATCTCGCCTCCGTGTGGCGCTTGCCGGTGATCTTCGTCGCGGAGAACAACGGCTACGCCGAGGCGACGTCGTCCACGTGGTCGGTCGCGGCCGACAACATCGCCGACCGCGCGAACGGCTTCGGCATGCCGGGCGTGATCGTCGACGGCTTCGATTTTTTCGCCGTGCACGAGGCGCTGGGCGAAGCCATTGCACGCGCACGCAGCGGCGGTGGCCCGACGCTCGTGGAAATGAAACTCTCGCGCTATTTCGGCCACTTCGAAGGCGACGCGCAAACCTACCGCGCCCCTGGCGAGGTGCAGAAGCTGCGCGAAGAAAAGGACTGTCTGAAGCGCTTCGAGGAGCGCGTGGTGCGCGCCGAACTCGCGAGCAGCGACGATCTGCGCAAGGTGGACGCCGAAGTGATGCAGCTGATCGACGATGCCGTGACGCAGGCCAAGGCCGCGCCGCTGCCGCCGCCCGAGGCGCTGCTCACGGACGTGTACGTGTCGTACCCTTAAGCGCTGCGCACTCAGGTCATCAGGATTCCAGATCAAGGAGACGGAAATGGCACGGAAAATCACCTATTCGCAGGCCATCAACGAAGCGCTTGCCCAGGAGATGGGCCGCGACGAGAGCGTGATCGTGATGGGCGAGGACAACGCGGGCGGCGCGGGCGCGCCTGGCGAGCAGGATGCGTGGGGCGGCGTGCTCGGCGTGACGAAGGGCCTTTACGGCAAGTTCCCCGGGCGCGTGCTCGATACGCCGCTCTCGGAAGGCGGCTTTATCGGCACGGCAGTGGGCGCCGCGGCGTGCGGCATGCGGCCGGTCGCGGAGCTGATGTTCATCGATTTCATGGGCGTGTGCTTCGACCAGATCTTCAACCAGGCGGCGAAGTTCCGCTACATGTTCGGCGGCAAGGCGGTCACGCCGGTCGTGATTCGCACCATGTATGGCGCAGGCTTGCGCGCGGCCGCGCAGCACTCGCAGATGCTCACCTCGCTCTTCACGCATATTCCGGGGCTGAAGGTCGTGTGCCCGGCCACGCCCTATGACGCCAAGGGTCTCATGATCGAGGCGATTCGCGACAACGACCCTGTGATCTTCTGCGAGCACAAGCTGCTCTACACGATGGAAGGCGACGTTCCGGAGGAATCCTATTCGATTCCGTTCGGCGAGGCCAACATCGTGCGCGATGGCGACGACGTCACGATCGTCACGTATGGACGCATGGTGCACTACGCGCTCGATGCGGCGCAGAAGCTCGCGAAAGACGGCATCGAGGCGGACGTGATCGACCTGCGCACGACCTCGCCGCTCGACGAGGAAACGATCCTCGAAAGCGCGCGCCGCACGGGCCGGGTCGTGGTCGTGGACGAAGCCAATCCGCGCTGTTCGATCGCGACCGATATTGCCGCACTCGTTGGCCAGAAGGCGTTCAAGGAACTGATGGCCCCCGTCGGCATGGTCACCGCACCGCATACGCCGGTGCCGTTCGCGGCATCGCTCGAAGACCTCTACATCCCGTCGGCGGAGAAGATCGCCGAAGCCGCACGCGCAGCAAGGAGCTGAAGTCATGCCGATTCACATGATCACGATGCCCAAATGGGGCCTGTCGATGGAGCAGGGCCAGGTGAACGGCTGGCTCAAGTCGCCCGGCGACAAGGTCACCAAGGGCGATGAGTTGCTCGACGTGGAGTCCGACAAGATCGCGTCGGGCGTCGAGTGCGCGTTCGAGGGCGTGTTGCGGCGGCAGATCGCGCAGGAGGGCGACACGCTGCCGGTGGGCGCGCTGTTGGGCGTGGTCGCCGATGCCGAAGCGGCCGACGCGGATATCGATGCCGCGGTGGCCGAGTTTCAGCGCGACTTCGTGCCTGCGCAGGCGGGCGACGCCGACGCGGGACCGCAGCCGGAAAAGTCGCAGATTGGCGGCAGGACCGTGCGCTACCTGAAGCAGGGCGAAGGTGAGGGCGTGCCTGTCGTGCTGATCCACGGCTTCGGCGGCGATCTCAACAACTGGCTCTTCAACCACACCGATCTCGCGGCAGAGCGCACCGTCTGGGCGCTCGATCTGCCGGGTCACGGCGAGTCGGGCAAGGCGCTCGAGAGCGGGAGCCTCGACGAGCTTGCGCAAAGCGTGATCGCGTTCCTCGACGCGCAGAAGATCGACCGTGCGCATCTCGTCGGGCACTCGCTGGGCGGCGCGGTGGCCATGGCGGTGGCCGAACAGGCGCCCGGGCGCGTGGCTTCCCTTGCACTGATCTCCAGTGCGGGGCTTGGCAGCGAGATCGATGGGGCGTATATCGAGGGCTTCGTCGTGGCGGGCAATCGCAATGCGCTCAAGCCGCACGTGACGAAGCTGTTCGCCGATCCCGCGCTGGTCACGCGCCAGCTCGTCGAGGACCTCGTGAAGTATAAGCGGCTCGAAGGCGTGCAGGCTGCGCTCGGCAAGATTGCGGGGCAGGCGTTCGACGGCGGCGCGCAGCGGCGCGTGTTCCGCGAGCGCGTAGCATCACTCGCGCCGCGCGCGCTCGTGATCTGGGGCGAGGCTGACCAGATCATTCCGGCGCGCCATGCGCAGGGGTTGCCGTCGCAGGTGCGCGTGGAGGTGATTGCGGGCAAGGGGCACATGGTGCAGATGGAGGCGGCGCAGGAGGTCAATCGCCTGCTCAAGGCCTTTTTCGACGAAGGAGCCTGAGCATGGAGGTCGCCACGTCTCGAACGCCCCATTCGTCGAGTACGGCGCTGGGTCAGGAGGGCCTGCGCAGCCGCGAGAAGCTTGCGCGGATTCCGGTGAAGATCGTGCCGCCTGCCGGCGCTGACGCGGTCTTGCCGAAGCCGCCCTGGCTGCGCGCGCGTCCGCTCATGAGCGAGACCGTAGCGGGCGTGGCGGCCGTATTGCGCGAGCATCGGCTTCATTCGGTGTGCGAAGAAGCGATGTGCCCGAACATCGGCGAATGCTTTGCCCAGCGCACCGCGACCTTCATGATCATGGGCGGGCTTTGCACGCGGCGCTGCCCGTTCTGCGATGTCGCTCACGGGCGCCCCGCGCCGCTCGACGAGGACGAGCCCGCGCACCTTGCGGCAGCGGTCGCGGCGCTGGGCTTGCGTCACGTCGTCATCACCTCGGTCGATCGCGACGACTTGCGCGACGGCGGCGCGACGCACTTCGCGCGTTGCATCGCGCAGGTACGCGAGCGCGTGCCGGGGATCGGCGTCGAGGTACTGACGCCCGATTTTCGCGGCCGTATCGCGCGCGCGCTCGAGGCGCTTTCGCACGCGTGGCCCGACGTGTTCAATCACAACATCGAGACCGTGCCCTCGCTGTATCGCGCGGCGCGGCCGGGCGCGGACTATCGCGGCTCGCTCGACCTGCTTGCGCGCGCGAAAGCGGCCAACGGTGCGCTCGTCACGAAGTCGGGGCTGATGGTGGGTCTGGGCGAAACCGATGAGGAGTTGCTCGCGACGATGCGCGACTTGCGCGCGCATCGCGTAGAAGTGCTGACGATCGGGCAGTATCTCGCGCCGTCGCGCTTTCATCTGCCGGTGAAGCGCTACATGCATCCCGACGCGTTCGCCGCGTTGCGCACGGCGGGGCTGGCAATGGGATTTAGCGAGGTCGTGGCCGGGCCGCTGGTCCGCTCGTCGTATCACGCGGCGCAGACCGTGGAGGCGGCGCGGCAGGCCGATGCGGGGTGATCTGTGTTTGCAACTAACCGCCTAGCATCTCCGTTGCCAACGGGCTAGGCACTTTCCCGCGCAAACCGCGTGCTCACCCGTGAGAGATAAAACAGGAGTCCTGCACCGGCAATCAGGAGGCTCGCCATGTTGGCGAGCCAGAACCCGCGCACGCCCGTCGCCCAGGCGGGCATCGTGCCGGTCACGTCGAAGCCGAGCGCGAAGCCGCCGCCCAGCCCCACGCCCCAGAGCGCGAGCGCATAGATGATGGTCGGCACGATCGCGACCTTGTAGGCGCGCAACGCGAAGGCCGTGGTGATCTGCAGGGCGTCGAACACGTGATAGCAGGTGACGATGGCGACGAGCGGCATGGCCGCGACCGCCACGGCAGGGTCCGGCGTATAGCCGCCGATGATGAGCGGCCGCAGCACGAACACGATCGCGCCGTAGCAGCAGGCAATCGCCACGGCCGTCGCCACGCCGTGCCCCGCGAGCGTGCGCGCTTCGGCCGGGCGATTGCCGCCCAGCGCCTGGGCGACGAGCGTCGAGGTCGCCACGCCGATCGAAAGCGGCGTCATGTAGAGCACGGCACCGATGTTGCCGGCGATCTGATGTCCGGCGAGCGTGGTCGTGCCCATGCGTGCGATGAAGATCGCCATGAACGTGTACGACGTCACTTCGATGAGGTACGAAAGCCCCATCGGAATGCCGAGCTTGAGCAGTTCGGCCTGGCGTTTCCACTCGGGCCAGCAGAAGTGCCTGAAGATTTCGAACGGCGCGAACACGTCCACTCGCGTGAGCGCGACGGCCGCGCACAAGGCGAGCGTCCAGTTGATCGAGGTGCTCGCGAGCGCGCAGCCCGGGCCGCCGAGCGCCGGTACGCCGAGGCCGCCGAAGATGAGCCACGTGTTGAGCGGCACCTTGAGCACGAGCGCGCCGACCTGCAGGAACATCACGAGGCGCGGGCGCCCCACGGCATTGGCGAGCGAGCTGTAGATGCGAAAGGCCAGCGCCGCGGGCAGCCCGAACGAGAGCAGCTGCAGATAGCCGACGGTGCGCTCGCGCAGCGCCTCGGGCGCGTGCGCGAGGTCGAGCAGCGGGCCGGGAAAGTAGAGGATCGCGAAGCCGATCACCATCAGCACGAGCGCGAGCCAGAACGCCTGGCGCACTTCGAGGCCGATTTCCGTGTCCTTGCGCGCGCCATAGAGCTGCGCCGCAACGGGCTGCAGCGCGCTGAGAATGCCCGTGAGGGCGATATACACCGAAATGTAGATCGACGAACCCAGTCCGAGCGCCGCGAGATCGAGCGCCGAGTAGCGGCCGACCATCGCAGTGTCGATCACGCCGAACGCGATGATCGCGAGCTGCCCGACCAGCACCGGCCACGCGAGCGCGGCGATGCGCCGGACGTCGCCCGCGAAAGTCGTCGTCACCGCGGCCTCAGTCCGGACGCTTGCGCCAGACATGTTTCTTGAGCGGCGGCGTCGGACGGTCGATGCGCACGTACAGGCGGAAGCGCTCGTCGCGGTCGGCGGCGCGGCGGCCTTCCCACACGAGCTTCCATACGTAGTCCGGCATCGAACTCGGCTCGCCGTAGTCCTGCGTGTCCTGGCGCAGGATCACGTCGCAGTCCTCGTTGAACGCGAAGTGCATCCTGCCGAAGTACGCGAAGGTGGCGATCTGCGCGTCGCCGAGGCGGACGGGCGAGATGCACTGATAGTCGGCGGGCAGGTGCGCGGCGATCTGCTCGGCCACGTCCTTGTAGGTCCGGCTGTAGTTGACGACCGGCAGCCACAGCGTCATGAGCAGCACCCACATGAGCGTGGTGCCGCCGCTCGAGAGTACGACGCTGCGCCACAGCACCTTCGGATGGCGCGCCACGCGCCAGCGCACGAGCACCATCCAGCATACGGTGACGGCCACCGCGCACACGAACGAAAGAATCTTGAACTGCGGTACGAAACCGGGCGCGAGGCGCGCGAGGTTGCGCGCGAGCGGCGCCGGGAAACCGGTCATGCCCGCGAGCCACACGAGCCACACGAAGGTGCTGAGAATCGTGAAACTCAGCACCGCGAACCAGTCGATCGCGTTGATCGCGCCGCGCTTGAGCGTGGGCAGCGCGAAGGTCGCGAGCACCGCCAGCGCGGGCAGCACGAGCATGAAGAGCCGGTTCGATTCGTGGCTCTGCACGACCACGAGGATGAGCAGCGGCACGATCACCGACAGCGGAATCGCGATGTGCGGCTTGCGGCGCAGTCCGGCCCAGCTCACGAAGGCCCAGATCGCGAGGGGCCACGCGGGCCAGGTGAAGAGCGGCAGGTTCTTGGCGGCGTAGCGCAGCACGTAACCAGGCGGCCCGGCGAAAGCGTTGACGTTGGTGTGCGCCCACTGGTTGAGGAACCAGACGGCGTCGTCGGGATACAGGTGCAGCGCCAGCAGCGGCCATGAGGCCGAGACCACGAGCGCCACGGGCAGGCCCGCCACGAGCAGCCAGCGCGAGCGCGTTTCGGGGGCGATGGCGAGCATGGCGAGCGTGCCGATGAGGAGCGCGCCTACGAGCACGGGGCCGCTCGACAGCATCACGATGCCGAGCGCGAGGCCCCACCAGAGGGCGCCCTGGACCGGCTTGTCGATGGCGCGCACGACGCCGTACAGCAGCATGGCGATGCCCACGAACTGCATGAGCTGCGGCGTGGTTTCGTGGCCGCGCTCGGCGAGGCCGACGCAGCCCAGCAGAACGAGCAGGGCGCCGTCGCCGAGGGTGCGGCCGTAGTCGCGCGGCTCGGGCTCGCCGCCGAATGCGTACTTGAACGGCTGCACTTCGGGGCGGCGGCCGAGCAGATACGCGCTGTACCAGACGAACGCGCATGCGAGACAGAACAGCACGCCCGTGGCGATGCGCGACGCGTTGCTGGCGTCGACCCACGGCGCGAAGAGACGGATGCAGGCGGCGCCCAGCCAGTAGCCGAGCGGACCGTTTTCGGTCACGTACTTGCCGACGAGATTGGGCAGCAGCCAGTCGTGCGAGGTGCCGCCCGCCATCGTCCACATCACCCCGAAGCCCGCCGCATCCTCGTTTTTCCACGGGTCGCGGCCAAAGAGGCCGAACGCCGCGAAGACGATACAGATGGTCAGCAACAGCCAGCGCGGCAGGGCGCTGGTGGCGGAGGCGGTCAGTCGAATGGCTGGCTTCATGCAGTACGAAGGGAGACGGATAAACCGGGCGTGTTCGAGCGGGTGGCTCACACGCGGAGGTCAAGCGGGCATGCGCGACAGACGGGACACCCGGCCGTGCGCCGCGGAGCAATCCGGCATTCTAGCCGGGCCGGCGACCGCGCGTCACGGCGATAGCCGCGGGTTAATCCACGGAAACATCCGAAAAGGGGCGGTAAGTCGCACCCGCCTCGCCGCCCGGACGGCGCAACGGTGGCGCAGGCAACAAAAAAGGGCAGCGTATGCTGCCCTTTTTGTGCACGTTCAATGCGGGACCGGCCAGAAGCCGGCGCGGCGAGGTGCTTACTTGCCGGCCTTGCCCGAGGCGCGTGCGCCGAACTTCTTGTTGAACTTCTCGACACGGCCTGCCGTGTCCATGATCTTTTGCGTGCCCGTGTAGAACGGATGCGATTCCGACGACACTTCGATCTTGGCGAGCGGGTAGGTCTTGCCGTTGAATTCGGCGGTTTCGCGCGTCTGGATGGTCGAGCGGGTCACGAACTTGAAGTCGTTCGAAACGTCGATGAACAGGACTTCGCGGTAATTCGGGTGAATGCCTTCTTTCATGGTTATTCCTTAAATCTGGCGGTAGCCAACCCGCGTGCCTGCAACACCATGTTGCCGACTTTGCTCGCGCGAGCCACTTACCCAAGGGTCGAAAAACCGCGATTATGCCAGATAATCAGCCGGTTGGCGAATTTTTGAGGCTCCCGCGCGGCAGGTCTTCAGGCCGGCTGGCCGGTGAGGGCGCCCACGCGCGCCGGGTCCTGGCGGTAATAGCGCGCGAGCAGCCGGTAAAGCTCGGGATATTCAGCCTCGAAGGCCTTCGGCTTGACGAAAAGGGCTTCGCTGCACACCGCGAAGAACTCCGAGGGGTGGTCGGTGGCATAGGGATCGATCAGCGAGTCGCGCTCGAAGCGCGCCCAGCGGCGCTCCGGCACGGCGTCCACCTTGTCGCAGAACTGATCGTAGGCGTTGTCGAACACGTCGGCCCAGGCCTGCGCGTCGAGCGGGGCATGCCAGCGCCGAAAGAGGGGCGGATGGCCGTCGGCCTCGCCGTTGAGCATGTCGATCTTGTGCGCGAACTCGTGGATCACGACGTTGTACGCGTCGCTGCCATCGGTCATCTGCGCGTCTTCCCACGAGAGGATCACGGGGCCGCCTTCCCACGCCTCGCCGCTCGCATCGTGCTCCACCTCGTGGACCACGCCGTCCTCGTCCTCCACGGTCTTGCGGATCACGAATTCGCCCGGATAGACGACCACACCCACCCAACCCTTGTAGAGGTCGAGTGAAAGATTGAGCACCGGCAGCGACGCCTGCGCGGCGATCGCCACGGTCATCGGGTCGGTCAATTCTAGATCGTGCGCTGTGGAAAACTCCTTTTGCGCGATGAAAAGGCTCGTCAGCTCGCGCAGGCGCGCGAGGTCGGCGGCGTCGAGGTGCTTGAGAAAGGGCAAGCCCGCGAGCGTGGCCTGCCAAAGCGCGTCGTCGATCGCGTAGGTGCGCAGCGCCTTGTCGCGGCGGCGCGCGTCGAACCAGTGAGAGAGTTTCGAAAGCATCGCTGGGTATGGTTTCCCGTGCGTCTGGATGTCGTTCAGTCGATCTGCTTTTGCCACGCGGCGAAGATCCCGCCGCACACGGCCACGCCGATCAGGAAGTAGAACCCGTCGAGCGAACTCAGAAAGCTCGCCTGCTGCGCGACCATGCGGCTCACCTGCGCGAGGGCGAGTCCGTGCGCTTCGCTCGCGGACCGGCCCATCAGCTCGAACGAATGCGTCAGCGCGGCGTAGGTGCTCTGGAACGCCGGGTTGAACGGATTCACGAACTCGGCGAGCCGCGTCCGGTGCAGCGCGAGCCGGTGCTGCTCGACGATGATAACCGTGGCCGTGGCGAACGATATCGTCAACTGCCGGACGATGTTTTTCAAGCGATAACCGTGCGTGAATTCTTCGATCGCGAAGATGCGGAACGTGAGATTGGCGACGGGCAGCACGATAAAGAGCAGCAGCAGGCCACGCAGCAGCAGCGGCGGGATGAGCCAGGCTTCGCTTGCCTGCGGCGTGAGCCGTGTCATCCAGAACGAGATGAACGCCGAGAGCACGAAGCCAGGCACGATGATCCACTTCTTGTGCGTAATGCGCTTCGCGTAGCGGAAATAGAAAAAGAGTGCGCCGGCCGAGATGAGCGACGTGACGCCGGTGAGGCGGCCGGCGTTTTCGACGGGGTAGTTGAAACCGCCTTCGAGCAGCCGCGAGACCAGGTAGCTGAGTGCCGTGCTCAGGTAGTAATAGACCATGTAGAGCAGCAGGCCCACCTGGAACGGCTTCTCGCGCAGCGCGTGCAGGCGCATGAGCGGCTTGGGATGATGCCACTGATGCCAGCCGAACCAGGCGAGCGCCGTGATCCCGACGAGCGTGAGCAGAATGATTTCCGGCGACGCGCTGAACAGTTCGAAGCGTACCTGCTGCATGGCGATTTGCAGCGCGCCCTGCGCAAACGCGAAGATGATGTACGGCCAGAAGTGTGCTTCGCCGCGCTCCTCGGGCAGCAAGTGGCCCGTATCGGGCAGTGCGAGCAGGGCCAGCACGGCATAGAGGACGCCCGCGGGCGCGGAAAACGCGAACAGGGCGCGCCAGTCGAAATGCGCGACGAGCTGGCCGCCCACGAGCGGCGCCAGCGCGCTGGAGAGCACGATGAGAATGAGGAACGCGCGCGTCGCGACGGGACGCTGCTGCGGCGTGAAGCTGATCTGGATGAGGATGCGGCAGGTACCCATCATCGGGCCGATGAAGTAGCCCTGGAAGCCGCGCGCGAAGGCAAGCTCGATCGACGATTCGCACAGTGCCGCCGCGATCGCGCCGGCGGCATAGAGCAGCAGGCAGCTGCCCACGTAGCGGCGGTAGCCCATGCGCTCCACCCACCATTGCTGCTGCAGGATGCCCAGAACGGCGCACACGGCGTAGGCGCTCGACGACCAGACGAGTTCGTCGGGCGACGCGTTGATGCCGCCCGCGATATGGCTCGTGAAGAACGAGAAGATCGCGTTGTCGTAGTAGTCGAGCCCGGTCGCGAGGGCGAGCACCCACGGGAAAAAGTCGCCGCGCAGGCGCGCCGCGCTGAAGATCGGCTCGCGGGGCTGGGCCGTGCTCATGCCGATTCGTCGTCCTCGCGTGCTTTGCTCGCAGGCTCTGCCGGCTTGCCCGCCTTGCGGCGCCGCGTAGCGGCGAGGCGCTGCTCGATCAGCTGGTCGGACGGCTCTCCCGCGAGGCGCCGCTGCAGGTAGTCGAGGTCGTCGGCAAGCTCCGCGCGCACCGTCTGCGCTTCCTTCAACTCGCGGCGCACGGCCGCGATACGCGTGTCGAGCGTCTCGATCTGCTGCGCGAGCGCGTCGGCGATCTGCTGGAGCGACTCCTGCGAATAGCGCCGGCGGCCTTCGCCGACCTGCTCGAGCGGCCGCTTGAGCATTTCGGTGATGCCGTGCAGCGAGAAGCCGAGCGCGCGCAGTCGCAGGATGCGCGAAAACTGCTCGAGGTCGTGCTCGTCGTAGAGCCGGTAGCGGCCTTCGCTGCGGGAAGGGCTGACGAGCCCACGCTCTTCGTAATACTTGAGCGTGCGCGGCGTGACATGCAGGCGCTCGGCGGCGTCGCGCACCGTGAGCAGCGCCGGGGAATCCTTGGGCATAGGAACTCTTTTTTCGCCGTCGGGCGATCAAGGCATGCGGCGCATTATAGTTCAACGTGAACGTTCACGTACAGGTTGCGGCGCGCAACGATTTGCTGCCGGAAAAGAAAAACGCCCGCGAAGTTGCGGGCGTTTTGCGGTGATTCGAGCGGGCGAGCGCTTTAGCCGCCGCGGCGCATCATGTCGAAGAACTCGGAGTTGTTCTTCGTCTGGCGAATCTTGTCGAGCAGGAATTCCATCGCCTCGACTTCGTCCATGTCGTGGATGAACTTGCGCAGCACCCAGATCTTCTGGAGGATGTCCGGCTTGATCAGCAGCTCTTCGCGGCGCGTGCCCGACTTGTTCAGGTTGATCGACGGGTAGACGCGCTTTTCCGCGAGACGGCGCTCGAGGTGCACTTCCATGTTGCCGGTGCCCTTGAACTCTTCGTAGATCACGTCGTCCATGCGGCTGCCGGTTTCGATCAGCGCCGTGCCGATGATGGTGAGCGAGCCGCCTTCTTCGATATTGCGTGCCGCGCCGAAGAAGCGCTTCGGACGTTGCAGCGCGTTGGCGTCCACACCGCCCGTGAGCACCTTGCCCGATGCGGGCACAACGGTGTTGTAGGCGCGCGCGAGACGCGTGATCGAGTCGAGCAGAATCACGACGTCGTGCTTCATTTCGACGAGGCGCTTGGCCTTCTCGATCACCATTTCGGCGACCTGCACGTGACGCGCAGCCGGTTCGTCGAAGGTCGAGGCGATCACTTCGCCTGCCACCGAACGCTGCATTTCAGTCACTTCTTCAGGGCGCTCGTCGATCAGCAGCACGAACAGGACCACGTCGGGGTGGTTCTGTTTGATGGCGTGCGCGATGTGCTGGAGCATCACGGTCTTGCCGGATTTGGGCGAAGCGACCAGCAGGCCGCGCTGACCCTTGCCGATGGGCGCGATCATGTCGATGATGCGGCCCGTCACGTTCTCCTCACCGCGCATTTCGCGCTCGAGCAGCAGCACCTTGTTCGGGTGCAGCGGCGTGAGGTTCTCGAACATGATCTTGTGCTTCGAGGCCTCCGGCGGCTGGCCGTTGACCTTGTCCACCTTCACGAGCGCGAAGTAGCGTTCGCCGTCCTTCGGCGTGCGCACTTCACCTTCGATCGTGTCGCCGGTGTGCAGGTTGAAGCGGCGGATCTGCGACGGGCTGATATAGATATCGTCCGTGCTGGCGAGATACGAGGTTTCTGGCGAGCGCAGGAAGCCGAAGCCGTCGGGGAGCACTTCGAGCGTGCCGTCACCGAAGATCGTTTCGCCCGTCTTGGCGCGCTTTTTGAGAATCGCGAACATGAGTTCCTGCTTGCGCAGGCGGTTCGCATTTTCGATCTCGAGGCCATTGGCCATCTCGATCAATTCGGACACGTGCAGAGACTTGAGCTCGGAAAGATGCATACGGAGAACCCGTCGGGGAGGAGTGCGACGAAAAGGATGGGGGAAAAGAAGCGAGCGGAACCGCTCAAGGACTTTTGGTTGAAACTTTGCTTCAAGCTTGCTTGAAACTTTTATAAGGGCGCCGGTAGACGCTTTATGAATTCTAGCATAGCACACGCCAGAAACCGTCAGTGAAGACCGACTGCAAGTTTCGGCGTGTTTTTATGGTGCGTGTTGTCGCGTGACAACACGCACCTTTGCATGGCTCATCCCTTGCTGGCCGGGCGAGGCGCCCGGGCGGGGAGGGGCGGCCAGCGAGGAGGTTACAGGTGGCTGTCCAGGAACGCGGTGAGCTGCGACTTCGACAGCGCGCCGACCTTCTGCGCCGCCACGGCGCCGTTCTTGAAGAGGATCAGCGTGGGGATGCCGCGCACGCCGAACTTCACCGGCGTCGACTGGTGCTCGTCGACGTTGATCTTCGCGACCTGAAGGCGGTCGCCATAATCTTTCGCGACTTCATCGAGAATCGGCGCGATCATCTTGCACGGACCACACCACTCCGCCCAGAAGTCCAGCAGCACGGGCTTGTCGGATTTCACGACGTCCTGTTCGAACGATGCGTCGCTGATATGCTTGATTTGTTCGCTCATTGTATGAATACCTCTTTCGATTCGAGGCCGAGTAAATTGCTCGCCACGATACACCAAAACTGAAAATTCTTCCGGGGCCGCCTTGGCGGCCAGACCGAACCCGAGTCGTACGTCCGAATCACACGCCATTCGCACGCAAACCGCGTGGCCCAGCCGATTGCCGACGCCAGTGTAGCCTAAATCCCTATGCGTTGCCGACGGTGATAGTACTCATGCCGCAAGCAGGGTTTCCGTCCTGCAGACCACATTCGGCGGGATATTCGGGCGGTGGCGCGGGCAATTTCGTGGGGCCTTTCCGTGCGATACCTTGTGCTCCTGCACGCTATCTGGAGGCGGCGCGGGGCATTGCAAGAGGGTGGCTACCCATGGCACGCAACGATGTCTGGAGCGGCTCGGCGCGTTTTTTCGCACCGCAGCAGTCGCATTGGCGGGCGACCGATGTTAGAATGCGCCGTGACGGGCCTCCTCGCATGGAGGGGCGGTCAACCTGGTCAGGTCGGGAACGAAGCAGCCACAGCCGTTTTCCGCCAGTGCCGAGGGTCAGGCTCGTCACCTTCCTCTTTTTTCTTCCGTTTTTCCCCCAGATACGAGATTGACGCCGCGCCATTGATTGCGCGACGCGGCTCTTCGTTCGTCGTATTTGCCACGTCTGTATCGCCACTGTTTTCGTCGTCTGTAATCGCCGGCTCGCACCATTGCGCGGCGGCCGCGAACCGGGCATTGGCCGCCTTTCGATTCATCTGGACGCGCGGGCGTTGCTGATACAATTTCCGCATGACCTATCAAGTTCTCGCACGCAAGTGGCGACCGAAGGATTTCGCTTCGCTCGTCGGACAGGAGCACGTGGTGCGCGCGCTCACGCATGCACTCGACGGCGGCCGCCTGCATCACGCGTACCTCTTCACAGGCACGCGCGGCGTGGGCAAGACGACGCTGTCGCGTATCTTCGCCAAGGCGCTCAACTGTGAGACCGGCGTGACGTCGAAGCCCTGCGGCGTGTGCCGCGCGTGCCGGGAAATCGACGAAGGGCGCTTCGTCGACTACGTCGAGATGGATGCGGCGAGCAATCGCGGCGTGGACGAAATGGCCGCGCTGCTCGAGCGTGCGGTTTACGCGCCGGTCGATGCGCGCTTCAAGGTCTACATGATCGACGAGGTGCACATGCTCACGAACCACGCCTTCAACGCGATGCTGAAGACGCTGGAAGAGCCGCCGCCGCATGTGAAGTTCATCCTCGCGACGACGGACCCGCAGAAGATTCCGGTCACGGTGCTCTCGCGTTGCCTGCAGTTCAATTTGAAGCAGATGCCGGCGGGCAACATCGTCGAGCATCTCACGCATATTCTCGGTGAGGAGAGGGTCGAGTTCGAGGCGCAGGCGCTGCGCCTGCTCGCGCGCGCCGCCGACGGCTCGATGCGCGACGCGCTTTCGCTCACCGACCAGGCCATTGCTTATTCAGCCAACCAGGTCACCGAGGAAGCGGTGCGCGGCATGCTCGGCGCGCTCGATCAAAGCTATCTGATCCGCCTGATCGACGCGCTCGTGGCCGGCGACGGCGCGAACGTGCTGGCCATCGCAGACGAAATGGCGCTGCGCAGCCTGTCGTTCTCCACGGCGCTGCAGGACCTCGCGAGTCTGTTCCATCGCATTGGCTGGGCGCAGTTCGCGCCTTCTTCGGTGCTCGACGAGTGGCCCGAAGCCGACGACATTCGCCGTTTTGCAGAAGCAGTGAGCCCGGAGCAGGTCCAGCTTTTCTATCAGATCGCGACTCTCGGCCGCAGCGAACTCGGCCTGGCGCCCGACGAATACGCCGGCTTCACGATGACGCTGCTGCGCATGCTCGCGTTCGAGCCTTCCGTGAGCGCGGGCAGCGTGGGCAGTGCGCCGGCGTCGAAACCCGTTGCGGCGGGCATGGGCACGCGTGCGGCGGCTCCGGTAGCGGCGTCGGCGCGCAGTGCGGCGCCTGCCGTTGCGCAGCCGGTCGTGCCGAAGCCGGCAGCGCCGGTGCCGCAGCCGATAGAAGCCGCACCGGCGAAGTTGCCCGTTACCGAGCCGCAAGCGAGTGCGCCTGCGCCGCTCGCGACGCCTGCAGCCGAAGCGCGCGTCGTCCCGCCCTGGGAAGACGCGGGCGAGCCCGCGCCGAATCTGGGCGCCGCGCCGCAAGCTGCGCCTGTGGCCCCGGTCGAGCCGGCGGCGGCCGCTCCCGCTGCGCCAGAAGAGACGCAGCCTGTGCAGAGCGTGGCCGCCGCGCCCACGCCGCAATTCGAATCTCGCGAGGAACCCGCCGCCGCGTCCGCGCGCGGTGGCGCAAGCGCTGCGCTCGACGTGCTGCGCAGCAAGGGCATGCGCGCTGCCACGGGCCGAGGTCCGGCTGCCGCTGCCGGCGTGGCCGCTCCTGCGCCCGCGCCGAAGGCCGCACCGCGCATGGAAGTGAAGGTGCCGACGCCCGATCCGGCTCGCCGCGCCGCCGCCGCGCAGGAAGCGCAGGCGCGCCAGCCGGCACGCAACGCAAGTGCGCAGCAGGACGCCTCGGGCGCGCCGCCGTGGGACGATATCCCGCCCGACGACTACGTGCCGCTCGGCGCCGATGATGCGTACTTCGCGCCCCCCGACGACGGCTTCGTGGCCGCCTACGACAGCGAGCCGTCGGCACCGCGCGCTGCCGCTTCGGTGCCGACGTCGTCGCCGGCCGTGGTCGACGTAAGCAAGCTGCCGCCTGGAATTGCGCTCGATCCGATCGGCTTCACGGGCGACTGGCCCGCGCTCGCCGCCACGCTTTCGCTCAAGGGCATCTCGTACCAGCTCGCATTCAACAGCGAGCTGACGGCGCTCGAAGGTACGCTGCTCAAATTGAGCGTGCCGGTGCCGCAGTACGCCGAAGCCTCGCAGGTGGCGAAGCTCAGGACGGCGCTCGCCGAGCGTCTTGGCAAGGCCGTTGAAGTGAGCGTGGAAGTCGGCCCCGCGCGCCGCACGGCGGCCGCCCTCGACGCCGCCGAACGCGCCCAGCGTCAACGCGAAGCCGAGCGCGAGATCGGCGCCGACCCCTTCGTGCAGCAACTGATTCGCGACTTCGGCGCGAGCATCGTGCCGGGCTCGATCCGGCCGGTTGCGCCGGAAGCCGCATCGGGCGGCACTCAGGCCGCCCACTGAATTGCGCCGCGCGGCGCGGCATGCGTCGCGCGCTTTTGAGCGCATCGATTCGAACGACTACGATCCAGAAGGAGCAGTGACTATGTTGAAAGGCCAACTCGCAGGGCTCATGAAGCAAGCCCAGCAGATGCAGGAAAACATGAAGAAGATGCAGGAGCAGCTTGCCCAGATCGAAGTCGAGGGTCAGGCCGGCGCCGGTCTCGTCAAGGTCACGATGACCTGCCGCAACGACGTGCGCCGCGTGTCGATCGATCCGAGCCTGCTCGCGGACGACAAGGACATGCTCGAAGACCTCGTGGCCGCGGCGTTCAACGACGCGGTGCGCAAGGCCGAAGCCACGTCGCAGGAAAAGATGGGCGGCATGACCGCCGGCCTGCCGCTGCCGCCGGGCTTCAAGATGCCGTTCTAAGGAACGTGGCGAGCGCCGCGTCTGCTTCTGGCAGGCCGGCGCCCGCGCGTCCCGCGTGCCGCGGCAGGCAAGGCTGCGCGGGCGTCATGGCGTCGAAAGCAGCAAGCAGCATCAAGCAGCAGGAAGCACCCCGAAGCCGGTTCCGCTTCAAACTCCGTCGCGCGTCTCGCGCTGAATCCGCATGAAACAACCTTCCGCTCTCGCCGCTCTCGTCGAGGCGCTGCGCGTGTTGCCCGGTGTCGGGCCGAAGTCGGCGCAACGCATGGCCTATCACCTGATGCAGCACGACCGCGACGGCGCCGAAAAGCTCGGCAACGCGCTCCTGTTCGCGACCGGGAATCTGAAGCACTGCGAGAAGTGCAATACCTTCACCGAAGCTCAGGTGTGCGAAACGTGCCTCGACGAGGAGCGTGACCCTACGCTGCTGTGCGTCGTCGAAACACCGGCCGACCAGATCATGCTCGAACAGACCATGACGTACCGCGGCTTGTATTTCGTTCTGATGGGGCATCTGAGTCCGCTCGACGGCATCGGTCCGAAAGAGATCCATTTCGACCGGCTCGTGAAGCGCGCGTCGGACGGCGTCGTCAAGGAAGTGGTGCTCGCCACCAATTTCACGAACGAGGGCGAGGCGACGGCCCATTATCTCGGCCAGACGCTCAAGGCGCGCGGACTCGCCGTCACGCGCCTCGCACGCGGCGTGCCGGTGGGCGGCGAACTCGAATACGTCGACGCGGGCACCATCGCGCGCGCCATGCTCGACCGGCGCTCGATGTAGCGTCCCGCCAGGCTTCGATCGCGGCGTACCGAAATGGCGCCGCTCGCCGAACAGAACGAAAGGAGCCACCATGAGCGCAGCCGCCGCTTCCCCCGATTCCCAATCGAATGCATCCGCAGCGAAAGGCACGGGCCCGCTCACGGGCGTCAAAGTCCTCGAACTCGGCACGCTGATCGCCGGCCCGTTCGCGGCCCGCTTTCTCGGCGAATTCGGCGCCGAAGTCATCAAGATCGAAGACCCCAAGGGCGGCGATCCGCTGCGCAAGTGGCGCAAGCTCTACCCGGAAGCGGGCGGCACGTCGCTCTGGTGGGCCGTGCAGGCGCGCAACAAGAAGTCCGTCACGGTGAATCTCAAAGCCGAAGAGGGCAAGGAGATCGTGCGGCGGCTCGCGAAGGAAGCCGACATCGTCATCGAGAATTTTCGGCCAGGCCTGCTCGAAAAGCTCGGCCTCGGCTACGACGTGCTCTCGAAGGAGAATCCCGGCCTCGTGATGGTGCGGCTCTCGGGCTACGGCCAGACCGGCCCGTATCGCGACCGTCCGGGCTTCGGCGCGATCGCCGAATCGATGGGCGGCCTGCGCCACATCACCGGCTATCCCGATCTGCCGCCGCCGCGCATCGGCATTTCGATCGGCGACTCGATTGCCGCGCTGCATGGCGTGATCGGCGCGATGATGGCGCTCCATCATCGCAACATGAACGGCGGCAGCGGCCAGATCGTCGATGTTGCGCTCTATGAGGCCGTGTTCAACATGATGGAGAGCGTGGTGCCCGAGTACGGCGTGTACGGCATGGTGCGCGAGCGCACCGGCGCGTCGCTGCCGGGCATCGTGCCATCGAATACGTATCCGTGCCGGGACGGCAGCATCGTGATCGGCGGCAACAGCGATCCGATCTTCAAGCGCCTGATGATGGCCATCGACCGCGCGGACCTCGCGAATGATCCGCAACTCGCCCACAACGACGGCCGCGTGCCGCGCACGGCGGAGATCGACGGCGCAATCGCGGCGTGGCTCTCCACGCGCACCATCAACGAAGCGCTCGACGTGCTCAATGCCGCCGACGTGCCCGTGGGCCGCATCTACAGCGTGGCCGACATGTTCGCCGATCCGCAGTTCGCGGCGCGCCAGATGATCCAGCAGTTCCGCTGGCAAGCGCCGGATGCGAAGGAAGGCGAGGGCGTGGACATCGCGCTGCCCGCGGTTACGCCCAAGCTCTCGGTGACGCCCGGCGATACGCGCTGGCTTGGCCCCGCACTGGGCGAACATACCGATGAAGTCCTGAAGACGCTGGGCTATGACGCGGACCACATTGCACGGTTGCGCGAGCAACACATAGTCTAAGGCGGTGTGCATCATGCAAAACGGCTCGCCGGTTGTTCACCGGCGAGCCGTTTTCGCTTTGCGTCGTCCTGCGCGACAGGAAACGTTCAGGGCTCGATCACGATCTTGCCCGTCACCTTGCGCGAGGCCATGTCCTTGAGCGCCTGCGCGGTGTCCGCGAGCTTGTAGCGCTTCGAGACATACGGCTTGAGTTTGCCTTCGCCGATCCAGCCCACCATCTGCGCGAACGCTGCCGCGTTGTGCTGCGGCTCGCGACGCGCGAAATCGCCCCAGAACACGCCGACGAGGCTCGCGCCCTTGAGCAGCGCGAGATTGAGCGGCAGCCTGGGAATCTCGCCATTCGCGAAGCCGACCACGAGATAGCGCCCGCGCCAGCCGATGCTGCGGAACGCCGGTTCAGCATACTCACCGCCCACCGGGTCGTAGATCACGTCGGGGCCCTTGCCGTCGGTGAGCGCCTTGATGCGCTCGCGCAAGTCCTCGGTGCTGTAGTTGATGGTGGCGTCCGCACCGAAGCGACGGCAGACTTCGAGCTTCTCCTCGCTCGAGGCGGCCGCGATCACGCGCGCGCCGAGCAGCTTGCCGATTTCGACAGCCGCGAGGCCCACGCCGCCCGCCGCGCCGAGCACGAGCATCGTTTCGCCTGCGCGCAGCGCGGCGCGATCGACGACGGCGTGATGCGACGTGCCATACGCGAGCGTGAAGGCGGCGGCCGTCGCGAAATCGGCGGCCTCGGGCAGTGCCACGCAGGCCGACGCGTCCGCAAGCGCCTGCTCGGCGAAGGCGCCAGTGCCCACATACGCCACCACGCGCGTACCGGGCGCGAGCTTCACGCCTTCGCCCGCCGCGCGCACGACGCCCGCGAGTTCGGCGCCAGGCGTGAAGGGCAGCGGCGGCTTCATCTGATACTTGTTCTCGATGATGAGCACGTCGGGAAAGTTGACGGCCGCGGCCTTCACGTCGATCACGACCTGACCCGGGCCCGGCACGAGGTCGGGCGAGTCTTCGAGCGTGAGCGAGTCGGGCGGCCCGTACTGGTTGCAGCGGATTGCGCGCATCGTGTCTCCTGTCTTTTCCGGTTCGGTTGCTTGCAGTGGCGTCGGTCATGCATTCGCTACAGCGGGACAGTGTACGGCAATCCGCCGTAATGCGAACGATCGTGCGATTTATTTCGCGTCGATGACAGGCGCCTTTCGAGCCGTGCCGTGGATGCGAATACGCCCCGGACCGGCGCGTGATTTCGACGTGCAGCCCAGTGGCAGACACGCACTGCCGCAAGGGCCGGGCTGTCGTTCGCGTGCCTTCTTTCCTCGGTTACAATCGCTCGATGCGAATACTACTCAGCAACGACGACGGTTATCTCGCCCCCGGCCTTGCGGCGCTTTATGAAGCGCTCAAGCCGCTCGGCGAAGTCACAGTCATGGCGCCCGAGCAGAACTGCAGCGCCGCATCGAACTCGCTTACGCTGTGGCGCCCGCTGTCGGTGTTGCGATCGGCGAGCACCGGCTTCTATTACGTGAACGGCACGCCCACCGACTCGGTGCACATCGCGCTCACGGGCATGCTCGACCAGCAGCCCGACCTCGTGGTCTCGGGCATCAACAACGGCCAGAACATGGGCGAGGACACACTGTACTCGGGCACGGTGGCCGCAGCCACCGAAGGCATCATGTTCGGCCTGCCGGCCATTGCGTTTTCGCTCGTCGACAAGGACTGGGTGCATCTCGATTCCGCGGCGCGCGTCGCGGCCGAGATCGTTGCGCATTACCTCGCGAATCCGTTGCCGGGTCATCCGCTGCTGAACGTCAACATCCCGAACCTGCCGTACGACGAGCTTGGTGACTGGCGCGTCACACGCCTCGGCAAGCGTCATCCTTCGCAGCCCGTGATCCGCCAGACCAACCCGCGCGGCGAGCCGATTTACTGGATCGGGCCGTCGGGCAGCGCACGCGACGCGAGCGAGGGCACGGACTTCCACGCGGTAGCGAACGGCCATGTGTCGATCACCCCGCTGCAACTCGATCTCACCCATACGCAAATGTTGTCCGCGACGCACGACTGGGCGCGCAAGGGCGGCAGCGCTTCATGACGGGCGAGCGCACGAAGCGTTTTCCGCTCGGGCTCGCGGATCTCGTACGCGAGCCGCGCCGGCGCGACGCGCGCCCGGGCGATGCACGCACGTCGCTCGCGGGCGCGGGCAACAGCGGCCCGTCGAAAGCGGGCGTCGGCGCGCTCGCGAAGCCCGTCGCGAAGGTTGGTAATCCGGCCGTTGCGAAGTCCACCGCGAGCACGCCGTCCAAGGCGCCGCCGGCGAAGCCGCTCAATGCGAAGCCGGTCAATGCGAGGCCGGTGAGCGCGAAGCCGGCGAGTTCGATCAAGCCTGCGCATCCTGCCGGCAACGCAGCCGCGCCGCGCGCCGCCATGCCGGGCGGCGTGAGTGTGCCGCGCGCCGCGGTGGCCGTCACGGGCGCGCCCGCCGTTGCGCTCAACGGCGCGCATGCGCTGACTTCGGAACGCGTACGCGAACGCATGGTCGAACGCCTGCGTGCGAACGGCATCGCCGATGCGCGCGTGCTCCAGGCGCTCGCGGCCGTGCCGCGCCACATGTTCATCGACCCGGGTCTCGCTACCCAAGCCTACGAAGATGCGGCGTTGCCGATCGGTCATCACCAGACCATCTCGAAGCCTTCCGTGGTCGCGCGCATGCTCGAGCTCGCGGGCGCGGGCCGCGTGCTGGAGCGCGTGCTGGAAATCGGCACCGGCTGCGGCTATCAGGCAGCGGTGTTGAGCCAGATCGCGCGCGACGTGTATTCCATTGAACGCATCAAGCCGTTATACGAGCGCGCGAAGACGAATCTTCGTCCGCTGCGTATCCCGAATATCCGCTTGCACTACGGCGACGGACGGCTCGGTTTGCCGTCGGCGGCGCCGTTCGACGCGATCGTGATCGCCGCTGCGGGCTTCGACGTGCCGCAGGCGCTGCTCGAGCAACTCGCCATCGGCGGGCGGCTCGTGGCGCCGGTCGCGGTGTCCGGCACACAGAGTGCCGCCGGCGAAGCGACGCAGGTCCTCACGCTCGTCGAGCGTACGGGGCCGGCGCAGTGGCGGGAGTCACGCCTGGATCGCGTTTTCTTTGTCCCCTTAAAATCTGGAGTGATCTGAATCCGATGAGTATGTTGCGCGCGATCAAAAGAAACCGCCTGAATGTCGACCTGCCCGAAGCCACGCTGATCGCAGCCCAGCGCGGCGCCGCGGTCGCCGCGCTCTGTCTTCTGGCCGCATGCGCCACGCGACTCGATCAGGCACCTGTGGTGGACCGCACCGCGCCGCTCGGCACGGCGGCCGCACA
Source organism: Paraburkholderia sp. CNPSo 3076 (assembly GCF_026343935.1). Lineage (NCBI taxonomy): Bacteria > Pseudomonadati > Pseudomonadota > Betaproteobacteria > Burkholderiales > Burkholderiaceae > Paraburkholderia > Paraburkholderia sp. CNPSo 3076. The sequence continues at coordinate 11,238 of NZ_JAPMAL010000009.1, read as the reverse complement.
GCCTCCGGTGCCGCTCGGTCCGCCGCCTCCGGGATATTACCGGGTGAAGCCGGGCGACACTCTCTATAGGATTGCGCTCGAAAACGGCCAGAATTATCGCGACATCGCGACGTGGAACAATCTCACCAATCCGAACCAGATTGAGGTGGACCAGTTGTTGCGCGTCGTGCCGCCGGGTGCGAATCCGTCGGCGTACACGCCCGGTGTCGTGACCGCGCCGGTGCCGGGTGTGGGCGCCGCGCCGGGCGCTCCGGCAGCGGGGACGCCGGCACAGCCGCCGATCTACGGTTCGGGTGCGAACGCAGCGCCGCCGACGGCCGCCGTGCCGCCGCAGCCGGGTGCAAGCGGCGGCGACATGGCCGCGGCGCCGGGCGGCAACATCGCGCTCGCGTGGCCGGTGCGTGGGCCGGTGCTCAACGGCTTCGACGATACGAAGAACAAGGGCATCAATATTGGCGGTGCGCCTGGCGATCCTGTCAAGGCAGCCGGCGATGGACGCGTGGTTTATGCCGGAAATGGGCTGCGCGGTTACGGCAATCTCATTATCATCAAGCATGACGCAACGTTTTTGACCGCGTATGCACACAACCGGACTTTGATGGTAAAAGAAGGGGATGCGGTCACCAAAGGTCAGAAGATCGCCGAAATGGGCAATACCGACTCGGACCGGGTGATGCTGCATTTCGAAGTACGCCGTCAGGGTAAGCCCGTCGACCCACTGAAGTACTTGCCGCCGCAATAAAAGCGAGCCGACCATGCCGAAATCGAAGCGCCGTCTGCAGCAATCCGAGTCTGACAGCCAAGCCGCCCAGGTTTCGGTGGAGGATGGCGCGCAGGCGGCCGACGACGACGCGTCGCCCGACCTCGACGGCGGTCGCGATTTTGAGGAGCGCGAGGAGCGTGAAGAGCGCGATTCACAGTCCGACGAAGGCGGCTCGGGCGAGGGCGCCGAAACGGCCGATGCCGCGCCCGACGCCGACGATTTCCGCGCCATGCTGCAGGCTGAACTCACGGCCGACACGATCCAGCATTATCTGAACCGGATCAGCGTGAAGCCGCTCCTCACCGTCGAGGAGGAGCAGCGCTACTCGCGGCTCGCCAAGGCCGGCGAGTTCGAAGCGCGTCAGGTCATGATCGAGCGCAATCTGCGCCTCGTCGTCAGCATTGCGAAGGGTTACCTCAATCGCGGCGTGCCGCTGCTCGACCTGATCGAGGAGGGCAATCTCGGCCTCATGCACGCGATCGAGAAGTTCGATCCCACGCGCGGTTTCCGTTTCTCGACGTATGCGACCTGGTGGATCCGCCAGAGCATCGAGCGCGCGATCATGAACCAGGCGCGCACCGTGCGTTTGCCGGTGCACGTGATCCGCGAGCTCAACCAGGTGCTGCGCGCGAAGCGACATCTGGAGAAGAATTCGCTCAACGCCGATTCGGCCTCCGAGCGCCGCGACGCGAGCATCGACGACATCGCGTATCTCACCGGCAAGACCACCGAGGAAGTCACCGACATTCTCGCGCTCAACGAACACACGGCCTCGCTCGACGCGCCGCTCGACCTCGACCCGGCCAGCAGCCTGCTCGACCTGCTCTCGGACGACCAGAGCCAGTCGCCCGACGCCGAAGTGCAGCATCGCGAGCTGGAAACGCTTACACGCGCGTGGCTTGGCCGGTTATCCGATAAGCATCGCCACGTCATCGAACGGCGCTTCGGGCTGAACCATATCGAGCCCGCCACGCTCGAAGAGCTGGCCGACGAAATGGGCCTCACCCGCGAGCGCGTGCGGCAGATCCAGCAGGAAGCGCTGGTGCGCCTCAAGCGCTTTTTCGCTTCGAACGGCGTGCGCAAGGACGCCGTTCTCTAAACTCTCGCAGTCCATCTGAATGACAGTTCCTGTACTCGTATTCGACATCGAGACGATTCCCGATGTCGACGGCATTCGCCGTCTCGACGATCTGCCCGCCACGCTCACCGACACCGAAGTCGCCGAGCACGCCTTCGCCGCGCGCCGCGAGAAGACCGGCAGCGATTTCCTGCCGCATCACCTGCAGCGCGTCGCCGCGATCTCGTGCGTGTTTCGCGACGGCCAGGGCTTTCGCGTGCGCTCGCTCGGCACGCCCGAAGACGGCGAGGCGCGCCTGATCGATTCGTTCTACCGCACGATCGAGAAGTATTCGCCGCAGCTCGTTTCGTGGAACGGCGGCGGCTTCGACTTGCCGGTGCTGCACTATCGCGCGCTCGTGCACGGCATTCGCGCGGTGCGCTACTGGGAAACGGGTGAAGAGGACCGCGAGTTCAAGTGGAACAATTACCTTAGCCGCTACCACACGCGTCACACCGACCTGATGGATGTGCTCGCGATGTATCAGCCGCGCGCGAACGCGCCGCTCGACGCGCTCGCGAAGCTCTGCGGTTTTCCGGGTAAGCTCGGCATGGATGGCGGCCAGGTGTGGACCGCGTTTCAGGAAGGCCGCATCGAGGAGATCCGCAACTACTGCGAAACCGACGTGGTCAACACGTATCTCCTTTATTGCCGGTTTCAGATGATGCGCGGCGGTTTCACGGAGCGCGAATATGCCGATGAGATCGAGTTCGTGAAGCAGTCGCTCGCCGCGGAAGCCGCACCGCATTGGGGCGAGTATCTCAAGGCGTTCGCTAGCTAGGCACGGCGAAATCTCTCAGCCCAGTTCGAGCACGATCGGCTGATGATCCGAAGCCTGGATCGCGCCGTCTATCTCGCAGCTTCGCAAGCGTGGGCGCAAATCCTCCGTGACAAAGACGAAGTCGCACGCGAGCGGGCCATCCGACCATTGCTGCGTGTCGTAGACGCCGGCCGTCGGCGGTGGTGTCGCGCCTGCATGCAGCGCGGTCCACGCGTCGATGAAGGCGGGGCTGCCCGCGAGCGGTTCGAGCATGCGTGTGTACGCCTCGCTGCCCCACGCGCTGTTGAAGTCGCCGCAGACGATCGCGGATAGCGGGCGCGCGGTGCCGGCGAACGGGCCGACATCGTTTTCGGCGGGTGCGGGATGCGCCGCGTGATCGGCGGCTTCCTGCTGCAGGCGCCGCAACTCGTCCACTTGCGCGAGCCGCTGGCGCAGCGAATAGAACTCCAGATGCGTGACCAGCACGCGCAGCGCGCCGCCCGGCGCGTCGAGCACGGCTTCGAGCGCCACGCGTTGCATCGAGGGTGCGGTGGAATCGGCGGGCCACGGCAGGGCGTGGCGAAACACCTGCGCGAGGGGCAAGCGCGTGGCGAGCGCGTTGCCGAACTGGCGGCGCGGCATCTGCGCCGTGCCTTGGCTGGAGGCTTGCGCGTCGCGCGGCGCAGGCAAGTCGGCGCCAATCGCTTCAATGACCGTATAGCCGGGCAGCAGCGAGCGCAGTTCGGCGAACTGATCGTCGCCGGGACCACCCGGCAGCGCCCGGAAGCCGCGCGTGATCTCCTGCAGGCATAGCACGTCGAAGTCGGCGAGGCGCTGCGCCTCGCGCACCGTGCGCGCGAGATCGACGACGCCAGAAGCGTCGCGCCCCCACTGCACATTCCAGCTCATCAGTTTCATCGGCACGCTCCTCGCATGCTGCGGCGGCGGTTCCCGCACGCACGTTTAAACCCTAGCCTGGTTTCTCGTGGCGTGTTGTATGACAAATGCGAAAGCAGCGGCGCAGACGGGGCGCAGCGCGCACGATCGGACCCGTACGAAAATTGCAGCGACGGAGCGCGGGCGCAGACTTCGACTACAATCTCGCCTTCGCCCACAATTCACTTATCGTCAGTCAGGAATCCGCTGGTGTCTCAAGCTGCCCCCGACCCTCAAGCCGAGCCTGCCCAGGCCGAGCCCATGCCGTCCACGCCCCCGAAAAAGCGCAGCAAGCGCGAGCGCCGCGCCGAAAAGCGCGCCGCCCTCGAAGCTTCGGTCGCTCATGCCCCCATTCTCGAGATCGAGTCGCTCGACATGGAGGCCCGCGGCGTTGGCCGCACCGTGACCGAGACGGGCGAGCCCGGCAAGGTGATCTTCGTCGAGGGCGCGTTGCCGGGCGAGCGCGTGACCTACCTCAGCTACCGCAAGAAGCCCACGTTCGAACAGGCGCAGGTAGTCGACGTGCTGCGCGAGAGCGCGATTCGCACGAAGCCGCAATGCCCGTTCTTCGGCACCTGCGGCGGCTGCTCGATGCAGCACCTCGACGTGCGTGCGCAAATCGCCGTCAAGCAGCGCGTGCTCGAAGACAACCTCATGCATCTCTCAAAAGTGCGTTCGGAGACGATGTTCCGGCCAATTCACGGGCCGTCGTGGGGCTACCGCTATCGTGCGCGCCTCACGGTGCGCAATGTGCCGAAGAAGGGCGGGGTGCTGGTGGGCTTCCACGAGAAGAAGAGCAGCTACGTGGCCGACATGACGAGCTGCGAAGTGCTGCCGCCGAACGTCTCGGCAATGCTCGTGCCGCTGCGCCATCTGGTGGCCGCGCTGTCGATTCGCGATCGCATGCCGCAGATCGAACTCGCCGTGGGTTCGAGCGTGACGGCGCTCGTGCTGCGCATTCTCGAGCCGCTCACGGCCGCCGACGAAGACTTGCTGCGCGCGTTCGCGGACGAGCACAACGTCCAGTTCTGGCTGCAGCCGAAGGGCCCGGACACGGTGTTCCCGTTCTATCCGCTAGACAAGGAACTGGACTACACACTGCCCGAATACGGCATTCGCATGCCGTTCAAGCCGACGGACTTCACCCAGGTCAATCACCAGATCAACCGCGTGCTAGTGGGCCGCGCGCTGCGCCTGCTTGCGCCGGAGGCGGGCGACCGCGTGCTCGATCTGTTCTGCGGCATCGGCAACTTCACGCTACCGCTCGCGCGTCTCGCGCGCGAAGTGGTGGGGATCGAAGGCAGCGATACGCTGACGGCCCGCGCGCTGGAAAATGCGCGCGCCAACGGCGTGGACGGCCACACCTCGTTTGCGTGCCGCAACCTGTTCGAAGTCACCGCCGACGACATTCGCGCGCTCGGCCACTTCGACAAGTTCCTCGTCGACCCGCCGCGCGAAGGCGCGTTCGCCATTTCCCAGGCGCTCGCGCAAATCGCGCAGAGCGGCAATGGCCCGCTACCCAGGCGCATTGTCTATGTGTCGTGCAGTCCCGGGACGCTGGCGCGCGATGCGGGGGTGCTCGTCAACGAGGCCGGCTACCGCCTCAAGGGCGCGGGCGTGGTCAACATGTTCCCGCACACGTCGCACGTGGAATCGATTGCGCTGTTCGAGCGCGATTGAGCAAACCCGCAGCCGCGCAGGCGCGTAGCCCGCGCTGCCGCCGAAGCCAAAAAAAACGCCACGGGAAACCGTGGCGTTTTGCTTTGCAGCGTGCCTCAGGCGAGAGGCGCGGCGATCACCAGATCTGCCACCAGGACTTGTCTTCCTTGCCGGGGCGAGCGTGACCGGTGATGTACGGGCTGTCCGGGAAGGTGCCGGCGAGCACGCGGCGCGTGTCTTCGGCAAGCTGCGGCTGATCGAGCTTCTGGTACGACAGGATCATGATGTGCAGGGCGTCTTCGATTGCCGGCGCGCTCTTGTAGTCCTGAATAGCGAGCTGCGCGCGGTTGATGGCCGCCACATAGGCGCCGCGGCGATAGTAGTAGTCGGCGGCGTGCACTTCGTGCGAGGCGAGTGCGTTCACGATGTAGCGCATGCGCTGGGCGGCGTCCGGGGCGTACTTGCTCTGCGGATACTTGTCGACCACCACCTTGAAGGCGTCATACGACTCGCGCAGCGACTTCGGGTCGCGCTCGCTCATGTCCTGGCCCGAGAAGCGGCCGAACAGACCCAGGTCGTCGTTGAAGTGGATCATGCCCTTGAGGTAGTACGCGTAGGCAACGTCCGGGTGATCCGGGTGCAGCTGGATGAAGCGGTTGATCGCCTGGTCGGCGGCGTCGTTCTCGTTGTCCTTCCAGCTGCAGTAGGCCACGTTGATCTGCGCCTGCTGGGCGAAGTGGCCGAACGGGTCGCGGCCCTGGAGTGCTTCAAAATATTTCGCGCACTTGCCCCAGTCGCCGCCGGCGAGCGCGTCCTGGGCCTCCGTATATAATTTGTTGTTGTTCCATGCCGCCGTTTCGTCGGTCTTTTCCGGCAGGCCGTGGCAGGCCGCGACCACGGCGAGCGCCGCGCCGCAAGCAGCAAGTCGAATGATGTTGCCAATCTTGCCGAGCGTGTTTGCTCGCGTCGTGCGCATTGCGTTTCGGGCCACCGCGTGTTGGGCCAGTTTCGTAATCGTGTTCAAGGCTCGCATTTATCCAGTCCAGCTTCAGGTCCACAGGTGACCCAGACTCAATGACCCGTACAGTTATTCCGGGGGCCGGCGCTCCCGGCGCCCAAAACAGCATCAGAGATTATAGCCTGGGCGATGCGCCCGATGACGCAGCCGCCGGTGAGGCGCTCGACGACGAACTTGCGGGCGAGGACGCCGGCGGCGCCCCGCGCGCGCGCGGCGGCGAAGCACCGCGCTCGGTTCAGGTGCCCGATGAGCTCGCAGGCGAGCGCCTCGACAAGGTGCTCGCCAAAGTATTTCCGGAATTTTCACGCAGCCGTTTGCAGGGCTGGATCGAGGAGCAGCGCGTGCGCGTGGACGGCAAGCCGGCCAAGGTGCGCCAGCCGGTGCCGCTCGGCGCGACCATCGAACTCGTGCCGGACCTCCTGCCCGAGCAGCTCGCGTTCACGCCCGAGCCGGTGCCGCTCGATATCGTCTATGAGGACGACGCCATCGTCGTCATCAACAAGCCCGCCGGGCTCGTCGTGCATCCGGCCGCGGGCAACTGGAGCGGCACGCTCCTCAACGGCCTCCTGCATCGCTATGGCGACGCGGCGGCGGGTCTGCCGCGCGCGGGGATCGTCCATCGGCTCGACAAGGACACGTCCGGGCTGATGGTCGTCGCGCGTACGCTCCAGGCGCAGACCGACCTCGTGCGCCAGTTGCAGGCGCGCACGGTCAAGCGCCGCTATCTCGCGCTCGTGTGGGGCAACATGGCCGACGAAGGCACCATCGACGCGCCCATCGGCCGCGACCCGCGCGAGCGCACACGCATGGCGGTGGTGAAGGGCGCTTCGGGCAAGCCTGCGCGCACGCACTTCCGGCGCATCGACAAAACGCTCTGGCACAACCAGCCCGTGAGCGCCATTCATTGCGACCTGGAAACAGGGCGCACACACCAGATTCGTGTGCACTGCGCGCACATCGGCCATCCGCTGCTGGGCGATCCGGTGTACGGCCACGCGCGCGGCAAGCGCTCGGTCGCGGCGCTGCCCGACGGCTTCGCGCGCCAGGCGCTGCACGCGTGGCGACTCGGCCTCGTTCATCCGGTCACGGGCCGCGCGATGCAGTGGCGCGCCGAAGTGCCCGACGACCTGGACGCGCTGATCGAGGCGCTCGGCTTCGGCGGCAAGGAAGACGAGGACGAAATGGGCTTCGATGAAGACATGTTCGACAGCGCCTACACCGACGAAGGCTACGTGATCGGCAGCGACGAGGAAGATTACGAAGACGACGAAGACGACGAGCAAGACGAGGACAAGCACGCATGACGACCTGCCCGGAACTGACATCCGACGATTTGCTGCATCCCGACTGGCAGGTTTCGCCGCGCGTGCGCGCGCTGGTGACGACGCGCGACGGCGGCGTGAGCGAGCCGCCATTCGGGCGCTGGCAGGCGGCGCAGGGCGGTGAGGGCGTGGATCTCCCCGGCGGCCTGAATCTTGGCCGCGGCTCCGGCGACGATCTCGCGCACGTCGAGGCGAACCGCGCACGGCTCTTCACGCATGCGGGCGTGCCGGCCGCGTGGCTCAAGCAGGTCCACGGCCCCGTCGTGGTCGACGCCGCGCAGGCGCTCGCCGCTGCGCGCGCAGGCGCCCCACTCGAAGCCGATGCGAGCGTGACCGCCGAGCCCGGCATCGCCTGCACCGTGATGGTGGCCGACTGCATGCCGGTCTTGCTGTGCGACGGCGAGGGCCGCGCCGTGGGCGCCGCGCACGCGGGCTGGCGCGGGCTGGCCGCGGGCGTCATCGAGCGCACGGCCGAGCGCGTCGCGGCGCTCGCGGGCTGTGGGACGGCCGATCTGCATGCGTACCTCGGCCCCGCGATCGGGCCCACGGCCTTCGAGGTCGGCGCCGACGTGCGCGACGCGTTCATGACCCATGTGGAGCAGGTCGACGCGGCACGACGCGATGCCCACCGGGCCGCCACCGCGGTGGCCTTCGTGGCGCGCCCCGAGGCGAGCGGCAAATACCTCGCCGATCTCACCGCACTGGCGCGGCTGCGGCTCGATACGCTCGGCGTGCGCCACGTGAGCGGCGGCGACCTGTGTACGGTCACGCTGCGCGAGCGCTTCTACTCGTACCGGCGCGATCGCGTCACCGGCCGCATGGCCGCGCTGATCTGGCTCAATCCCTGACGCTGCCGCGACGAGCCGCCGCCGTGATGCAGCGCGGCGGCGCGTGGCGAGCCAGACGATTTTTTGTTGCGCTGCAGCTATTCCCGCAACGCACTGTACGCCACTCCCGGCGCATTAGCTCCCCGATTGCCGCATTGCACTGCAAGCGCTTGCCGCCACGGCGGATTTTTGTGCGCCAGACCGCACAGCAATGTGTCGCGGCAGTTAAACAATTGATTACATCGGGAAAACGATAATTAAAAAAATATCGCAGCGCGGCAAAATCGGGCACAAGCATTGACACGCTTTGCAATGGGGAGCAAGAATGTCCTTCACCCACGGGACAGGTCGTGACGAGCGCCGCAACGGCGCCCGTATGCGTACCACCTGCCTCTCAACCAGTCCTTCGGGACACATCGGTCAAAAGCAGGCATGACGGCATCTCAACGTTCCAAGACTGCCCCGGGCACGGGCGCCTCAACTGATGGTGCAACGCGCGGCAATCCGCCTTTTGCTCCCGACGCAGCCGGCATGCAGCAGTATCTCGACGCGTGGACGAACGCCTGGAAGAACGCCCTGAATGCTGCGCAGCAAACGGGCGGCGCGGCGCAGCAAGCGCCCTTCGCGGGACTCGCGGCCAACTGGTGGCCGCCGACGGGCAACGGTGTTCCGGGCGATCCCTTTGCCGCGGGCAATCCTTTCGCTGCGTCCAATCCGTTTGCAGCCGGCAATCCCTTCGCCGCAGGCAATCCTTTCGCCGCGGGCAATCCGTTCGCTGCCGGCAGTCCTTTCGGTGCAGCCAATCCATTCGGTGGCGCGAACCCGTTCGAAGGTTTCAAGCTTCCCACGGCATTGATCGAACCCACGCGGCTGCAGCATCTGCAAGCGGAATATTCGCGCGACGCGCTCGACTTGCTGCGTCAGGCCACCGACACCACGCCCAAGGCGCCCGAACTCAAGGACCGGCGCTTCAGCTCCGACGCCTGGAAGGCCACGCCCGCGTATGCGTTCACGGCGGCGTGGTATCTGCTCAACGCGCGCTACCTGCATGAACTCGTCGACGCGATCGATACCGATGCGAAAACGCGCGAGCGCATTCGCTTCGCCGTGCAGCAGTGGACCGCGGCGGCCTCGCCCAGCAACTTCCTCGCACTCAATCCCGACGCGCAGAGCGCCTTGCTCGAGACCCACGGCGAGAGCCTGCGCCAGGGCGTGATGAACCTGCTCGGCGACATGTCGCGCGGCAAGATCTCGCAAACCGACGAATCGCGTTTCGTGGTGGGCCGCAATCTCGCGACCACCGAAGGTTCGGTCGTGTTCGAGAACGCGCTGTTCCAGCTGATCCAGTACAAGCCGCGCACGGCCACCGTGCGCGAGCGGCCGCTTCTGATCGTGCCGCCGTGCATCAACAAGTACTACATTCTCGACCTGCAGCCCGAGAACTCGCTCGTCGCTTATGCGCTGGAGCAGGGGCAGCAGGTGTTCCTCGTCTCGTGGCACAACGGCGACGCGTCGATCGCGGACCGCTCCTGGGACGACTACATCGAAGAGGGCGTGCTCACGGCCATCGAGACGACGCGCAGCATCAGCGAGCGCGAGCAGATCAACACGCTCGGTTTTTGCGTGGGCGGCACGCTGCTTGCCACGGCGCTGTCCGTCGCGGCGGCGCGCGGCGAACATCCCGCCGCGTCGATGACGCTGCTCACCGCGATGCTCGATTTCAGCGACACGGGCGTGCTCGATGTGTTCGTCGATGAAGCCCACGTGCAGATGCGCGAGCAGACCATCGGCGGCAAGAATGGCGGCACGCCGGGGCTCATGCGCGGCGTCGAGTTCGCGAACACATTCTCGTTCCTGCGGCCCAACGATCTGGTCTGGAACTACGTCGTCGACAATTATCTGAAGGGCCGTACGCCCGCGCCGTTCGACCTGCTGTTCTGGAATAGCGACTCGACGAGCCTGCCGGGGCCGATGTACGCGTGGTACCTGCGCAATACGTACCTGGAAAACAAGCTGCGTGAGCCGGGCGCGCTCACGGTGTGCGGCGAGGAAGTGGATCTTTCGCACATCGACGTGCCGACCTTCATCTACGGCTCGCGCGACGATCACATCGTGCCCTGGCGCACGGCGTATGCGTCGGTGCCGTTGCTGTCCGGGCCGCTGAAATTCGTGCTTGGTGCTTCGGGCCATATCGCGGGCGTGATCAACCCGGCGTCGAAGAACAAGCGCAGCTTCTGGAGCATCGAGGCCGACGCGAAACATCTGCCGGAAGAGGCCGACGACTGGTTTGCTGCTGCCGAGGAAAAACCCGGCAGCTGGTGGCCGACCTGGGCCGAATGGCTCGATCAGTACGGCGGCAAGAAGGTGAAGCCGCGTGCGCAAGCCGGCTCGGCGGAATTCCCCGAGATCGAGCCGGCGCCGGGGCGTTATGTGCAGCAGCGCGATTGAGGCAATTGAAACGCTTGCTGCGGAATTCGGATTAACAACTTGACGGGCGGGGCGCATGGCGCGCCATCGAGCCGCCCGGAGGATCTGGAAATGACTGACATTGTGATCGTATCGGCCGCACGTACGGCAGTAGGCAAATTCGGCGGTTCGCTCGCGAAGGTGGCGGCGCCCGACCTGGGCGCGATCGTCATCAAGGCCGCGCTCGAGCGCGCGGGCGTTACGCCCGAGCAGGTGAGCGACGTGATCATGGGTCAGGTGCTCACGGCCGGTTCGGGCCAGAACGTGGCGCGCCAGGCATCGATCAAGGCGGGCCTGCCCACGGCCGTTCCCGCCATGACGATCAACAAGGTGTGCGGCTCGGGCCTGAAGGCGGTGATGCTCGCGGCCA